>NZ_JAYMNS010000043.1:0-28406 GCF_036941035.1 Candidatus Merdisoma sp. JLR.KK006 | reverse complement strand
TATATATTTGTTGTTTAATTCGCCCTGCTTTTTATACCCATCTATCCGATGGAGAAAGCGACC
Source organism: Candidatus Merdisoma sp. JLR.KK006 (assembly GCF_036941035.1). NCBI lineage: Bacteria > Bacillati > Bacillota > Clostridia > Lachnospirales > Lachnospiraceae > Candidatus Merdisoma > Candidatus Merdisoma sp. JLR.KK006. The sequence continues at coordinate 28,343 of NZ_JAYMNS010000043.1, read as the reverse complement.
ATTATTCACATGAGCCATTCGGCTAAAATTCAGATTTATCCTCGTAGCAATACAATAATAGTTCTGCATACCTATGACTTTGGCGTTGTATTCGTGAATGTTGCTCTTTATGTCGCTTGCTGTCTTGCTGTTTTGAATCTCTATAATTGCTTTTGAGAGTTCTTTCTGCATATGCGACATTGCCTTGTCACAGACATTTGAACTGATTACCCATGTCCTGCGTTTCTTTATCAGCCTCATACGGAACCCCAGAAATTCACTATCTCTTTTCCTGAGATTTGTGACCTTTGATTTTTCATCTGAAATTTCCAGTTTGAGCCGCTTTAGCAGCCAGTCCTCAACCGCATGGTATGTTCTGTCAGCGTCCTTACGGTTCCTGCAAAAGATTTTAAAATCATCTGCATACCGGACTATACGCATTTCCTTGAGGTTGCTCTTTTTGAGCGCCGTGTGGCTGTTGCACTTTTTTTCTGCCCCGTTCGGATAATATGTGACCTTACAAGGAGACTTCATATGGTCTGCCATACCCTCCCACTGTGACGCTATCCACCAGTCCAGTTCGTTCAGGACAATGTTGGCTAACAGCGGGGAAAGTATGCCGCCCTGAGGGGTTCCCCTATCTGGGTGTAGGATTTCTCCATCTGGCATTTGAATTGGCGCTTTCAGCATTGCTTTGATTATCTGAATCAGTTTGGTATCCCGTATACCCAGCGTCCATATCTGCTGTAACAGCTTTCTATGATTTACGTTGTCAAAGAAACCCTTTATATCCACGTCCACCACATAGTGGAGTTTATTCCTTTGAGCCAGTCCATAAGCGTAGGAGACAGCGTTTTCAGCGCTCCTGCAAGGTCTGAAGCCGTATGAATGTTCATAGAACTTTGCTTCACAGATTGGCTCCATGACTTGTAATATGCATTGCTGTACAATCCGGTCTATGATACACGGTATACCTAACGGTCTTAATTTCCCGTTTGGTTTGGGAATCTCTACCCTCCTTACTGTTTTTGGCACATACCTTGTAAACTGTTTTTGAATAAGGGAGACAAAATCTTCTTCCGGCATATCTGCCAGGGATTCTATCGTTCTCCCGTCTGTACCGGCGGTATGGCTCCCATCATTGCTTTTAATATTTCTGAAAGCAAGCATGATGTTATTTGGTGCCACTATGATTTCTACGAGATTATTAAATATCTCTCCATCTCTGCTTTTTGCATACAGTTCATCAAAGATGTTCTGCATGTCATAGTATTCCGCATGGCGCAGTTTACTTCTTTTTTTAGCTTTCCGTGTCATGTACATCACCCCGTTTCATTGATTCGAGTGACAATTTCTTATTCTTACTCGACTGCATGATTAGAGAGTGTGTACTGCTGATTTTCTGCCTGACTTGTGGCCATTCCTCCGTCACCCTCTTTTTCGCAGGCAACATCGACAGTTCGACCACGACCTTTCAGCAGAGATTCATCCGCTTATTATTCTTCGCCGGATTATCCATAGGATTCTCTGCCTTTCCTTGTTCCGATAATTCTATCTGTGCATATATACCCTTAGGTGTTCCCTCTAAGCCTGACAGCTTGCATGTGCCTGTAACACATCACGGTAGTTCGTAACAACCATTCCTACTAAACCGCACTGTCTGGGCATGAACCCACACATACATTTCTGTATGTGGCACTTTTAGACCTTTACATTCGGGAGTTTCGTCAGGCATTGCTGCCATTCTAACCATAGGTATTTTATAGACCCCCGGCATATGGGGTGCGCTGTCCACCTCTGGACAGGTTTCGTCAGCGTTATCTGTTACGGCACCTTTCTGCCGACTTTACCGGGCTTCACACCTCATCACAGAGTGATGACGCATGCCGGAGTATCAGGGGAGGCGTTTCAAGGCGTTACCCTATCATTCCACCTCTCGAATTATCAGTTCACAGAACTGATTAAAAACAGCGCTGTGCGCCGCCTTTTCAGCGACGAACAAGTCGCACGGTTGTAGTGCATGGATTTCTTGAAGTTAATGGTATTCAGCACTTTCACCCGGTAACTGTTCTTTAAGAGCATTTTTCCGCACTCTACTAATACTGTACCCTTCGGATCAGTGACAACATAGGAACTGTGCATCTGCATAAGGTTCGGTTTTACGAAAAACCTCGTCTTGCCCGAACCAGAACCGCCGATGACAAGGATATTCTTATTCCTCGCATACTTCGGCTGTTTTGGTCTGCCGGACATCATCAGTCTTTCCGTTTCTGTGAGTAACACGTTGTTCTCAAACACCGGATCGACATAAGGCTCAATATCTTTTGCGTTCCCCCATCTCGCAGAACCGTACTCCATGCCATGCCGGAATTTCTTGGCGTTCTTGGCTTTGAAATACACCACAAGGCGGAGCGCAATGCCGCACCCTATCCCTATCAGCAAATCTTTTGGGTGGAAACTTGGTAACGGGTTGGAAAATAAGTCCTCCATCCCCGCCATGACCGCCATCGCTTTTGCGGAAGCGTCCTGCCCCGGCGATACCCGCCACAGCCACGCAATTTTGTCGCAGAAATACCCGGCAAGCGCATAGGGGAGGTTCATAAGGAAAAGTTTCTTTTTGTCAATATTCCCCGTCTTTGCCTTCAGCTTTTCAGGGATTGACTTTAGGTCTTTGGCAATGCCCTCTACGATTTTACTCATAATGACTGCCCCCTGTCCTTCTGGTGTTCCCTTGCCCTCTCCCGTTTTTTGTCCTTGCCTAGCTGCTCCCGGAACTGCGCCAGCTTCTCCTTTACGGAGATGCGGTTATGCTTTTTCTCATTAACTTTTACAAACTCCTTAAATGCCTGCGTTATCACGTCGGCATCTTTGCCCTTGAATAATACGATGTGCTTCGGCGGCTTCTCCGTCTTGTCCTTCTTCACAGCGAACTGCACGTTATACTTCTTTGCCACTCTCTCAAAGGACTTGATGTTGTTATCCGTCACCTCAATGCTCGAAGCGCCCATACCCTGACCGACCAGCTCTTTCACTGATATTTTCCCATGCGGCATCTGCTTTCCCTGTTTCCGGTGTTCCAGATACATCTTCATAGCCTTTTTCAGCACGTCGGCAGTCAGCCGGGAAGATTTAAACACAAGGGCAATGGTTTTCTGTGTCACTTCCTCCTGCATGGTTTTCCTCCTTCTTTTTTTATTGCTGTACGCCCGTCAGGGTGGGACGTACAGCCTGTGGATCATATATTTCATAAGCTCTCCTTTCTGACCGGATTATGGCAGTTCCGGCTTTCTCCCTTCTTCCAACGCTTTGATAATCTGTGCAAACCCGGATTCCAAATCTTCAAAGCAGATACGAATGTCCCCCGGATTTTTGATGTAGGTATCCACAAATCGGTAACTGAGCCGCCCTCCGTCCTTTCCAATACTGACACAATAGACAGATGCAAACTCCCCGTTTTCCAGCATCCATATCTCGCTTTCAAGGCACAGGACAAAGTTGTCCGAAAACAGCTCCTCTATCTCACAGCCTATCTTGCAGGCTGGATAACAGAAAAGAACATCTGTCATGGCGAAGGGTTCTTTCCCCGTACCATCGTCCCCCTCCATCATCATCACGTCTTTCATGTTCCTTTTGATATAAGGGAATAACTGGCTGGAATAGTTCTCCGCTTCATATTCCCTCGGATCGCTCCCATCGCCCAAAAACTCCGCCGAATCATCAAACTCACTGTCCTCATACAGCCGGAACAGGCGGAGAAGGCATTCCCGCATCTTATCCTCTGTCAATCCTTCCTCCTGCACGTCATTTTCCCTCGCTGCTTTGGGTTTCCTTTTCCCTGCCGCATAACGGATTCCGCCCAATACCGCTGCTCCCGCTACCGCCGCAAGGGAAACTGCTGTTGCTTTTTTGTGTTTCATCTTCCTGATTTCTCCTTTCCGCTTCTGGACTTTTTGTCCAAAAGTTTTCCAAACGCAAAAAGGGCAGCTATAAACCGCTGTTTACGGTCTATAACTGCCCTCACGCTGTTTCTGGTATTTAATTATCTGTACCGGATCACCGGACACTGCTTTGTCTTTTTCCCTACTTTCCTCCGTTCCAGAGCGAAAACCATATCCCCGGTACGCTCAAAATATCCTATATCCTTTTTCCAGCTCATGCCGCATTTACAATGCTGCAAGCCGATAAACTGCTGTTTCATCTTCCTTCCGCAGTTCGGGCATATTTTTTTGCTCCTGCCCTTCTGCTTTACTTTCGGCTTGTCGGCATCCTGCTTTTTTTCCTTCTTTTCGGGAAGCCCGTTCTCCGCAATCCTTGTTTCATAACGTGGCAGACGGTAAAGATACAGGCTGTATATTTCATCGAAGGAAGCCTTTTCCGCTATCCCCTTTACCCTCTGGTAAATCTGCCCCGCAATTTTTTCACAGTCCTCTCCTTCCGGCATCCTGCCATGCTCCCTGTAATAATCACAGGTCTTTTGGAACATACCGTCTGCTATTCCGGCTTTCTGTTTCTGCTTTAAGTCCTTATATGTCCTGTCCGCCCTCCGCTTCCTGTTTCCCAAACGCACCACTCCTTTATCCTGATACGGTCTATTTTAGCAGAAAACGCCCCGGAATTGTAAAAAATATCTGCCGCCTTAACCGAAAGCGTCTTTGCACAGGTCAATGAAATATCTCTTTTTCTCCAATATTTCCTCCTGCCTGTCTTTGGAAAGCGTCTGGAATATCTCGTCATAGTCAAGCTCCGCAAGCGGCGTACCAAGCACTGGCGTTAATACTTCATGTTCATACCATATCCGCCAGAGTTCCTCAAACAGTTCCTCACTGTCCGAAAATGCCATTGCCGAATCAAAACCTTCCCCCTCACTGAACCATTGCAGACGGACAAAGCCGAACCTCCCGGCATCCGCCACCATTACATCGGTCAGCTCATACAGCTCCGCAAACGCATCCGCCACCTTCCGGCATTTTGCCCGCTGTTCTTCCGTAATAAATTTTTCCGCCATAGCGCACCTCCTAACTTACTTCTGGACAAAAAGTCCAAAAGCTATCTATCCTCTTTTAAACAGTAGATTGTGCAGAGGTCAGCGTATAACACGCCTTCCCCGCATTTTATTGTGTCAAACAAAAGGCATTGGAACAATACGTCACGCACATCTTCCAGACTGGCGATGCCCTGTTCCTTCCCCGAAAAGCCTGATCCGGGAATATCCATATCCGCCGATGCCGCCCGCCTTGCCGAGATACAGTGCGTGTAAAGTCCGAGGATATATTTATCGGACATGGGGAAAGCGAAGGCTTCCTGCCCGTCATAGGTTACCCTGTATTTTTCCTGTTCCCCTTCCGGCAGTTCAAAGATACACCATACCGTTTCCAGATAAGTATGCCCGTCAAAATCCGGCTTTATTTTCTTCCCATACCTGCGGATTGCGGAAAATATGCTGTTCCGGTCAAGAAAAGAACGGGTACGCTGAAAAGCTGGCTTCCTGCCCTTAATATCCATGTAAACATTATTCCCTGTCCCCTTCCCGGCAAACCTGCCATAATCGCCTGTCCGCAGCAGATAGGACAATACCTGCAGCAGCTTTTCCCTTGACGCAATCTCCTGATAAGGGGAATCGCCAAACTCTATCCTCACGAACTTTAGCGGGCAGCTCCCCTTTGCGATTTCCCGTTCCATTGTCCGGTCAATATCCCTCATGGACTCCATTTATCCATCTCCTTCCGCTTTGCGCTCAAACATCCCTTTTTCTTCCCAACCGCCGCCATACATATCATGCTGAACCAACTGCTGGTAATAATGGTTCATGGTATTCGGGGCATTGTAGAGGGCTGTCACCATGTACGCCCTGATGTTGGTTATCCTTGTTGTGGTTTCCTTCATGCACCCGATGACATACTCCAAATGGGAGCTGTCCAGCTTTAAAAACTTAGACTTTACAAGCTCATACGGGTAATCTTCCCCGTTGACCTTTACCGTCTTACGCTTCACGCACACAATCTCGCAGATTACCTCATACAGTTCCTCATAAAGACCTTTTTCACTCCAATCGCCATATTTCATGTGATGCTCATACTCAATATTTTTCTTAATGATTTCCATGTAGGCGCTGGCTTCATCCATCACATCAATCATACCATTATCCGGCTTGCCCGGTTTCTGTTTCTCTGTTCCACTATCTGATTGATTGATAGGATTGGTATAACTCAGATCGGTATAATTAGTATTGTTATAATTAGGGTTCGATTCCCGAACTTCCGCAAGTTCGATTTCCGAATTTCTTGAAGTCTGGTTTCCGAACTCCTGCAAGTTCGATTTCCGAATCTCTTGAAGTTCGATTTCCGAACTTCTTGAAGTTTGATTATCGAACCTCTTGAAGTTCGGTTTCCGAACTTCTGCGGAATTGTCAGCATTATCCGGCTTTTCCGGCTCTCCGCCCGGTTCTTTCCCGGTATCCAGTGTCGCAAAATTCTTCACATAGATAATGTCCGGCTTGCCTAGCCCCTGTCTTTTCTTCTCAATCAGACCGATGCCCTTTTTGCTGTCAAGCTCCGCTATCACCTTTGCGCATTTCTCCCTTGCGCATCCCAAATCCTCCATTATGTTATCAAGGGTGTAATGGATATACACCCGGTTTTCTTCGTCAAGCCAGCCATTCTTGATTGACAATGCCAGCCTGTCAAGCATCAGACCATAAAGGAGCTTTGCATCGCTGGACAACTCTTTAAACCTTGCGTCTTTTATCAGAAGCCTCGGAATCCGGTAAAAGGAAAACTGTTCCGCTTCGATGCCATAATAATAGTCGAATTTTATTGTGCCATCCACGCCGATGCACCTCCCCTCTACTGTCTTTTCTTCCATTCATCCAGAAGCTGAATGATGATGACCTCTATTTCCTCACTGCTGCAATCCTCCGCAAAATATTCGCTGATTTTATCCGCTTTCAGCGTCACTTTCCGTTCCTTCGGCTTTTCCTCCGTCAGTATCAGGCGCACCATTGGAAGGGTAAGTTCCCCGGTCTTGCCATATTCCTTAATTTTTGCCGACTGCGCCATGCTGACATTACAGCCTTTTTCCTCTATGACTGCCTGTACCCACCCTTGCGCTTCTTCCGCAAGAAAGGAAATGTCAACGCCCTGTGAGAAACCGAGTTTTTTACCGTCCACCATAGCAAGGAGTTCATCAGACAGGCGGGAGAGCCAGATATACCGCTGAACCTTTTTAGCGTTCTCCCCGGCAGCTTCCCCGACCTCATCCAGCGTGTTTCTGCCTGACTTCTTCCCCTGATGCTTCATGGCTTCATATTTCATCTTGTAGGCTCTCGCCTTTTCGCTTGGCAAGATGTCCTCCCTCTGGATATTGGAATCCACCATGATAATCGTAGCTTCATCATCGGTATAGTTGCGGACAACCACAGGCATCTCCGTCTTTCCGGCAAGCTCCGAGCCACGTTTGCGGCGGTGTCCGGCTATGATTTCATAGCCGCCGCCCGCCCTCGGTCTTGCAATCCCCGGCACAAGCACCCCGTACTGGCGGATACTCTCGGTTGTTTCCTCCATCTTCTCATCGTCCTCCACCCGGAACGGGTGGTCTTTGAACGTATAAAGCTCTGCCAGCGGCGCATTGATAATCTGCTCCACCCCGTTTTCCTGTGCGGTATTTCCGCCGAACAAATCATCAAAACTTTCCAGAGCAACCTTTGATGCGCTTCTTGATTTTATATTACTGCCCATCTGCGCTCACCTCCTTGCTTTGCGGAGCAAAGTGCGAGTCACCCTGACGAGCAGAGGTGATTACCTCCTTTGTCAGAGAATCGTAAGCTGACGCCACTTTTCCCTTTGGATCATGCTTGTAGATGCTGACGCCCTCCGCTGAAATCTCCGCCGCCCGGACGGAAATGGGAATAACATTGGCAAATATCCTTACCCTGCTTCCATAGGCTTCCTTCAGCATGGAGCTGATGTCCTTTGCGTAGTTCGTCCGGCTGTCCACCATTGTAAGCAGAATCCCCTCAATCTCCAGCTTCGGGTTAATCTGCCGCTTTACCTTTCCCACCGTCTTAATAAGCTGCTGTAAGCCTTTGACGGGCAGGTATGCCGCCTGTACGGGTATCAGGATACTGTCGGCGCAGGCAAAGGCGTTTATGGTAATCATGCCGAGGGAAGGCATACAGTCAATCAAGATATAATCGTAACTCTCCCTGACAATCTCTATGTACGACCGGAGTACCGTTTCCCGGCTCATTACATTCACAAGGGAAACCTCCAGACCGGAAAGCTCAATGTTCCCCGGCATTAAGTCTATCCCTTCCTCATGGTGGAGGATACCCTCTCCCGGCTCTACTTCCTCGTCATTGATTAAATCTCCCATAATGGTTGCGAGCGTGACTTCCAGACTGTCCGGCTCTGTAAATCCTAAACTTGCTGTCAGACTGCCCTGTGCATCCGCATCAATCAGAAGCACTTTCTTTCCCTGTTTTGCCAATCCAATTCCTAAGTTGCTTGTGGTGGTGGTCTTGCCGACTCCGCCTTTCTGGTTTGCGATTGCGATTATTTTACACATGATGATTCTCCTTTTCTTCTACTGGTTTTCTTTTACGTTGCTTTTCCTGACTTCCACATAAGTCCGGTAATATTTCTTTGTCCCTTTGTTTGGGAACATATCGGAAAACTCCGTCACTTCGATTTTCGGGTTCCTCTGTAAAATCTTCCCAAACCACTTAATATCGTTCTTCGTCCCCATAAGCCTAACCTTTAACATCAGTCCTGTCCTCCGAACATGGCATACAGATCGTGGTTATACGTTGCGTATTCCGGATACCGAATCTGTATTGCCTGCCAAAAATAGGGCGCATAGGCACAGCAGAACAGTTCTTCCACTGTGTACCGTCTGCACTCGTCCACCTGTTCCTCCGCATCGTCATAGTCAAGGACGCTTGGCGTACCGTTGCAGTAAAGGTTAAACGCCATCCTGACCACTCTTACGCTCCCGCTGGTCTGCCAGCCTTCATGCAGGCACTCCGTTTTCACGCAGCCTGTCTTAAAATCATAAATACTTTTGATATTTCTTCTTGTGTCATCGCTGATACCAAGACAATATACAAGTGCCTTATGGTACACGTCCTGATACCTGACCTCTTTCAATTTCTCGTAGTAGAATTTTTCATGTGCATCGCTGATAAAAATAATCGCTTTCTCTGCTCCTAACGCTGTACTACTCATACATTTTTCCTCCATTTCTTATTTTGTTTTGACCATAACAAAAGGACACTTCCCTAAAATTTTCTTTTAGAAAAATGTCCTTATCGTACAAAATATTGAATTGGATTTATGAGTACAACTATTCATTAACGCTCATCATTCTTTGTTATGCGTTGTAAAATTGTTGTAAATTTGTTGTAGTTTACAAGTCCAAGTACCGCAAACCCTTGATTTTACTGGTTTTCTTTGCCAAGCGTTTTCATCGTCGGGAACAGCAAAACATCTCTTATGGCAACCGAATCCGTAAGCAACATACACATCCGGTCGATGCCAAATCCGATGCCGCCCGTAGGCGGCATACCAATCTCCAGGGCATTCAGGAAGTCCTCGTCCGTAGTATTCGCTTCCTCATCTCCCTGTGCAAGCAGCTCTTCCTGCGCCTTGAAACGCTCTCTCTGATCAATAGGATCATTCAGCTCAGAATAGGCATTTGCCATCTCCCATCCGTTCATAAAGAACTCAAAACGCTCCACATAGTCGGGATTGTCTGGTTTCTTCTTCGTCAGCGGTGATATCTCAATGGGATGATCCATCACAAAGGTAGGCTGAATCAGATGCTCCTCCGCAAACTCTTCAAAAAACAGGCTCAGAATATCACCCTTCTTATGGCGTTCCTCAAATTCCACGCCCTTTTCTTTCGCTGCAGCCTTTGCTTCCTCCGTAGTCTTAATCTCATTAAAATCAACTCCGGCGTATTTCTTCACCGCATCCACCATAGTAATACGTTCAAAGGGCTTCCCAAGATCCATTTCTACACTGTTGTACACAATCTTCGTAGTTCCAAGAACCTCCTGAGCCACATGGCGGTAGAGATTCTCTGTCAGATCCATCATACCGTGATAATCCGTATATGCCTGATACAACTCCATCAAGGTAAATTCCGGATTGTGACGGGTATCCAGGCCTTCATTCCGGAACACCCGGCCAATCTCATAGACACGCTCCAGGCCGCCTACAATCAGGCGTTTTAAGTAAAGCTCCAGAGAAATGCGAAGCTTAAAGTCCTCATCCAACGCATTAAAATGGGTCTCAAATGGCCTTGCAGCCGCACCGCCTGCATTGGCCACCAGCATAGGGGTCTCTACCTCTAAGAATCCCTGTCCATCCAGATAGCGGCGAATGCTGCTTAAAATCCGTGATCGCTTTACAAAGGTGTCCTTTACCTCCGAATTCATAATCAGATCCGTATAGCGCTGACGATAACGCACATCTGTGTTGGTTAATCCATGAAATTTCTCCGGCAGAATCTGAAGGCTCTTGCTGAGCAGAGTAATCTCCTCTGCATGAACAGAAATCTCTCCCGTCTTAGTGCGGAACACTTGTCCGCATATTCCAACAATATCACCAATATCGAATTTCTTGAAATCCTTATATGAGTCTTCTCCCACACTGTCTCTTGCCACATAGGACTGAATATTTCCCTTTAAGTCCTGCACATTGCAGAAAGAAGCCTTTCCCATGACACGTTTGGACATCATACGGCCTGCAACGGTCACGGTTTTTCCCTCCAGGTTTTCAAAATCATCCTTGATCTCCTGGCTGTGATGGCTTACATCAAATTTTGTAATCCGGAAAGGATCCATTCCCCTCTCCTGCAGGTCAGCAAGCTTCTCTCTCCGAACCTTCAGGAGCTGCTTCACATCCTGCTCCTGAGCTGCCCCATTCTTTTGTTCTCCCATAATTTTCCACTCCTCATTTCTGTTTTCCAGCTCTTGTCCCTATTTAATTGAAGCGCTGGATCTCCAATACCTTATATTCAATTATCCCTTCCTGGGTTTCCACCTGCACAGTGTCTCCAACCTTAGCTCCAATCAGCGCTTTGCCTACTGGAGATTCATTAGAAATTTTGCCTCCCAGACTATTAGCTTCCGAAGAACCGACAATCTTAAATTCTTCCTCTTCATCGAATTCCACATCCAGAACCTTTACCTTGCAGCCTACACTGATTTTGTCCAGATCAACCTCATCCTCTACAACAACCTCTGCATTCTTAAGAATCTTTTCTATTTGTTCAATTCTGGCCTCAATGTCACGCTGCTCGTCCTTGGCTGCATCATACTCAGCATTCTCAGACAAATCACCCTGTTCTCTGGCCTCTTTAATCTTCTGTGCGATTTCCTTTCTCTTGACAACCTTCAGATCCTGAAGCTCGTCCTCCAGCTTTTTCAGTCCTTCATAAGTCAGTAAGTTCTTCTTCTCACCCATTTCCTTTTACATCCTTCCTGTGTTTCTTATTCCAAATCTATTGTTACCTTCCACATCCTTGTGAACCGTAACGATCTATATTTTACAGATTCCGGCACTGTTTACTGCCTTCTCGTACATTATATCTTCTTTTGTCCAATTTATTCCTTAAAATGTCTGTCGTACAGTGCTCCCGGGCTGGCGAACTGCGTTCGTTAAAGTATAACTTAATGACCAGTTCTTGTCAATATCAATTCCTCCAGCTCCTTCAAGCTCTCCACACTGTTAATCTGTGCCCGGAGTTTTGCAGAATGAGGATATCCTGCAGTGTACCAGGAGATATGCTTTCGCATCTCCCGAATGCCTGTGTAATCCCCCTTGCAGTCAATCTGCATTCCGGCATGGCGCAGCATCATCTGCCGCACTTCCTCCATAGACGGATGCGGTTTTGATGTCCCCGTTTCCAGATAGGCCAGAATCTGACCAAACAGCCACGGATTCCCTCTTGCTGCCCGGCCAATCATAATTCCGTCACAGCCCGTTTCCTCAAAGAGCTCTTTTGCCCTGACCGGAGAATCTACATCCCCGTTCCCAAGCACAGGTATCCTTACCGCTTCTTTTACCTGCCGGATAATCTCCCAATCGGCTTTTCCGGAATAATACTGCTCTCTGGTTCGTCCGTGGACCGCCACAGCAGCAGCACCGGAAGCTTCGGCAATTTTCGCTATCTCCACTGCGTTCACATGGTTGTCATCAAAGCCCTTGCGAATCTTAATCGTTACCGGCTTTTTTATTGCTTTTACCGTCATGCTGACAATCTTCTCCACAAGCTTTGGATTCTTCATCAATGCAGAGCCTTCCCCATTCCCCACAATTTTGGGAACGGGACAACCCATATTAATATCCAAAATGTCAAAAGGCCGTTCTTCTATACTTTTTGCTATTTCACTGATAATCCCCGGATCCGAGCCAAAGAGCTGCAAGGACACCGGGCGCTCTCCAGGATCAATCTGCATCAGCTTCTCTGTATTTCGGTTATGAAATGCAATCGCTTTCGCACTGATCATTTCCATGCAGACCAAGCCGGCCCCCTGCTCCTTGCACAGCAAACGAAATGGCAGGTCGGTAACCCCTGCCATGGGCGCCAGAATCAATGGATTCGTAAGCTCTATGTTTCCTATTTTTAAACTCATTTTTTATTCCAATCCCGCAGCGTCTAAACAGTACTCTCACGCCCTGTCTGCCTTGACTTTTCTTTCCGCTTTAAACAGGCCCGAGAAATCCGTTCAGGCTTACTCACCCTACAGTTCCTCCAAAATATGGGCAAGCGCCAGAAAACGTTCCGTCCCTTTCTCCTTATCCTCTTCTGTCACCCCGTAATAACGATAAATGTCTTTTATAATATCTTCAAGTCTCTCTTTCTCCCCATCCCCCTCATACTGAGTAGATGCCTGGAGAATTCCGAATTTTTTTTCTATCTGTATATCCAGACGGCTGTTTTCAGAAACCTGTTCACCATCCTGCTTCGGGGAGCCGCTTCCTCCCAACAAAATCCGATACACCCGGAAGTCCAGAGGAAACTCTTTTGCCAGAACCTTTTCAGCTTCTTCCATCCTCCTTTGTATCTGTTCCAAAAAAGCGATCTGTTCCTTCTTCGATGCATTTTCATCTAAAGCTTTTGGCTCCGGCACAGACAATAGTTCCGGCTTATGAGTCAGTACCAGCGTTGTTCGAAGTGCTTCCTCCATCCAGACTGTCTCTTTATCCTTCTGGCCTAACCGTCTTGCCTGCCATTTCTCTACTATATACTGTTCCACCTCATCCAATGTATGAGGTTCTGACGGAATACTTTTCTTCAACTGTTCCAGCTTCTTCTCCATCTGAAGCTTTCTCTCTGCACTTTTTTTATCATCTCTTCTCCCCGCCAAAAAGATACTGGTAGGTCCGTCGGCACCTCCAATAATAGTGAAGGCACTGGCGCCTTTCTCTGTATGTCCCTGCTTTCCCAGGTAGAAGAACAGCACCCACCCAAACAAAAACATAAAGATGGCAATAAACTGAGAGGTTGACAGCGCCCCCACATTCCCGCGTTCTGCATCCCCTCTAAGAAATTCCAGGAAAAAGCGCCCTGCACTGTACAGTACAAAGAACAGTCCGGCCACCTGCCCCTCACCCTTCTTATATTTCTTAGCAAAAACAAGCAGAACAGCAAAATGCAAAAAATTCAATCCGCTTGATATAATCTGGGTAGGCATCAGCGCCACGCCGTTTGGAGCATAATCGGATGTGTGAAATACAATTCCCAATGGACTGTCCGTCTCTCTTCCATAACAGCAGCCGGCAAGAAGGCAGCCAATCCTGCCAAAGCCCTGTGCCAGTGCAACAGAAGGCACTGCCAAATCAAAGTAACTTAAGCAATTCAGCTTCTTATATCTGCAGTAAAGCACCACTCCCACCACGCCGCCTATCAGGGCGCCATAGACCACAAAGCCATCGGCAACATCAAGAAGCAGCGACGGATCTGCAAGAATCTCCTGAAAGGTCGTAATATAGTACAGGACCTTCCCGCCTATAAGGCCGGCCGCCACTGCCCAGCAAGTCAAACCAAAGACAGCTTCTTCATCAAGCCCTATCCGTCTGGCCCTGTATTCAGCCAGGAAGTATGCCAAAAAAATGCCAATCGCAATCATAAGGCCATATCCGTATATAGTGACAGGCCCAATTGTAAAAATTTCATTATGCATCCTCAATCTCCTCATTTAGAAAAAACACTTTATAAAATAGCTCCAGGGAGGCAAAAAGCTCCTGCTTTTCCTTCTGAATCGCCTTAATCTTCAGGCCGCTTCCTATCTCATCAAAAAAGAAATCATTTTCCTGACTGCTCACCTGAAAGCAAAGAGTCCCATCCTCTTCAAATTCCAGCGTCAAAATACCTCCCACCTCTGATACAAAAAGCACACACAGGATCTTCAATTCATTTCGAACATCCTCTGGAAGTGCCGAAAAGTCTTCATTAAAATAATATTTTTCCTCATAGGAGCTTGCACCGCAAAGCACTATTTTTTCCTGATACATCTGACTCTCCTACACATATCCATAAATTCCCCGCACAGATACCTCGCCTGCATAAACTGCTGTTATCTGCCCATCTTCCTCCCGTTCTACCAGAAGCTCTCCCTTATCATTGATTCCAAGAGCCTTGCCTGTATAAGCATGTCCGGGCTCCAGAACCTGCACTTGCCTGCCTATATTCACAAGCAGACTTTCATACTCTTTCTTAAGGGCACTCATATCCTCTGTCTGTACGAATATCTCATAGCATTCCTCAAAATACTTCATGCAACAAGCCGTCAGCTCTGCTCTGGAAAATGTCTCTCTTGTAGCAATGTGCAGTGAATTGGCTGTGGCAGCAATTTCTTCCGGAAATCCTTTTGTATTCACATTGATTCCGATTCCTGTCACCACATAATGAACATAATCAACTTCTGAATTTAACTCTGTGAGAATTCCTGCCAGCTTACGTCCTTCCAGCACCAAATCATTCGGCCATTTCACCTGTACTTTAGGGGCGTTCTCTCCCAATTTACGGTACAGTACCTCATTGCAGGCCTTCGCTGCCGACAGTCCCATAACCAGCGTCAGCATAGATGTGTGGCTCGGACTGATTGATGGTCTCAAAAGCAGACTCATATAAATGGCCTCTCCCGGAGGCGAACTCCAGATTCTGCCCCGACGCCCTTTTCCGCCTGTCTGCCGCTCTGCACAGACCAGCGTTCCATGAGGTTTTCCTTCCTCTGCCAACTGCTTTGCTCTGGTATTAGTGGAATCTGTCTCCCCATAGCTGATACAGCAGCGCCCCATGTCTTTTGTATTCAGACGGCTTCCAATCTCCGCCGCTGTCATTACGTCCGGTATGGAAGAAATGCGATATCCCCGGTTTTTTACGCCCTCAATCTCATAGCCTTCTTCCTTTAACTGGCCAATCACCTTCCAGACGGCAGTTCGGGATACCCCCAATTGTTCGCACAGTTCCTGCCCAGACACATAATCTTCGGCTTTTCTCAATATCCACAGTATTTTCTCTTTCATTCCTTCACCACATTTGAATGATACTTATAATCAGCGCCACCGTCAAAATTCCCGCAAAAACCGAGCAAACATAACCAATTACTTTTTTATTCTTTGCCAGCTCCATAATTCCGGAAAGACTGCACATTACAAGCCCCAGAAAAAAGGCTGACGGCACCAGAATCCCGTCTTCTTCACCTATTGCAATGAAGACTGCCAGTAATAAAACTCCGCAAGCCAGAATCATATTTACTATTTTCCAATAGTAATAGGGATCCCCTCCGGTTTTTTTACTCTGCCCCATAAATCTCAGCTCCCAGAGTTGCTGCCATCACTGCCTTAATCGTATGCATACGATTCTCCGCCTCATCAAAAACCACAGACCGAGAAGATTCAAAGACTTCATCTGTACACTCCATCTCAGTAATGCCGAATTTCTCACTGATCTCTTTTCCAATCTTTGTATTCAAATCATGAAACGCCGGAAGGCAGTGGGTAAAAATTGCCTGCGGCCCTGCATTATCCATTACCTTTCGATTTACCTGATAAGGGGACAGATCCCGAATCCGAGTTTCCCATACCTCCTCCGGTTCGCCCATGGATACCCACACGTCTGTGTAAATTACATCAGCTCCCCTTGTTCCTGCATCTACATCCTCAGTAAGCGTAATGACTGCACCCGTCTCCTTTGCCGCAGCTTCACACCATGCTGCCAGATCTTGATTCGGGAAATACGCCTTTGGCGCACATGCCGTAAAATGCATTCCCATTTTCGCACAGGCGATCATCAGGGAATTGCCCATATTATAACGGGCATCTCCCATATACACCAGCTTCACTCCCCTCAGTCTTCCCAAATGCTCTTTCACTGTCAAAAGCGTAGCCAGCATCTGGGTGGGATGATATTCATTGGTTAAACCGTTCCATACAGGAACCTCCGCATATTTAGCCAGTTCTTCCACAATCTCCTGTCCAAAGCCCCGATACTCAATGCCGTCAAACATTCTGCCCAATACCCGAGCTGTATCAGCGATGCTCTCTTTCTTACCAATCTGAGAACCTGACGGATCCAGATAGGTAGTTCCCATGCCCAGATCATGAGCCGCTACTTCAAAGGAGCAGCGAGTACGGGTACTCGTCTTCTCAAAAATCAAAGCTATATTCTTACCCCGGAGAGGTTTTTCTGCAATTCCCTGCTTTTTTCTGGCCTTCAGCTTTCCTGCCAGATCAACCAGGTATTCAATCTCCTCTGGCGTAAAATCCCTCAAGGTTAAAAAATCGCGTCCTTTCAAATCCATCCTCATATCCTCCTGCTATTCCGCTTCCGTAATATCTTTTCCAAATACACCCTGGTTTAAAATCACATGCACAAAGGCCGGAATTTCCTCCGGCAGGCCGCCGTCTGCGGCCTTTTTCCTCACCGCTCCAAGAAGCTCATCCACAGTATAAATCTGGTACTTCCTAATCCGCAGCAGTCTTGCACAGGCCTCCAGCATGGACAGGTACAGAGTTTTATAATTCCAGTTGCTTCCCAGCTTCAGCTCAGCCGCTATCTGGGGCAGAATTTTCTCCATATAACAGCGCAGCTCCCCTCCGGCTTCCCGTTCCGGTTTATAACCGTCAAGAAGAAGCTTTAAAGCCTCCGGAGCAATCTGCACTAATTGCTTTAAATAATAGCACTCTTCCTCTTTTTGTTCAATATAATATATTCTTCCTTCCAATCCATAAAGCATCCGCATGGCATCAAAATAACCAATCCGCATATTCCTCCGGCTTTTTGCTCCATCAAATTGCAGGATGCTGCCCAATCCGGTTCTGGGGGCAATCTCCAGTACTGTTACCTGATCCGGAATGGTGATCTTCTTTTCATGCCCCACGCCAAAGATGCGGATAAGAATCAGATTCTCATAACCTCTGCCCAGCAGTGCATTCACCGGAAGTACATTGGTTACGCCGCCGTCCATATAAGTCTTTCCGTGGAGCTTCTCATTTTTAAATACCGGAAGATAGGAGCTTGCCAGGAGCATATCCTGCATCTGTCCCTCCGGCACACTTTTCATATCTACGTCCAGCTCTTTTCGATCTGTTACAGAAAAAGTACAGGAATAAAACTCTACCGGGCTCTTTCGAATCCGATCCTCATCCACATTCTCCTCAAGCAGACGCCGCAGAGGTGCAATATCAGCGCCTCCTTCTCCTAAGATTTTAAAAGTATCCTTAAGTGTGCTCCGCAGATCCTCCGCCTTAAGCTTCTCCTTGTCAAAAAGACGAGCCATCATTTCATCATCTACATCCATTACCTTAGAATAGGCGATGTTCTTCCAAAGCCGTTCTGCCTGCTCCAAGTCGTCCATACAGATCAGTGCACCATTCAGAGCTCCTACAGAGGTTCCGGCCACACCGCGAATCTTGATCCCAGCCTCTCTGAGTGCCTTCCATGCTCCAATCTGATAGGCGCCTTTGGCGCCTCCGCCTTCCAATACCAGTCCATACTCCTTAGACAAATCAATCACTGGCTCCACAGTTCTGTCTTCCTTTCCCATGCAAACTAAAACCACTGAAAGCCACCCTTCGACCTTCCATGATGCAAATACGGGGACACCTTAAGTGTCCCCGTAAGTCTCTTTGCCTTAGCTGTCCTTTGCCACTTCTGTAATGGCTTTTATGGTGCCTGCCAGTCCCTGAATATCTGAAGGTATGATAATCTTTGTAGCCTGACCGTCCGCTGCTTTTGCAAATGCCTCCAAACTCTTAAGCTGCAATACAGAGCTGTCCGCTTCCACTTCCTTGAGCATTCTTAAGCCATCCGCATTGGCCTGCTGAACCTCCAGTATAGCCTGTGCCTGACCTTCCGCCTCACGAATAGTTGCCTCCTTCTTTGCCTCTGCACGAAGAATGGCTGCCTGCTTCTCTGCTTCTGCATCAAGGATAGCCGATTCTTTCTTACCTTCTGCTACCAGAATTGTAGATTTTTTCTCACCCTCTGCACGAAGAATAGCTTCACGGCGCTCACGCTCTGCCTTCATCTGCTTCTCCATGGCATCCTGAATGGCTGCCGGAGGAATGATATTCTTAAGCTCTACACGGTTTACCTTGATTCCCCACGGGTCAGTGGCAATGTCCAGAGATGCACGCATCTTGGTATTGATTACCTCACGGGAAGTCAGAGTCTGATCCAGCTCCAGCTCACCGATAATATTACGAAGGGTGGTGGCTGTCAGATTCTCGATAGCCATAATCGGGTTCTCCACTCCGTATGCAAACAGCTTAGGATCGGTAATCTGGAAAAATACAACCGTGTCGATCCGCATCGTAACGTTATCCTTGGTAATCACAGGCTGAGGTGCAAAGTCTACCACCTGTTCCTTTAAGGTAACACGCTTTGCCACCCGGTCAATAAAAGGCGCCTTAAAATGGATACCAACGCCCCAAGTTCCCATATAAGCACCCAGACGCTCAATAATCAGCGCCTGTGCCTGAGGTACAATCTTGATACAAGATGCAAGAATCAGCAAAATAAAAATCACCAATATAATTACCAGTATAATTCCCCAACTCATAGTGAATCCTCCTTTTTAACCTCAACAATCAGCTTTACGCCCTGTACGGCTGTAACCGTAACATGGGTATCTTCCTCAATAACCATTGAATCTTCTCCGGCCCGGGCCGCCCATGTCAGCCCATTTACAAAAACCTCGCCTTTTCCTTCCAGATTCCGAATCGCCGATGTAACTACCGCAGTCTTGCCTATCAAGCTGTCTACATTGGTCTTCTCCTTCTTCTGGTTGTTAAAATAGCGCACTGCCCAGGGACGTGTTGCGAACAACAGAATCAGAGAAACGGTACAAAATACTGCCCACTGAAGCACCGGTGAGACTTCCATCAATGAAAGCGCAAAAGCTGCCAGAGCGCCGCCTGCAAACCAGATGGTCGTAAGGCCCAGTGTGATAATCTCGATGACCAGCAGCACGATGAAAAGTATCAGCCAATACATGGCAACCATTCTGCTCCCTCCTTCTTCTCTGCGAATAACCTTATTGATTCCAAGGTTTATCATACTATAATTCTCTCCGAATTACAAGTATTTGATTCATTTCCTTCCCACACCCTGATACCATCAGTCCAGAACAAGCTTTGCACAGCCATAAATCCCTGCATCATTCCCCAGCTTGGCCAGGGCGAACTCTGTATCCTTGGCCGACTTATATGCATAAGGTTTGTAATATTCACGAATGTAATCCAGGAGAATCTCACCGGCCTTTGATACACCGCCGCCGATTACGATAACCTCCGGATCCAAAATGGCTGTCATAACGGCAATCCCTGTTCCCAAATACTTTGCAAAGCGTTCCGCTACACCCTTTGCCAGCGCATCCCCTTTCTTCAAAGCGTCAAAGACGTCCTTTGCCGTAGCCTCTCCCTCTCGCAGAAGGGACGGCTCATCACTTTCAGCCAGCGCTTCTCTGGCAAGACGTGCAATTCCTGTAGCTGAGGCAAACTGCTCCAGACAGCCCTGATTGCCGCAGCCGCAGTGTTCCTCTATGTGATCCTCTACATGGATGTGGCCAATCTCACCTCCGGCTCCGTGGGCTCCGGTGAGAATTTTCCCGTCTACAATGATCCCTCCGCCCACACCGGTTCCCAGGGTCAGAAGCAGAACATCCTTGTGTCCTTTTGCTCCTCCCACCCACATCTCTCCTAATGCCGCCACATTAGCATCATTTGCCGCCTTACAGAGAAGTCCTGTACGCTCGGAAAGCTCCTTTGTAACCTCTTTGTAGCCCCAGCCCAGATTCGCTGTATGCGGCACAATGCCGTCAATGGATACCGGTCCCGGAACCCCTACGCCGATTCCGGCAATCTCCTCCGTATTCAGCTTCCGCTCCTCTATCTTCTTCAAAATGGCTTCAGCCGTATCCGGCAGAATGGCTGCGCCCTCATTTTCCGTATGGCTCTTAATCTCCCATTTATCGAGTACGTTTCCCTCTGCGTCAAACAATCCCAGCTTTACAGTTGTTCCTCCTATATCTGCTGCAAAACAATACTTTTTCATTTACTCATCCCCCGATCTTAACTTTTCTTTGCAATATTGGCCTGTACCCGGCGGTACAGCTCTTCCGCCGCATTGTACCCCATCTTCTTCTGCCTGTGATTTACTGCCGCAGACTCTACGATAATAGCCAGATTGCGGCCCGGACGGATAGGAAGGGAATGGCAGACTACTTTATTTCCAAGAAACTCTGTGTATTCCTCCTGTAAACCCATGCGATCATACTGTTTGTCCTTGTCCCACTCTTCCAGCTTAATCACCATGTCGATGGTCTGGGTTTCCTTGACGCTCTCTACACCGAACAGGGTCTTTACATCTACAATACCGATGCCTCTCAGTTCAATAAAGTGCTTGGTTATCTCGGGAGAACGGCCGACAAGGGAATCATCGCTGACCTTATGAATCTCCACCACATCATCTGTCACCAGACGGTGCCCCCGCTTAATCAGCTCCAGAGCCGTCTCGCTCTTTCCGATTCCGCTTTCGCCCATAATCAGTACGCCTTCGCCGTAGACATCCACCAGTACTCCATGAATAGAGATCCGGGGTGCCAGCTCTACATTCATCCATCGGATCACCTCTGCCATAAAGTTAGAGGTCATCACCGGAGTGCTTAAAATAGGCACCTGATACTTATGTGCCAGCTCCAGAGCCGCTTCCTCCGGCTCTGTCTGGGAAGTGTAAACCACACAGGGAATATTGCTGGAGAAAAACCTCTCGTAAATAGGGAATTTTTCCTCCTTGCTCCTGCTTTGCAGATAGGTATACTCCACATACCCCACAATCTGCACTCGCTCCGAAGCAAAATGATCAAAATACCCGGTCAACTGCAGGGCCGGCCGGTTTACCTCCGGCGTAACCAGCTTCATTCCCGCCATGTCAATGTCCGGAGTTTCGTTCTTGAGATTCAGTTTTTCTACCATCTTTGTCAGATCAATACTTTGTACAACCGCCATAGTCTTTCCCTTTCTTATTCCCACCCTTTTGGGCACTGTAAACTGGTTTTATTTTATCACAGGATATGGATATGTTGCAACCGGCTCAATGAAAAAATCCATATACCTGCTCCGCCGCCCGACGGTTCATGGAAGGTATGGAAGCAAGCGCATCTACATCCGCCTGACGAATAGCCTCCAGTGACTGAAAATGCTTCATCAAAGCTTTCCGCCTGGATGGCCCGATTCCCTCAATATCATCCAGGATGGAATGCACCTGCTCCTTGCTCCGTAAAGATCGGTGATACTCAATGGCAAACCGGTGCGCCTCGTCCTGAATTCGGGTAATGAGCCGGAAGCCCTCAGAGTTTTTCTCAATGGGAATCTCCACATTGTTATAGTAAAGCCCTCGGGTTCGGTGGTTGTCGTCCTTTACCATGCCACAGACCGGAATCGCAAGGTTCAGTTCCTTTAGTACCTCCAGAGCAATGTTGACCTGCCCTCTTCCTCCGTCCATCATAAGGAGATCCGGAAATTTGGTAAAGCTTCCGAATTGGTCGGAAATCTCCTTATCCTTAAGCTGTTGCTGCTCTTCCATTCCGTGAACGAATCGTCTGGTCAGCACCTCCCTCATGCTGGCATAATCATCCGGCCCCTTCACAGAGCGGATCTTGAACTTTCGGTAATCACTGCGCTTGGGCTTTCCTCTTTCATAGACCACCATGGAGCCTACAGACTCAAAACCATTTGTATTGGAGATATCGAAAGCTTCCACCCTGCTGATTCCCGAAAGCTGAAGAAGAGAAGCGATCTCTTTCATGGCGCCAATGGTTCTGCCTTCCTCCCTTTTTATCTTTTCCTTATCCTGACTAAGCACCAGAGCAGCATTCTTTTTCGCCAGTTCTACCAGCTTTTCTTTTGTGCCAATCTTGGGAATCCGTAAGTATACCCGATGTCCTTTTCTGGCAGACAGCCATTGCTCAATGACTTCTCCGTCCTCAACAGGCTCTTCTATCATCAATTCTCTGGGGATATAGGGTGTTCCCGCATAAAATTGCTTGATAAAGCTGCTTAAGATCTCCTTTGTCTGCTCACCCTCCGCAATCCGCAGATAAAAATGATCCCTGCCAATGAGCCGCCCGTCCCGGATAAAGAACACCTGGACCACTGCATCCTCTCCCTCGCTTGCCAGTGCGATGATATCCTTATCCTCCATGTCGCTGTGAGTAATCTTCTGCTTCTGGGCAATCTGCTTCACACTGTTCAACAACTCCCGCTGCTCAATGGCCGCTTCAAACTCCATAGCATCTGCCGCTGATTTCATTTTCTCTTCCAGTTCTTTGATTAAGGGAGCATAATTTCCGTTGAGAAATTCCAGGGCCTTTGCTATATTTTTCCCGTATTCCTCTTTGGAAATATATCCCTGACAAGGGGCATCACACTGTTTAATGTGGTAATTCAGGCAGGGACGATCCTTTCCTATATCCTTGGGAAGATTTCGGCTGCAGGTACGAATCCGGTACAGCTTATGAATCAAATCAATGACATCCTTTACGGCCCCTGCACTTGTATAGGGGCCGTAATATTTCCCTTTATCCTTTTTTAACTGACGGGAAAAGAGCACCCGGGGGTACTCTTCATTTACTGTTACTTTAATATAAGGATAAGTCTTATCATCCATCAGCATAGTATTGTATTTTGGCCTGTGCTCCTTGATAAGATTGCACTCCAAAACCAATGCCTCCAACTCTGAATCGGTGATAATGTATTCAAAACGGGCAATGTGTGTCACCATTTGCTCAATTTTGACTCCCTTGTTCCGGCTGGATTGGAAGTACTGCCTCACTCGGTTTTTCAGGGAAATGGCTTTTCCCACATAGATGATAGCGTCCTTTTCGTCGTGCATCAGATACACGCCTGGCTTGGCAGGGAGCTTTTTTAGTTCTTCTTCTATGTCAAACATGGCTTCTGCATCCTTATTCTATAATTTTTAGATCTCAGAAATAAATTCATTAATGTAGTAAAGCGCTGCTCCCATAGCTGAAGCTTCTTCATTCAAATGACTGACCTGAATGCTGGAAGGGTTCATGTTGAAATTGCAGCGTTTTATTGCCAGTTCTCGAATTTTCTCTAAGTGGGGTCCCACATAGCGTCCCACATAACCTCCTAAAAGCACCTCACAGTCAAAGCTTATGTTCAAATTGTTGATGACAATCACCAGATAACGAAGATATTCTTCCCATGCTGCCTTGCAGGCAGAATCTCCCTGCTCCAGTCTCTCAAAAAAGAGAGCCAGATTTCCATCTGTTAAGTTCGACAGAAGCGATGCCGAGCAGTAGGCATCTACGCATCCATAATTGCCGCAATAGCAGCGGCGTCCATCCGGAACAAGCGTCATATGACCAAATTCGCCACTTCGCATATCCTCTCCATAATATAGCTTTCCATTCACAAACACTGCACCGCCCACCGAGTTGCTCAAGGATAAGTACAGCACATCACGACCGGAATGATTATTGTAAAACTCCGCAAATCCACCCGCATTTGCATCATTCATAAAATGATATGGATATTTAATATAAGACGCAAGATCATCATACAGCCCTGTCAAATCATTAAAAAGAGGTGCATATATAACACTCTTGCCATCTGCTCCAATAATAGCCGGGAGGGAAACTCCCACTCCCAAAATTTGTTTTGATGAAATCCTGCTGCTTTTTATCATATCCTGAAGCAGTTTTTCCACTGCCGTATAATATCCCTTACCCTGCTGAAAAGGCAGGCGGTAACGTTGGGATTTCAACACGTTGGCAACCAGGTCAACCATCACCAGATTTACATGATTTGGCGTAATATCCAATCCCAGCGCAACACGAGCTGTAGGATTGCTGGAAATAATCTTTGCTTTTCTCCCTCCAGTAGACTGGAATGAACCATTCTCTTTTACTAATCCATCCTCAATCAGCTCATTTAGATTCTGAGACACTGTAGGAATACTGATGTTAAGCTGATATGCTATCTCCTGTTTAGAAGTATTCTCTTTAGCAAGTACTATCCGATAAATATTATTCCTGTTTATTTTTTTAATCTCTATATTTGTCGCCTTGTTTAGCACTCTTTTTCTACCCCTCGAATCTTTGCCGTTTATTTTTAATATAACAGAATGTCTGCAACTTTGCAAATTATTACCATATAAAACCCCACAAGAAACCTTTGCTGTTTTAGTAGGTTTCTTGTGAGGTTTTCCTTTAAACCATATCCGCAGGCGCTCTGCCTCCATTTGCTGTACTCCCAGTTTTATTGTTCTACTTCAAAACCTGTATTTTCTTGTAGGCAGCTTTGTAACACTCCTCTACAATTGTTCTGCACAAATCAAACAAGTGCCTTCCCGGCTCTGCATCTATCTTTTCTGCTGCCGCAGCACACATATTCGTATAATAATTTACTTTTCTTATTCCAAGAGAAACTGCTCTTTTTATGTCCTCATCCGGAATCCCCGATGCTCCATGAAGTACGAGCGGGACTGCTGTCATAGCGGAAATCTTCTCCAAAATATCAAATCGCAGTTTAGGCTCTGCTTTATATATGCCATGAACATTTCCGATAGATACCGCTAAAGCATCAATTCCAGTCCTTTCAACAAAATCTGCCGCTGTCTCAGGATTTGTAAATACATGACTGTCATCTTCAAAAATATCACCCAATCCAGACACATGCCCCAGTTCAGATTCTACAGAAACGCCCGATTCATGTGCCAATTTTACTGCATCTCTTGTATTTTGGACATTTACCTCATAAGGTTTATCAGATGAATCTATCATGACAGACGTAAAGCCATAGCGAATGGCCTGCCTAATATTCTCCAGTTTTGTATAATGATCTGTATGAAGCACCACTGGTATGTTTGCCGTCTCTGCCATCCCTTTCACGGCACTTGTAAAATATGGCATATCAATGTGTTCGATAAAAGGTTCTCCATAAGCAATAATTACAGGAGCCTGCAATTCTGCCGCTGCCTTTAACACACCTTTTACCATCTCCAGGTTAAAGCAATCAAAATTTCCCAAAGCATATCTGCCCTTCTCCGCTTCTTCTAAAGCTTTTGCCAGTGTAATTAAACTCATTCTTCCGTCTCCTTTATTCTTTGCGGATGCTGCTTCCATCCCTGGTCTATCCTTTGATTCAAGACTTCCAAAGACGGAATTTCTCTATATGCATCATAGGAAGCCACACAAGACGCCCCCGCAGCTGCAGCCAGTTCCACACACCTTCTCATGGGATAGGCTTTTTGCATTGCCAGCAAAAAAGCTGCAATGCTTACATCTCCTGCCCCGCTTCCTGATCGTACACAATCCGGTTCAAAGCATGGCATATAGAGCTCCTGTGAGCCCCAATCCACAAGCTGCTCCCCCAATCCTCCGCCTATTGTCTGTATATCTTCCCATGAAGCTGTTTTTAAAAACATTCCCTGTACTCCACACTTAATAAGTACAATCCTTCCTCCCCATTCCATCAGTGTATCCGCCAATTTTTTAACATACTCTAACGAAACAACCTCTGCAAAACTCTTATTCTGCTTTACCGCTTCCTGATTCAGCTGATAAAAGTACTCTTTATCTATGGCAGAAGATAGTTCCTCTACACTTGGCAGGAAAATATCTACATAAGGAATTACCTGCTTTACTGCAAGTTTCCAGTCAACCCGGCTTGCCTCACTCCCGGGAGCGGCCAATGCCATATCCAAAGATGTAGCTACTCCCAATTTTTTTATCCTTTGATACATTTTAACCAACTCGGCCCCATTATCCTGGTAAAATCGCTTCATGCTCTGTGGATAACCAAAATGGAAAATGCCCGCTTCCCGGATCTTATTATAATCCAGCTCTTCCCACGAAAAGACAGCATTGCACCCCACATCATGAACAAATATCCTGTCATATCCCGGAACTGCAAGCACGATTGAATAACTTGTATCAGCCTGATCTGTATGCAAAATTGTTGTCATCACGGGATAGGCATTTAATTCCTTTTCTAAAAGCTCTCCAAAAAAATCATTTCCCAGCTTCGTCATTAAATGTACATTTCCGCCAAGCCTTGCAAGACTCAGTCCTGTATTGGATACTGTCCCGCCGCCGCTGATTGTGATTCCCTTTGCATTAACAACTTTCCCTGGCTGCAGCATCTCATAAAAATCCGTAACTTTTCCATCCGTAAACTGAGGTGTCAGGTCTAAGCAAATCAGTCCTGCTACAACAATTTTTTTATCCTCCATTCCTCTTCTCCCGTTATGGCAGATTAATCACTAAATGCTCTTTAAATTGCTTTACGCCGGAGGCTGCTTCCAGCAGTATATTAGAATAGCATCCCAGCTCTCCGCTTCGCACAATAAACTTTGCCTGTTCTGTAGCCTTTACCAACTCTGCCTGACTTATTTCCTCAAAGTCCTGCTCTTGAAAGGTATTCTTTAGAAAAGTGTAACCTTCCTGGTTCAATCCCTTCATCTCGCTTGCAATCGTTACTTTTTGAACCACAATTTCATCTAAGATTGCTTTTAAGCACTGCTGCATGTTAGGAATGTTAAAACTTAAAGCCAAATCAATTCGTTTCATATCTTTGGGAATTGGAAATCCTGCGTCACAAAGTAAAAATCTATCTCCATGTCCCAAACCTGCAAGCTCATTACTTAACGGCTGATTGATAACACCTTGTCTTTTCATACTATTACCCCCTGATTGCAAAACGGGCATAGTAAAACCGGAATTCTACTATACCCGTTTTTATCTTTTATCTGTAATTTCTTTATCCTTCTGTATTCGGATGAATTATTACTTTAATAGAACTGCGATCCTTTACATTTTCGTCCAATCCATCATAAAAATTATCTAAGGCAAACTCTCCTGTCACCAATGCATCCCCATCTACTATTTTGGACGCTAGCACGTCTACTGCTCTTCCGAAATTATGAGACTGGCAGAAAGAGGTACTAAAGGTCAATTCATTGTTAAACATCAGATTGGGATCCAGTGTCATTTTTTCTTTGCTATGTACAACTGCATACTGAAGAAGCATGCCGCCCTTTTTCAGCAGCTTCATGGAGTGTTCACACACCTTTGGGCTTCCTGTTGCATCTACAATCAGATTTACACCCAACGGCTCTTTTTCCAACAAAGCATTTTCATGCACTGAGTAATCATTCCGGTCCATAGCAATGGTTTCAATCCCCATCTTCTCAGCCAATTCCAATTTGCTGGAAGCCCCGGCTATCATATAAACTCTGCCTGCGCCGGATGCCTTGTACAGCTGTGCCAAAATCAAGCCCATGGAACCGGCTCCAAATACCACAACCGTATCACCATATTTCAGGTTGGAACGGTCAACTGCATGCAGACAACAGGCAACCGGTTCACTTAAGGCTGCAGCATTGAAAGAAAGTGTATCTGGAATATGAAATACCTTCTCCTTTTTCAATCTGACAAACTCCGCAAACCCACCATTGATATTGTGTCCCAAAGAACCAAAGGTAGGACAGTAATTGGATTCCTCTCTGCGGCAGTAATAGCAATCGCCGCAGTACTCTGTATTGTCAGCCGTTACTCTGTCACCCGGCTTAAATTCCGTAACATTCTTTCCAATCTCATATATATAGCCTGCAAACTCATGTCCCGGAACTACCGGATACTTTGCCAGATCAGTTCCAGTGCCGTTGTCATGATCATGCTCTACTCCTTTACAGATGGAGGCCGACATTACTTTAATGATAATCTCATCATCACCACATTCCGGATAGGGAATCTGGCGTATGCTTGAGTTCTCACGCCCCGGCTTGTCATACATCAATGCTTTCATTGTTTTTCCCATAGTTAACCT
>NZ_JAYMNS010000042.1:0-28982 GCF_036941035.1 Candidatus Merdisoma sp. JLR.KK006 | reverse complement strand
TTCGAACATCCTAAAGTTAAGCTGAAATTTTCAAGAAACAACAATACCTTGAGCATTTCTTGAGATTTACATGCTATAATGAAAAAAATTCATCCCAAAGGACCTCAAAAGCATGAAACCCAAATTACTCATTGCCGATGACGAGCAAGGCATCGTTGACACCATAAAAGCCTATTTCTCCACACAATATGAAGTCCTGACCGCCTATAGCGGCCAGGAAGCAATCCGCAAAGCGCAAGAGCACCCGGATCTAATCCTGCTGGACATCAACATGCCAAACATAGACGGCCTGACCGTCTGTGAAACCATACGGAACTATGTGAGTTGCCCAATCCTGTTCCTGACAGCCAGAGTAGAATCCGCCGATCAGATCGCAGGCTTTCAGGCAGGCGCAGATGATTATATCCGAAAGCCTTTTGATCTGGACGAGCTGGCCGCAAGGATTGCAGCCCATCTGCGAAGAGAACAGCGGCGGCAGAACACTTCTATTGTCCGATTCTTTGGAGATCTGGCTATTGACTATACGGCCAGGACAGTTACGGCACAGGGAGAGGCTGTAACCCTGTCCAGGAAAGAATTTGACATCCTGGAGCTGCTTTCCCTCCATGCAGGGCAGGTCTTTGACCGGGAACGGATCTATGAAAGCGTATGGGGAATTGACGGAGAAGGCAGCAGCGACACGGTAATGGAGCACATTCGTAAGATTCGGGCAAAGCTGGCAAAGCACACAAGCTCAAACTATATTGAAACAGTCTGGGGGTGCGGATATAAATGGAACGTCTGAAAGGCATGGGATTAAAGCGGTCTTTTTTCCTTCTGTCCCTTGTATGCCTGATAGCAGCGCTTCTGCTGACATTGGGCGTATATCTGCTTTGTGGACGGATTGCGGACCGATACCCAAAAGGCGGAGTAGCCATAGGCCCTGGCGGTGTGATTACAAAGCTGGAGCAGCCTTCCCCAAAGGAGCTGCAAATTGTGCTAATCATAGAGGCGGTACAATTATTTTCTGCAATCATACTCCCGGTAGGCGGCCTGGGACTGGCCGGTCTTTTGTTCTACCGTCTGAAGCTGAAAGAACCCATCACTATTCTGCAGGCCGGAACAGAGCGTATCCGAAATCAGGATCTGGATTTCTCCATCCCGGAAGTATCCACAGACGAGCTGGGGCAGCTCTGCGCCGCCTTCGAAACCATGCGGGCGGAGCTTCTGAAGACCAACCGGGAGCTATGGCGCCAGGCAGAAGAGCGAAAAAGGCTCAACGCCGCATTTTCCCACGACCTTCGCAATCCAATCACCGTATTAAAGGGCGGCATCAAGCTCCTAAAACAGGGAAAAGCGGATGAGTACACCTTGGATCGCCTGGAAAGCTATACTATGCGGATTGAACAATACGTAGAAGTCATGGGAAGTATCCAGCGTCTGGAACAGATACCGGTGCGCATTGGCAGGATAAATTGTGCAGATATACGGGCAGAACTAAAGGAAACGGCCCGCCTTCTTGCCCCAGGGCTTGACATAACACTGGCAGCGCCGGACGGGGGAAGTCTGTGGATTGATCATGGGATATTCTTAACCGTTGCGGAAAATCTGATTGGAAATGCGTCACGCTTTGCCCACAGGAGACTGGGTCTTACGCTCACATTTGAAAAAGATACCTGCCAGCTTACTGTTGAGGATGACGGCCCAGGCTTTCCGCCCCAGCTGTTGGAGAGCGGCCCGAAGCCCTTTGGAAAAATAGAGGAAAATGCGGAGCATTTTGGCATGGGACTATACAGCAGCAATTTTTTGTGTCTGAAACATGGCGGAGAACTTCGCCTGGAGAACAGGCCGGAAGGCGGTGCAGCGGCCACGGCATTTTTTAAAATGATAAAAGCTTGAGAGTTTCTTGAGATTTTGTTGATACACTCTCCTTATACCATGTGTATTCATTCTATAAGGAGGGTGTATTTTTTATGAAAATAGAAGCAAAAGAGCTTACAAAAATGTATGGAGAGGGTGAGAACCGAATCATTGCCCTGGATAAAGCGGCCTTGGAAATAGCCCAGGGAGATTTTATATCTATCACAGGTCCGTCGGGAAGCGGTAAAAGTACCCTGCTTCACCTGCTGTCTGGCCTGGATCGGCCTGATTCCGGCAGTCTGGCCTATGACGGCAGAGAGATTTACGGATTAACGGACAGGGAGCTGTCCGCATTCCGCCGTCGCTGTATTGGCTTTGTCTTTCAGCAGTTTCATCTGCTTCCCGTTCTGACAGCCCGGGAAAATATTCTCATGCCCCTGCTCCTGGACAAGAAGCAGCCAGACGAAGCATACTTAGGACAGCTTGCAGAGCTGCTGGGCATTGCGGATCGGCTGAACCATCTGCCCCATGAGCTTTCGGGAGGGCAGCAGCAGAGAGTTGCTATTGCCCGGGCCCTGATCGCAAAGCCGGAGGTGATTTTTGCGGACGAACCCACCGGAAATCTGGACAGCAAAAGCGGCAGAGAGGTGATGGAGCTTTTAAAAACAGTAGGTGAAAAAATGGGAAAGACACTGGTGATTATTACCCACGACAACCGTATAGCAGCCATGTCCAAGCGGCGGTTTTCCATTGTGGACGGCATACTGACAGAGGAGGTTTTAGGATGAAAGACTATCGTATTCTGGTGCTTAAGGAGCTGTCAGCCCAAAAGCTGACTTCTTTTCTGATCTTAATTGCCGTGATATTGTCAACCATGATGACGGCAGCCGTAGGGCAGTCCGCAGGAGTGCTTGCCGCCATGCGCCAGCAGCAGGCCATTGCTATCGGCGGAGACCGCCATGCAACCTTTGTGCAGCTTACCAGTGAAAAGGTCCGGGCACTGGAAAATGATACACGCCTGTCCTACACCGGCCGATATATTGCCCTGGGAGAGCAAAAGCTAAATGACCAGCTTTCCCTGGGGCTGGCAGAATACCAGGACGGGAGTATTGCGGCAAGGCCGGCTTATTCCCGCATTGCAGCGGGACGTCTGCCAGAGGCCCCCATGGAGCTAGCTTTGCCGGAAGATGCCCTGCAGTTTCTGGGCTTTACGGGAAAAGTGGGAGATAAACTGAGCCTTTCCCTTTCCAAAGCCCTGCGTCATGGGATTATAGTGGATGCCTATGATTATACGGCGGAATTTACCTTGACGGGAATAATGGAAAGCAACTATATGGGCTATACCGGAGGAAATATTCTGGGACTTGTCGGGCAGGGCACGGCAGAGAGGATTTTGCCGCCGGATTACCTCTATATAAATGTAGACCTTAAGGTGGCGAACAGAGGGGAGTTTCAAGAGGTGATAGATGACCTCTGTGCCCGGCTGGAGATACATGAGCTGGATACCCTTTACAATATCCCCTTATTGCATGCACTTGGGATTCACTATGATTCGGAAGCCGCAGATTCTGAGTTGGCAGTGGATGATACCGGTTTTTCCTGGCTGTTGTTCGTGGGCGTGCTTGTGGCAGCCCTGATCCTGCTGGCGGCAGGGCTGGTGATTTATAATATTTTGAAGATTGCTGTTTCCCGGCGTGTCCGGCAGTATGGGACGCTCCGGGCAATTGGCGCCGGGAAGGGGCAGCTTTACGGGGTGGTTGCTACGGAGATTCTGCTTCTTAGCGCCATAGGAATCCCTGTGGGCCTGCTGTTTGGGTGTCTGGCGGCAAAAGGGCTTCTGAGTGCGGCGCTGAATCAGCTGTCGCCGGAAATGTTTTTGGCAAAGGACACGGAACAGCTTCTCGGCCTGATTGCTGCAAACAGTACGGGGAAATGGGGATATCTGCTGATCAGCGCCGCCATAACGCTGCTCTTTGCTTTTCTGGCAGCGGCGCCGGCGGCAGGGTATGCGGCTTCGGTTTCTCCTGTGACAGCCATGTCCGGGGCAGGCATTAAGATTAGGCGAAGAAAGCGTAAAGTGAAGAAAATACGGAATTTTGAGCGGTATTACGCAAAGCTTAATTTGAGCCGCAGCAAAGGCAGGACGGCAGTTACCATTTTGTCTCTGGTTATGAGTATTACGGTTTTTATAACCCTCCAAAGCTTTTTGTCGCTGCTTGGAGTTTCCGGTTCCCTTTCGGAGCATCTGGGGGATTATTCCATTGTGAATCAGTATATGGGTATTTCACCGGAGGAACTGCAGATATTGGAAGAGGACGAGAGCGTGGATGGGGTGGCGGCGCAGCAGTTTTTCCTGTATGAGCTGGATGCCCGGAACAAGCCCGTAGGGATAGAGACAGATATTACGTTGGGCGTGGGTGAGACCTTCCAGATCTTTGGATTCAATGATCCGTGGATGGAGGATGTATTTGCTTCCAGGCTTTCAAAGGAGCAGCTTGAGATGCTGAAAGAGGGGAAGGGCTGTGTGGTCCGCAATCCGATTGCCATAGAGGTGGAAGGCGTTTCCATTGGCACAACTTATGTGGAGGAGGGGAGTACAATTACTGTGGCAGGAAGGGAGCTGCCGGTGCTGCTGTCCATAACTGGCTATGATGCTTATTTCAGCGTGGGTAACAGCGGATTTTTAAATGGTGTTCAGGTTCTGGTCAGTGATCGGGTATATCCGAAGCTTACGGGGACGGATACCTATGCGGAGCTGCGGCCGATTCTTCAAAGGGATGCGGATCGCCGAGCCTTTGACGAGACATTGGAAGCGCTTTGCCAGCGGATACCAGGCACCACTGTGGTATCCTATGAACAGACGGACAGACAGTTTGCGGAAAGTGAAGCCCAGATCCGCCTGCTGGCCTGGGGGCTTATTCTGTTCATCGGTCTGATTGGGATACTGAATATTATCAACACGGTCTATACCAATATCCATACCCGGATAACGGAGATAGGGGTGCAGCGGGCCATTGGCATGAGCAAGGAGAGCCTGTTCAAGGTGTTTTTGTGGGAAGGGGTTTATTATGGCGGGATTGCGGCGGTAATCGGCGGAATAGCCGGATATATCTGTACGGTATTTGTGGAGGCTGCGGTGAACGATGAGCTTAGGCTCGCTGCGGTTCCCGGCGTTTCCATAGTCCTGGCTGCGGCGTGTTCCATTGGCGCCTGTATCCTGGCAACCTGTATTCCTTTGCGGAGGATGAGCAGGGTGAGTATTGTGGAATCTATTGAGACGGTGGAGTAGCGGTAAAAAGGAATGCTGCCTGGTATCCCTTGACGTTTTTCGGAAAATCTCGTATCCTAAAATCAGAAGTGAACAGACCGCATGGCTTTCTTTATTGTCCACAGAGGACCTTAAGGATGCAAAGAATCTGGTCAGAGAGTACCCCTGGCTGGAGGAAATCTACGAAGAAATAGCCATGCTGAGACAACAGCCGGAGGAGGTGCTTGGGATGTTTTCAGAGGCATTGCGGATATTGGATGAGAATACGGTGAAGTTTATGATTGAGGAGCTGCAGAAGAAGGTGGATGAGAAGGATGCGGTGATAGGCGAAAAGGATGCAGCAATAAATGAAAAAGATGCGGTGATAAATGAACAGAGTTTTGCCATAGAGAAAATAAGTGCGGAAAACGAAGACTTAAAAAGGCAGTTAAAGGAGTTATCGGAGAAAGCTTGTTCGGAGACACAGACTTAGGATAGAAAATACTTAAAAAGTTCAAGGCAGTAAAACAGTATGGAAAATCAAGCATTTACATGATACTATATAAAGGCAAAGATAAAAACACAACGCAGGTAATTAAAAAACCTGCAGAACCGGTAGGTAGTCCGGTCGCACCATTAAGGTGTAAGTAGCCCTCCCTCCTTGGGTCGTCCATTCTTTGTTCATAACAATCGATAAAAAGGAGGAATTGTCATGGACAAGGTATCGGGAAAACTGACGGTATATTTTGAGGACCCTTTTTGGGCAGGCGTGTTTGAACGCAGGGCGGAAGGAAAATTATCTGTGTGTAAGGTCACGTTTGGGTCAGAACCAAAGGAATATGAGGTAAATGAGTTCCTTTTGAAAAATTACTATCAGCTACGATTTAGTCCGGCTGTGGCATCTGAGGCAAGAAGGTCTGCGCACAATCCCAAAAGAGCACAGAGGGAGGCGCACAGGCAGACAGAAAGCATGGGGATAGGCACAAAATCCCAGCAGGCTTTAAAATTGCAGCAGGAGCAGTTCAAAACCGAACGAAGGACCAAAAGCCGTGAGCGGCACGAAGCGGAAAAAGAGCGGCGGTTTGAGCTGAAACAGCAGAAAAAGAAGAAAAAACACAGGGGCAGGTAATGCCATTTGGAAAGGAACAAAAATCATGCAGGAAATCAAGTGCCCCAATTGCGGAGAAGTTTTTGCGGTAGATGAATCCGGCTATGCACAGATTGTACAGCAGGTTCGGGATAAGGAATTTGAAAAGGCCTTAAAGCAGCGTGAAAAGGATTTTGCGGAAAAGAAGGAAAGGGAATTAGAGCTATCCGAAATGAAGCAGAAGGAGGAATTTGAAAAAGCGCTGTCAGCAAAAGATTCGGAGCTGCTTGAGAAGGAGAGGGCCATTGAACAGTTGAATGCCCGGATTTCCGGAAGTGAGACAGAGAAAAAGCTTGCCATAAGCGAGGCTGTCAGTAAAACAGAAAAAGAAAGAGAAAAAGTACTGGAAGAAAAAAACGGGGAGCTTGCGGAAAAAGTCCGCATGATTGAGGAGCTGAGAGCAAAGCTCCAAAATAGTGAAACCGAAAGAAAGCTTGCTGTTTCAGAAGCCGTCCAGGAAAAAGAAAAAGAGCTGAACCAAAAGGCAACAGAGATTACGGAACTTAAAAGCCAGCTGTCAAACAAGGAGACGGAACGTGAGCTAAAGGAACAGGCTCTGCAGAAGGAATATGAGGACAAGCTCAAGCTAAAAGACGAACAAATTGAGTATTATAAGGATTTCAAGGCCAGGCAGTCCACAAAAATGATAGGCGAGAGCCTGGAGCAGCACTGTCTGAATCAGTTTAATGCCTTGCGAATGACTGCATTTCCCACCGCTTATTTTGAGAAGGACAACGATGCCCGGACAGGAAGCAAGGGCGACTTCATTTTTCGGGAATCCGTGGAAGGGACCGAATTCATCTCAATCATGTTTGAGATGAAAAATGAGATGGACGAGACCGCTACCAAGCATAAAAATGAGGATTTTCTAAAAGAGCTTGACAAGGACAGGCGTGAAAAGAAATGCGAATACGCAGTCCTTGTTTCCCTCCTTGAGATTGACAATGAGCTGTACAACAATGGCATTGTGGATGTTTCCTACAAATACGAAAAAATGTATGTCATCCGTCCGCAATTCTTCATCCCCATGATCACTTTGCTTCGCAATGCGGCGCTGAACTCTCTAAAATACCGCCAGGAGCTGGAGACGGCAAAGCACCAGCAGGTAGATATTCTTCATTTTGAAGAAAACATGAATGCATTTAAGGAAGGCTTTGCCCGAAACTACCGGATTGCCAGCGACAAATTCAAAACTGCCATTGAAGAGATTGACAAGACCATCACCCATCTGCAGAAGACCAAGGAAGCCCTTCTCTCATCAGAAAATAATCTTCGCCTTGCCAACAATAAAGCCGAGGATTTGAGCATCAAAAGACTGACAAAAAATGCGCCTGCGGTGAAGGAAATGTTTGAGGAATTGAAAAGGGAAGGAGACAGGCGATGACCCCGCAAGACATACTAAAAACTTATTTTGGCTACGATTCCTTCCGAAGAGGACAGGAGGACATCATTCATTCTATCCTGGAAGGAAGGGACGCCCTGGCCGTGATGCCTACCGGGGCAGGAAAGTCTATCTGTTACCAGGTTCCGGCGCTCCTGCTTCCGGGGATCACCCTTGTGATCTCGCCCCTCATTTCTCTGATGCAGGATCAGGTAAAGTCCCTGAATGAAGCCGGAATACACGCTGCCTTTATCAATTCATCTCTGACCGAAGCACAGGTTTCAAAGGCCCTTGGCATGGCCCGTAAGGGGACGTATAAAATTATCTATGTGGCTCCCGAGAGGTTGGAAAGCGCCGGATTTCTGGACTTTGCGTTAAATGCCCACATTTCCATGATAACAGTTGACGAGGCTCACTGTATCTCCCAGTGGGGGCAGGACTTTCGGCCCAGCTACCTAAAGATTGTTGACTTTATCGAGCGCCTCCCCAGGCGTCCCGTTGTAAGCGCATTTACGGCCACGGCCACAGAGGAAGTTAAGATTGATATTGAGTGCATCTTGAAGCTTAAGGAGCCCAGCATCATAGTAACAGGCTTTGACAGAGAAAATCTGTATTACCAGGTAGAACACATTTCCGGAAAAAACAAGGATGCCTTTGTGACAGACTACATCAGCAGGCATCGAGGCGAGAGCGGAATCATTTACTGCGCAACCAGAAAAAATGTAGATACCCTGTACGAAAATCTCTTCAAAGGCGGCGTCCCTGTGACACGGTATCATGCAGGAATCGACAATGAGCTGCGAAAGAAAAACCAGGATGACTTCATCTATGACAGAACGCCGATTATCATAGCCACCAATGCTTTCGGCATGGGAATCGATAAGTCAAATGTCAGATTTGTAATTCATTACAACATGCCCCAGAGCATGGAAAATTACTACCAGGAGGCCGGACGTGCAGGCCGGGACGGTGAAAATTCCCAGTGTATTCTTCTTTTTTCCCCACAGGATGTAATGATCAATAAGTTTCTTCTGGAAAAGAAGGAATTTGAAGGCTCGGATGAGGATGATATTGAGCTGATCCGGCAGAGAGATGCCCAAAGGCTGCGTCTTATGGAGGGATATTGCAAGTCCACCTCCTGCTTAAGACAGTATATCCTTAACTATTTCGGAGAAAAAATGAATAGGCCCTGTGATAATTGCGGAAACTGCCATCGTGAATACACGGCAGTAGATATGACAGAAGATGCGAAATGGGTCATTAACTGCCTGGCGGAGACCAGGGGGCGGTACGGACAGAGCATTGTAACAGGCACTCTGCTTGGAGCAAACCGGGCACGGCTTAGAGAAATCGGCGCAACGGCTTACAAATCCTACGGAGCCCTGGCCCACCGAAGCGAGCGTGAGGTCCGCTTGCTGATTGACCAGATGCTCTTGGAGGAATATATCACCCGGACAGACGGGGAATACAGCGTTTTGCGTATTGGCAATATCGAAAGACTGAAAAATGAGGACACACATGTCGTGATCAGAACCTTTGCGGAGAAAGAGGGACCTGCAAAAATCAAGGGCGGAAAGAAACGGAGCACAGACACCCTTACCAGTGCAGGCTACCGGCTGTTTGAGAAGCTCCGCAGCCTGCGGCTGGTGATAGCCAGGGAAGAGGGAATGCCGCCCTATATTATTTTTAATGATAAGACTTTGATTGATATGTGTGCCAGGATACCAGAGAATAAGCAGGAGATGCTTCAGGTATCAGGAGTGGCGGAAAATAAGTTTCGGAAATACGGACAGAGATTTCTGGATGAAATTGCGGAATTTGTCGCAAATAACCCGGGAGCTGTTATCAGCACAAAGATAGAGGACGAGACAGAAGCGGAGGCTCCGGCACCCGAGAAGAAACAAAGGCGAAAAAAAGGAGCTTTTTATTTAAATCCCCAGGACGGCGAAGCCTTTCCATACACAGAATACTGTTACAT
Organism: Candidatus Merdisoma sp. JLR.KK006; assembly: GCF_036941035.1. NCBI lineage: Bacteria > Bacillati > Bacillota > Clostridia > Lachnospirales > Lachnospiraceae > Candidatus Merdisoma > Candidatus Merdisoma sp. JLR.KK006. The sequence continues at coordinate 19,390 of NZ_JAYMNS010000042.1, read as the reverse complement.
AAGTGATATCAAGGAGCGGTTAAACGGCATTTGCAGTGCGGAATATGTAAAAAAGATTACCACTACGGTAATCTGGGAGCAGCTTGTGCTTGCCGGCCTTACGGCGGAGGAAAAGCAGGAGGACAAAACGATAAAGGTTCAGACAGAAGAGGGACTGAATGCAGGAATTAAGACCATAGACAGAGTGGGGCCTACAGGCTATCACTACCAACTGCTGATGTACCCGGAGAAGGTTCAGAGAATGCTTGTGGAAGCCTTTACAGGGCCGAGGGATTGAAAGGGATTGTAAGAAACGCTATACAAGACGCCCTTTCGTCTGCTATAATAAAGCGGATAAAATCTGTTATTTACAAAAAAGATAAGGAGACCATTTCCCATGAAGCAGGATTTAATTGTAATTTTGGATTTGGGCAGTACACAGAATACCGTAATTGCCCGTGAGATTCGAGATCTTGGTGTATATAGTGAGATTCATCCCCATGATATTACGGCGGAGGAATTGAAGGCCTTTGAAAATGTGAAGGGCATTATTTTAAACGGCGGCGAAAACCGTGTGGTAGACGGACAAGCCGTGGAGATTCGCAAGGAGCTTTATGAGCTGGGATACCCCATGATTTCCATTGACTATCCCCAGTCAAAATGTGAGAAGCAGTTTGATCAGCTTCCAGCAGGGGATGAACTGAAGAAATTCATATTCGAGGACTGCAAGGCAGAGGCAAACTGGAATATGAAGAATTTCATTGAGGATCAGTTAGAGCTGATTCGTCAGCAGGTAGGGGATAAGAAGGTGCTGCTGGCACTGTCCGGCGGCGTGGATTCCTCTGTAGTGGCGGCTATGCTGATCAAGGCCATTGGGCAGCAGCTGGTCTGCGTTCATGTGAATCATGGACTGATGCGCAAAAATGAATCGGAGAGCGTGGTGAAGGTGTTCCGGGACGAGCTTCATGCCAATCTGATTTATGTGGACGCTTCGGAGCGTTTCCTTGGAAAGCTGGAAAATGTAGCGGACCCGGAGCAGAAGCGGAAAATCATTGGCGGTGAGTTTATCCGTGTCTTTGAGGAAGAGGCAAGAAAGCTGGAGGGGATTGATTTTCTTGGACAGGGGACGATTTACCCCGATATCATCGAGAGCGGAACCAAGACAGCGAAGATGGTGAAGTCTCATCATAATGTGGGCGGACTGCCAAAGGATTTGAAGTTTGAGCTGGTGGAGCCTCTAAAGCAGCTTTTCAAGGATGAGGTGCGGGCCTGTGGCGTGGAGCTGGGGCTTCCCCAAGATATGGTGTATCGTCAGCCGTTCCCGGGGCCGGGATTGGGCGTAAGGTGTCTGGGGGCGATTACACGAGAGCGCCTGGAGGCTGTTCGGGAATCGGATGCAATTCTTCGGGAGGAATTTGCCAGGGCAGGTCTGGATAAGAAGGTGTGGCAGTACTTTACGGTGGTGCCGGACTTTAAGTCTGTCGGCATGAAGAAGCATGCACGGGTGTTTGAGTATATGGTGATTATCCGGGCGATCAACACCATTGATGCTATGACGGCTTCCATTGAGAAGGTGGACTGGGATGTGCTGGAGAGGATCACAAACCGGATACTGGCAGAGGTGGAGAATGTAAATCGGGTATGCTACGACATGTCGCCGAAGCCCCCGGCAACCATAGAATTTGAATAGTACGAGAATACATTATTTATTTTACATGTTAGGTAGTCTATAAGATTGCCTGCCGTGCATACCTTATTTGTGATTATTGAATACATAGCGGAAAATGTTGCCATAGATGGTTAGAGCACAAAGTAGTAGGGAAAATAAAGAAATATAAAGTGCTATAATTGACTTGACAGAACATATGTTTGTAAATATAATAATTTATATAGGCGTAAGGAGGGGATAAAATGTATTCGGCGTTGAGCATGGCAAAATATATAATTGATAAATGCACTAAGGACGGATATCCAATATCCAATTTGCAACTACAGAAAATCCTTTACTATATTCAAAGAGAATTTTTACAGCAAGGAGCAATGGCATTTCCGGAGAATATAGAGGCTTGGCAATTTGGTCCGGTTGTTCCTGAAGTATATAAACAATATTGCGGGTTTGGTGCGTTACCTATTAGGATGAGATATGTGGTTGTTATCCAGTCAAATGATGAAAATATTATTAATCCTATTATTGAAAAAAAAAGGATATTGAATCCGTGGGACATGGTAAGCGATACACATAGCTCCGGAAAAGCATGGGATTTGATTTATAGAGACGGATTGGGGGATCATCAGATTATTCCGCAAGAATTAATAAAAAGTAAGGGATAAGGTATGAGGATACTAAATGAGCAGGAAAAAAGGGACGCATTGAATGAAGTTCTGATAGAGTTATCTAAATCACAGGATATATTAAAGGAAGCACGCAATAGAGTCTCTTTTTTCATGCGGCTTGAAGATATATACTATAATTATAATAGTAAAGAAAAATTTCGGCATTATTATTCTGATATCTTTTCAACACTAACTTTAATTGATGGGGATTCTAGTATAGGAAGTTTGGATATTCTAGCACAAAATATTCAGACTATTAAAGATGGATATATTCCTAAAAATACCGATGAAAACGGAGACACTATTGATATTAGAAAAGAAATTGTAAAATTGTATGATCATACAAATTTAGATATTGCAAGAATCAATTATACCAAAACTATGACAAACGAAACAATGTCAGAATTAGCTAAAAACAGATTGCTTGTGGCAAGCCTAGAACAAAAAGTTCGTGAATCGGAGGATGCATTAAAGGAAATTTCCAATAAAACGATTGATGATTTAAAACAGTTGTCGGGTAAAGTTCAAGAACGACAAGAGGATATGCAGAAGGAATATATTACAATTTTGGGAATTTTTGCAGCTATTGTTTTGGCATTTACTGGTGGTATAGTATTTTCTAGCTCGGTTTTAGAAAATATAGATAAACCGTCTATATATAGGATCTCTTTAATAGCTTTTATTATTGGTCTTGTTTTTTTTAATTTGATTTGGGTATTGATTGATTTTATACGAGATATTAATGGAAAAGTAATTAGAAGAAAATGGATTTGGATGTTAGTTAATTTAATCTTAATTGGCGGAATTATTGGGGTATGTTTTTCATATAAATATGGCTGGTTTCTCCCAATTTGAAAGGATTAGACTTGTCAGATGATGGAGGAGAATCATATCATTTGTATGATTTAAATAATTAACTCTTGTTGGCAGCTTCCTGCCTGTTTCCGGCTTACCTCCCCCACCGTCTCCTGCTTTTTACATAAACCGCCTCTTCTGTCTCAACACAGTAGGCTGCCAGATTTCCTCCGAACACACAGCCGCAGTCAATGGCAATATGCCCGTTTCCCCGGTAAATAAGCGGCTGTGCGTCCGCCCGGATGTTTGGTGTGGGCGTATGCCCGGTTACTATGATTTTGCGGTAATCCTGGTAATACCGCCTGCTGTAGTCGATGCGTTCGAAGAGAAAGTCAGGAAATGCATAATCCTCCAGGCTTTTTTTCTCTTCAAAGCCTCTAAGTCCCGCATGAACCAGCAGCAACTGTTTTCCTTTCTCTTCAATCACCTCATAGGTCAGTCCGTCGCTCAAATATTCGAGAACTGCTCTCTGTTCTTCCCTTGGCAAAGCCCGAAACTGATTTGCCGTTACTTGACCTCCATCCAGCAGCCAGCAGGAATAGTTCAAAAGATCCTCCGATGTGAGATAATCCTCATAATTATTCTCCGTAATTTCCACTGCAAGTCTGCTGAGGGTACTCAGCATCATATAGTCATGATTCCCGACAATGTAGATCACATTGGGCCGCCCCATCATATCCTGAATCACCTTGATAGGCTCCGGGCCCCGGTCCATTGCATCTCCCAAAACATAAAGCTCATCCCTGTGGGAAAAATGAATTTTATCCAGCAGCCCCCGATATTCCTCGTAGCAGCCGTGTATGTCCGATATCAGATAACGCATGGAATTTCTCCTATAAAAGTTCCGTAATCTCATCCCAGTACACCTTTATATAAATCAATTTTCAGCCACAGAAGCATCTGTCTGTAAATTGATTTGTGTATTGAGAGAATGTTACTGTTACGGTTCCGTAATAACCTTTACACACTTCCTACTATAAATCATTTTTGACCCGTAAGTCAATCTCAAGAACAGAATGAATTCCACCCTTTGGCATATGTGCCCATAATCCATACGGCGGATAAGTTAGATAGATAGCATAATTGAAGGGCGGTCTCGCTTTAAGAACGCCAAATTTGATTAACGAATCCTGTCAGAGAATACGGTGAAGTTTATGAAAGAAGAACTGCAGAAGAAGGTGATTGAGAAGGATGTAGTGATAGGACAAAAGGATGCAGTGATAAATGAACAGAGCTTTGCCATAGACAGAATAAGTGCGGAAAACGAAGCGTTTAAAAGGCGGTTAAAGGAGTTTTCAGAGAAAGATTAGTATTTTTATTAATAAGGATACCAAATTTTCTCATTCTGTAGTATAATCTTAACAAAGAAAAAAACAGGGAGGATTGTTTTATGGCAAAAGAAATGATTGCAATGCTTCTTGCAGGCGGACAGGGCTCACGCTTGTATGCGCTGACAGAGAAGCTTGCAAAACCGGCAGTTCCTTTTGGCGGAAAATATCGGATTATTGACTTTCCGCTGTCCAACTGTGTCAATTCAGGAATCGACACGGTGGGTATCCTGACCCAGTATCAGCCGTTGGTGCTGAATGAGTACATCGGCAACGGCCAGCCGTGGGATTTGGACCGTCTTCAGGGAGGCGTGCATGTGCTTCCACCCTATCAGAAATCCAGCGGTTCCGACTGGTACAAGGGAACGGCAAATGCGATCTACCAGAACATTTCATTTATTGAGAGGTATGATCCCAAGTACGTGATCATCCTTTCGGGCGACCAGATCTGCAAGCAGGACTACAGCGATTTCCTGCGGTTCCACAAGGAGAAAAATGCGGAATTCAGCGTAGCGGTTATGGAGGTGCCCTGGGAGGAGGCTTCCCGTTTCGGCCTGATGGTGGCGGATGGGGATGACAAGATTACGGAATTCCAGGAGAAGCCAAAGGAGCCCAAATCCAATCTGGCTTCTATGGGTATCTACATTTTTAACTGGGATATTCTGCGTAAATACCTGGAGGAGGATGAGGCCAATCCGGAATCCGAGAACGATTTTGGAAATAATATTATTCCCAGCCTCCTTCGTGACGGACGCAGAATGTATGCCTATCATTTTGACGGCTACTGGAAAGATGTCGGAACCATCTCATCTCTCTGGGAGGCCAACATGGAGGTATTGGATCCGGAGCACAGCGGAATTAATCTCTTTGACTCCAACTGGAAGATCTACAGCCGCAACAGCGGTATGACAGGACACAAGATCTGTAAAGGAGCCGTTGTGGAGAATTCCATGATTACAGACGGCTGCCGGATCAAGGGAAGTGTGAAGCATTCGGTCCTTTTTGCCGGTGTCAAAGTGGAAGACGGAGCCATTGTAGAGGATGCGGTAGTTATGGGCGGAACCGTTATCAAGGCAGGAGCCGTTGTAAAGCACTGTATTGTGGCGGAAAATGTGACCATTGGCGAGAATGCGGTTGTAGGCTCTATGCCCTCCGGCGATGAGAACGGCGTTGCCACAATCGGTGCAGGTGTGACCGTTGGTAATGGGGCCAAGGTTGGGCCTCAGGCTATGGTGAGGACAAATGTGGAAGGCGGTGAAGAGGTATGATGAATACAAATAGGAGTGCTCTGGGCATTATTTTTCCAAACAGCTATGATGCGCTGGTCCCCGATTTGGTGAATGTGCGCTTGATGGCATCGATTCCTTTTGCCAGCCGTTACCGCCTCATCGATTTTATCCTGTCAAGCATGGCAAACTGCGGAATTGACAATATTTCCATGATGGTAAGCAATAATTATCATTCTCTGATGGATCATCTTGGCTCCGGACGTGAATGGGATCTGGTGAGAAAGAACGGCGGATTGAATATTTTCCCGCCCTTTGCGGACAAGACCAACAAGCCTTATGTGGGCAGGGTAGGAGCGCTGGCCGGCATTCTGGATTTCCTGCGAAGCCAGAAAGAAAAATATGTGGTTCTGTCGGATACGAATGTAGTGGTTAACTTTGACTTTAAAGCCATGATTAAGGCGCATGTTGCCAATGGTGCGGATGTAACCATTGCTTACAATGAGCAGGAGTTTCCGGAGAGCATCAAGAAAAGTACAACCAATGACAAGGGATTTTATTATACCTTTGACATTGAGGACGGCAGAGTTACCAAGATGTTTGTCAATTCCAGAGAGTCGGGCGTGCAGAAGTTTTCTATGAATATTACCGTGATTGGACGGGAGCTGCTTATTGATCTGATTGAGAAAGCTTATGTTCATGGAGAGGAGTATTTTGAGCGGGATGTATTGCTGCCGCAGCTTAGCCGGCTGAATGTTCAGGGCTATAAGTATGAGGGCTATGTGGCACGTATCTCTGATATAAAGAGTTATTTTGATGAGAATATGCGGCTTCTGGATGATTACAATCTGGATGCATTGTTCTCCGGAGCACCGATTTATACGAAGATTCGTGATGACAATCCCACCCGGTATATTGAGGGCGCAAAGGTAGAAAATGCCATGGTTGCGGACGGCTGTGTCATTGAAGGCGAGGTAGAGAACTGCGTTCTCTTCCGTGGGGTGAAGATCGCCAAAGGTGCCAAGGTAAAGAATTGTATCCTGATGCAGGGCACGGTTGTAGAGTCCGGAGCAGATGTGGAGTTTGTGATAGCGGACAAGGATGTGACGGTGAGCGCAGGAAAAGAGCTTAAGGGTACGGATACTTATCCGGTTTATATCGCAAAGAGACATAGGGTGTAAGGAACGGGTAAGAGTTAAAAGCGGCTTTTGAGTGACGAATAAAGAGGCATTGGGTTTAAAAGACCTGATGCCTCTATTTGTTACAAATGCATATGCGTGCATGAGGAAAGAGTTGTTACAACACATGAATTTGAATGAAAGCAAATAGAAATTGTAAGAAATTCAATGGATTCATGAAAAATGAAAGAATTTCATGAAAAATGAAAGAAATCAATAATCCTGCTTGACGTCTTTAATGAAATAAGATAGAATAGATTTAAAGAAACAAAAAGATGAAAAAAGAGGTGAAGAAATGGAATCAACAAGCAGAATTTTGCAAAAAAAGATTATGAGTGTGATGGGCGACGGCAAAGAGAGAAATATCTCAGATATGAAAGAGGGCCTGGAAGCAATAGAAGGTTTTAAATATGGAAAGGACTATCGGGAAGGACATCTGGCGGGGTGCCTGCGTGTTCTCATAACCAACAGAGAGCTGGAAAAAACAGGCCGGGGGGTATACAGGCTAAACAGGGCGGCACAGGAACTTTCCCTGGAAAACATTCTGGATATGGATATTGAACTGGAGTCAAATGAGCAAAGAGAAACATGTCTGGAACAGATGAAGCAGGAGACACTTACGGCTATAGAACGGCAATACCACAGTCTGGTAAAACGCATGGATGCGGTGTCATTGTCATCGTTATCCCCGATGGATTTTGAAAATGTAAAGCAGTTATCGGAACTAAAGGAGAATTTAAAAAAACTTTTAGTTAAATATGGCAGAATTTTGCCGCAATAATTTTGCAAATGGAATACAGGCATCTTTTTAGCGTGAATAATCAGGTGTGAGGATAAAAAAATGAAAGATACCAAGCAGGGAAAATGGGACCGGATGCGGGCTCCGTTATATGTGCTCAAAGAGGAAAAATTATATTATATCTGGTTTGTCTTTGTAGTGTTTTTTGGACTGCTCAATATATGGGCAGGACTTCTTCTGATGCGAATAAATGAAATTTCTGCATCTTTACAGGAGGGAATTATTTATACTTATTCAGTATCTATCTGCGCTCCGCTTCTGGCAGAGGATTTTGTAAAGCAGATTGTGAACAAGCGGAAAGGAAAGAATCCGGATTTTGTATCTTATCATGTGACGACATCGGCTGTAAATATTATCTGGATTTTAATTTTAGTATTTCTCTGGCTGGGTGAACTGCGGGGAGAGATTTGGCTGCAAATAGGGTGTGGAGTAGTGTCTTCCTTTTTTGCTTTTTATATGTACTGTGTGGGGCAGATGGAACAGCATAAAGTTGTTCTGAAAGATTATGATGATACGGAATATCTGGATGCAGAACGGCAGCAGATGGATATGACAAAAGAAGGCGCCCGCATAGTGGATAAGATTGAAGATAATGAGGGGGAGATTGAACTATGAGATGTACGCTTCCGATATTGGAGATTACTCAGCCGGTAGGGACGTTTTATGTAGGAAAAATGAATTCCAGGAGGCTAATCAAAATTGCAAAAACAGTACGCAGGGACGAAGATGGAGAAGGAATACAGAGAGCGCTTTCTGAGGAACGCTCTAAGGCGATTGCAAAATATTGTCAGGATCCGGATGCGGCTTTCCCAACACCTATTATTTTAGCGGTAAAAGAAGAAGACGTTATTTCTGTGAAGGGTATGGAGAATATTCCAGGGCTCTATGAACTGGTTTTTGATGACAAAAAACATTTTGCGGAAATTTTAGATGGACAGCATCGTGTGGAAGGAATTAAACTGGCAGGTGGTTTTGAAACGGATTTGATGATTGTGGTTATGTTTGATTTGACGGAAGAGGAAAAAGCGTATATTTTTTCCACAATCAACAGCAACCAGACTAAGGTAGACAAATCCTTAATCTATGATTTGTTTGAACTCAGCGCAGAAAGGAGTCCTTATAAGACCTGCCATGAGATTGCACGGATTATGAATTCTGATCGGCAGTCCCCGTTCTATGGAAGATTAAAAATGCTGGGGAAGAAAGGGCAGAGTAATATGGTGCTGTCCCAGGGAACTTTTGTCAGTTATCTATGCAGATTAATCAGTAATCGTCCTCAAGAAGATATGATCCGGATCAAACGGGGAGAAGAACTTGAGGAGAATTCCAGATATGTACTCCGCCAGTATTTTATTAAAGAGCGGGATGATGTGATTTTGAAAATCATGATGAATTATTTTGGAGCTGTGGCGGCAGTATTTCCGGAGGAATGGGAACAGAGCGATCGGTACATATTAGCAAAAACTACAGGTTATGGAGCACTGATTAAAGTATTTCCGGCATTGTTTGCGGAGGGGGTAAAAGAGCGCAAATTGTCGAGAGCTTTTTTTGAGGAAAAATGGCATGGCATCCGCAGATTTTTGAAGGAGAATGGAATCCAGCTGAGATCCAGTGAAATCCCGTCCGGTGAACAGGGGCAGAGTTATCTGGCGGAATGGTTTCGGAAAGGGTTATAAAAATAGAACCAGGCGATGAAAAAATCTGTACGGAAATAGAAACGAAAGTGACGTATTATAATGCTGTATGACAAGGATATTAGGGAGCCGCTGTTTGATTATCTGGAAGCGAAATATGGTAAGGTTCGTATCATAGAGGAAAAGCAGATGGGCAGCTCCCGGGCGGATATTGTGATGATTCTGCCGGATGAAATCGCCGGGATTGAGATAAAGAGCGATGCGGATACCTATGCGAGACTGAAACGGCAGGTTAAGGACTATGACAGGTTCTTTGATCGGAATTATGTGGTGGTAGGGTCTACCCATGCCATGCATATAGAGGAGCATGTACCGGAGTATTGGGGGATTATTTCGGTGGAGTGGCTGGATGAACGGGTGGATTTTTATATGATTCGGGAAGCAGTTCGGAATCCGAAGGTGGAAATGAAGTGGAAGATCCGGATTCTCTGGCGGCCGGAGATGGCACATATTCAGGAGATTTGCGGGATGGCCAAGTATGCGGGGAAGAGTAAGGAGTTTGTGAGGGAAAAACTTGTGGAACGGGTGCCGGGGGAGATTTTGAATCGGTTGATGAGTGAGGAGTTGTTTGAGAGGGATTATACAGAGATTGAGGGGAGGATTCGGGAGTTTCAGGGGAGGAGAAGGCGGAGGAAGAGGTAGAACAAGAATGGAATTTTATTCATCATATAGGCTATAAATTGAAAATATAGCCTATATGATGAATAAAATTGGATATTTTTTGGGAAAGCATACTTATTAAAGAAAGAGCATGATTTGTACATGGATTGCACGTATATTGTTGACCTGACTTTTAGGGTTACGTATAATAGATGATAGATAGGTAACAGGAAGTTGAAGAATTATGAAGGGGGTAAATGTTACTTTCCGTGTAGATGAAAATTTGAAAGCACAGGCAGATCCCTTTTGCGATTAGTAAAAATGTAGCAAATGCCGTTGCTCTGGCTGCTATGGAGACGGCTGAAAATGATGAGGATGTCTATGGGCCTTTTTGATAGTGATTTGTTTTGAATGATGGGTGAGAGAATGACAATACTTTTATTTGGTGTATCAAATGTGGGAAAGACAACAGCTGGGGAAATATTGGCCTACAGGATGGGGTATGAATTTTATGATTTGGATGATGAAGTAAAAAAGTATTACAATACAACTCTTGAAGACTTTGTAAACACGGGCACCCTTTTGGATAGAGATAGAAAGAGGGGATGCGTAATTGATATGATCATGAGGAAAAAGGGGGATAAGGTGTTTGTCATTTCCCCTATTTCTTATCCGAAGTATTTTAATCGATACTTTACTCGTGAAGATGTGCTTGCAATAGAGTTGCAAGATTCTCCAGAGCATATATTTGAGAGACTTGTTTTTAGTGATGAGAATGATCGTATATACAAAGATGATGGATATAAAAATGCTCATAAACGATATTATATTTCTGAGATAAAAAGGGATATTTTAGGGTATAGACGCTCATTTGCGAAGGTGGAAAATAAGTTTTATATGGATAATGATACGGCTGAGATGGTGGTGGAGCGGATTGTTGAGAAGTATTGCTTGGGAAATTAGAGATGCCTTTTGAGAGAAAATAGTTTATGGGGCTTGTGGAATAAGGAAAGTTTAAGTATAGTAAAAATGATACTGTATTATTTAGATATGATATTGGTTTGGAGATGTTAAATCCATTAGTTATATTACAAAGAAAAGTTAATTGGGAAAATTAAGAAGCGAAAAGAAAAATATAACAACTACATAAATATTGGAGAATGTTATGAAAAGGCAACCCAAATGGGATAAGTATGAGGTAGCGTTGCTGATTGAGGCCTATCTTAATATAAAAAATGGAAACAGGGATAAAATAGAAGCATTACAGGAACTTTCGAATCACCTTAGAGAGAAGGCAATAAATGAAGGAATGGAAATAGACGAAACATTTCGTAACTTAAACGGGATGCGGTGGCAAATGGAATATATTGATTGTGCGTTTAAAAAAGCAGGTTATGGGAAGCATATGCCATCAAAATTATTTCAGAGTATAGTTGATATGTATTTGGAGGACGAGGAAAGTTTTAAGAAAATTTTAAATGAAGCAAAACTTAAAATTGGTGAAAAGTATTTAGACATGGATACTAAAAATATTGAAGAAGAGAAGAATGGTATAGCGAATAGGTATGAAACAAGGCTTATTCAGCTTGTTGCAGAAAAATTTGTATATGGATTTCGGCTGGGTTCTGTAATTGAGCTAATGAAATTAAAAAAGTATGCACAAGAGGAAAACATTGATATTAAAGAGGTTGATGAAGAAATTATAAAAATTATAAAACAGAATGGCTTTGTATCTAATGGAAAAGTTTTTATAGTTAATGATGCCTTCAAAAAGGAAATCAATGGGATATTAGCAGAATGTTTTGAACAAGATATTTCAATAATTTATTATGAATGTTTTATGGAAATACATAGGGATTGGCTTGAAATACATCATATTGTTACTGAAAATATTTTGAAAGAATTTTTAATAGAGACAAAAAAGGATTTATTTTTTGCGAAAAATTATTTTAGCAAATGTAAAAAAACTACTGAGCATATTGCGGTGACAAATGAAATATACCGAATATGGGGAGATGAAATCAAGTTATCAGTAGAAGAGATTTCAAATAGATTGCCATATATACCAATAGAAAAAATAAGGTTTTATTTAACTATAAGTAAGCTATTTGTTTGGATATCTGAGGGTGTTTACACATGTGTAAAAACACTTATTGTTACAGAAGAAGAAGAAAAAGAAATAGTTGATTTTGTGAGCTATGAATGTAAAACAAGGGGCTTTACTTCACTGAGCGATATTCCACTTGGAGACATTATTGAAGAAAATTATGAACTTTCGAAAAATACAATATTAAATGCAATTTATAACAAGATTCTTTCAAATGAATTTTATCTAAATGGTAAAATTATTACAAAAGGTAAAAAAGATATTGATGTGGTTACATTGATGAAAAAGTTTTGTGTAGAGAAAGAGGAGTGTACTTTTGACGAGGCTATGAATAAAGTTAATGAATTAATTGGAGTCAAAGATCAGAGAGCGGTGTATTTGGCGCTTTATGATACAATGATTCGAGTGAATAAAGAGAAATTTGTGGCAGATAGATTGGTATGTTTTGATATAGATGCTATAGACTATGCTATTGAGCCATTTATAAAAGGAGGTTTTGCGGCAATTAAGGAAGTAACAACATTTGCACTTTTTCCGATATGTGGTCAAACATGGAATCACTATTTATTGGAGAGTTACTGTTATAAATATAGTAAAAAATACAGGTATCGTGCAAACTTGCTTAATGGTCGGAATGTGGGAGCGATTGTTGCATGTGATATTAATTGGGACTATAAAGAACTTTTATCACATGTTGCTGCGCAAGCAAACATAAAACTTGAAAAGGAACAAGTAGGAAAATACTTATTTGATACTGGTTATATGGCAAGAAGTAAATTTAATTGGCTTGATGATATTATTGATAGGGCAAAACAAATTAGAGAGGGAAAAGAATAATGTATTCATATACATATGATATTGAGACGGGAGGAATTTTATTAAATTCTACACCGACTAATTTTTCAAAAGAACCAAGGCCAGTATATGCTGATGAGATGTATTTGCTGGGGTTTGATCAATTTTTTGAATATGAAAAACAAAATAATATTCCATATATGTGGGCGGAAGCAAATGTCTATTGGTATCGGGGAATTCAAATTGCAAAAGCGAAAGGGGGAAGTCTTTATAGTGCTCCAGAGTTGTTGGTAGAACATGATAAAAATGGAAGAGTTTTATTTGGAAAAGATAGTGGACATGTTCTTGCTGAAATAGATATATCGACTATGTGTAAGAAGAATGAGGAGCTTCTTGCAGTAATTGAAGAGTTCACTATAAAGAAAATTATAAAAGAATATGAAAAGCTTCGGGAAAAGCTGGACATATTTCATGTTGCATTTAGTGGGGGCAAGGATAGTGCAGTATTACTAGATCTTGTAAAGAGGGCATTACCCAAGGGAAGCTTTGTTGTTATTTTTGGTGATACGAGAATGGAATTTCCAGACACATATGATGCAGTGAAATATACCAGAGAGCAGTGCGAAAAAGAAGGGATTCCGTTTTATGTAGCTCAATCTCATTTTGAACCAGAAGAAAGTTGGAGATTGTTTGGACCACCTGCCAGAGTTCTTAGATGGTGCTGCAGTGTACATAAAAGTACACCACAGACATTGAAGATGAGGGAGATAACAGGAAAAGATAACTATGTTGGAATGGACTTCGTTGGAGTTAGAGCACACGAAAGTGTAACTAGAAGTAGATATGGATATGAGAATTTTGGAAAGAAACAAAAGGGCCAATATAGTTATAATCCCATTATTGAATGGACGTCCGCAGAAGTTTGGTTGTATATTTTCAAAAATAGTATATATGTAAATAATACATATAAAAAAGGAAACTCAAGAGCAGGATGCTTATTTTGCCCAATGGGAGGCGGAAAAGGTGATTTTTTACAATATGCTTCATATCGAAATGAAATTGATAAATATATTACAATGATAAAATCGATGGATGCCAGGGATGCAGGGGATGTGGTTGCTCTTGATAGTTATGTATCTAATGGAGGATGGAATGCGAGAAAAAATGGACGAGATCTTACAATAAATGAGCAACATTATAAAGATGAAATAAAAGATGAAAAGGTTGTCATTACTATAAGCCAGCCAAGGACAGACTGGCGAGAATGGATAAAAACATTGGGGGAGATACCATTTGAATATGAATATGAAGATTGCAGAGATGGGTATCGAATTTTGTGTAACACTGATGTGATAAAAAAATATCCGGCATATTTTAAAAAGTTCAAACAGGTTTTTAAAAAGTCCGCCTACTGTGTGGGATGCAGAGTATGTGAGACAAATTGTCGAAAAGGATGTATATCTTTTAAGGGCAAGCTTAGTATTACGAATTGTATTAACTGTGGACAATGCCACGAAATAGATGATGGATGTTTAGTATATCATTCATTAAGAACACCAAGTGGAGAGGGAATTATGAAAAAGGAAAGTATTAATTCATTTGCAAATCACGCACCGAAAACGGACTGGGTTCAGAATTTTTTTGATTTAAAAGAAGAGTATTGGAATGATAATATGCTTAATAAAAAGAATCAGGAGCCGAAATTGAAAATTTTTCTTAGAGATGGAGGATTTACAGATGCTAAAGGAGCTACAACAGAACTTTTCAAAATTGTTTCGGGTTATGGCTATACACATCCAGTTACCTGGGGATTGTTTATGGCAAATTTTGCATATAACAAACAGTGTAGATGGTACATTGAAAATATGGAAATAGGAGTTTGTTATCCAAGAAATGATATAAGTACACTTCTTGTTAGTGCAGAAAATGTCAAACCTGGTGATGCTACTTCCATCATTAATGCATATAAAAGACTGTGCGCATTACCATTGGGTACAGAATTTGGTTTTGGGTATGTGGAAATGAATGGAAAACAGATTGATTCCCTTTGCAGGACAAAGTGTAATATTTCTGACAATCGGGTTTTGCTGTACGCACTATACATATTCGCCGAAAAATGCAATTTAGATAAAGAATTCCATCTCTCATATCTTTATGATGAAGATACTGACAGAGATGGTATAAGTCCGGTAAAAATTTATGGTTTATATGATGAGGGAGAACTAAAGTCCATGTTACTTGGATTATCAAGTTTATACCCTGATTTTATTAATGCAACTTTTACTAATGATTTAAAAACAGTTACACTTTATGATAAAAATTCAGAGGATGTATTAGGATTGTTCAGGGAGGAAATATAATATGGCTAACAGATACAGTGATTATTTTAATGTGGATGAAGAATATTTTCCGTGTTTTGATGAATCAGCCATACATAGAGGGGCAACCTGGAATGATACATATCCTCATAAAACATTTATAGAACTTTTAAATGCTGCAGAAAAAATGCTTGGAGGAACAACAAATAGGTCACTTTGGATTCATGGAGCATATGGTACAGGCAAGTCAAAATGTGCGTATGCATTAAAAAAGATTCTTGAGGTATCCGAAGATGAGCTTAGGACATATTGGAACAAATATGATCAGCTGAAGAATAATCAGCCATTGTTAGGAAAAATTTTAGGACATAAAGAGCAGGGGATAGTATGTGCTTACAGATATGCATCTGGTAGTATTACTACACCACAACAACTTTTTACAGCTGTGCAGGAAACTATAAAAACAGCGTTGGATGACCAGAATGTAGCTTATAAGGGAGAGAACACTTTAAAGGAAAGCGTTATAGCATGGCTGGAGGATACAACACATAATACGTTTATGAATGATCTTTTGAAAAAGCCAGAATGGATATCTACATTTTCGCAAAGTACAGCGGACGAGATTATTAATGCATTGCGAAAAAGTGATGATGTGTCAAAGCTTATGGAACACATCTTTAAATTGGCTGCAAAAGAAGGGATAACAGCACTTTCTCTTGATGCGGATAGTATTAGAAAATGGATCTTAGATATTATTAAGCAGAATAATGGCATAAAGATTGTTTTTGTTTGGGATGAATTTAGCGATTTTTTCCGTCAAAACAAAAATTCATTTAGTGAGTTTCAAAAACTTGTTTCAATTTGTCAGGAAGCACCATTCTACTTTGTTGTTGTGACACATCCTATTTCATCAATAAGCATAAATGATGATTCATGGAAGATAGTTCAGCAGCGCTTTGATAAAATAGAAATTGCAATGCCATCTAACATTGCGTTTGATTTGATTGCGGATGCATTTAAACCAAAGCCAGAGGCAGTGGAGAATTGGAATCAATTGATGGATGATTTGAATGCAAGAGTGAGCTCTTCACGACAGGCAGTTATGAAGTCATCAGATGTAACAAATGAAATTGTTATGAAAAATATGCTTCCAATTCATCCTATGACAGCTATTACCTTAAAAAATATAGCAGTGGCGTATCAAGCTAATCAAAGAAGTATGTTTGATTTTATTAAAACGCCTAAAGAATTGGACACACAAGCTTTTCAATGGTTTATACAAGAGTTTGGTCCAGAAGACGATAGACCGTTTATTACGATAGACAGATTGTGGGATTTTTTCTATGTGAAAGGATCGGAATATCTGACATCAGATATAAAGTTGATTCTTGGAACATTTCCACAACAGACTATGCTTACAGAAAAGGAAAAAGTGGTTCTTAAAACAGTGCTGATTATGCAAGCTATTGATCAAAGCCTTGGCGGAGAAGTTGAAGTTCTAAAACCAACAGACCAAAATCTTAGTTATGCATTTGAAGGGGATTTTGACCAATATGAAAATGAATGTAGAGGAATTGCAAAAGGACTGGTTAATAAAGGCATACTTATATTGACGCCTATCGGGGATAATAAAAAAGTTTATAATGTAGCAGTGCTTGCTGGAGATGGGGCCAAAATTGAGCAGCATAAAAAGGAGATAAGAGATAAAAGTACAATAGTAAAATTGACAGCGGATGCAGCTCAGCTTCCAACAGCTTTGAACCTGCCACCTGCATTAAAACTGAGGTATGGTATATCGCCAGATAATGGGGATTTACCGATAGTAACAGTATCTAATTTTATCAAGATTATGGATGATCTGAAGCATAAAGAGACTAGCTGGCATTTTAAGGCAGTTCTTGCGCTTGCAAAGACAGAAGATGAAGCTCAATATTTTCGGAATATTATTAAAGAGACTATATCAAAGGAAGAATATAAAGATATTGTTGTAGTTGAT
Organism: Candidatus Merdisoma sp. JLR.KK006; assembly: GCF_036941035.1. Taxonomy (NCBI): domain Bacteria; kingdom Bacillati; phylum Bacillota; class Clostridia; order Lachnospirales; family Lachnospiraceae; genus Candidatus Merdisoma; species Candidatus Merdisoma sp. JLR.KK006. Next base: position 2,181 of record NZ_JAYMNS010000042.1, on the reverse strand, counting down.
GCTCTTTCTATACCTTTAGGAGTGGAGGCATTTGAGCAGTATGTTGACTACTCTGCAATGACAATGTATTACACCGGAAATAGTAATCAGCAGGCAAAAGATAATGCAAGAAAGGCAAGTGATGTTTTAAATAGGGAATGGAAAGAGCGGATTTATAAGGGACAATTTATAGTTTATACATATGCTAATCAAAATGGAGAAAAAGCAAATAATACCAATGAATTATATGCTATCTTACAGACAATAGTGTTGATCCGATTTAACCATGTTATGGATTTTACTAAAAATTTGATAGAGTCTCAGTTTAAATTGACTCAAACAAAACAGATTGCCAGATATGGTATTGGCGGTATAGAGATAAAAGGACTGATAGCAGGATGTGAAAAGAGTGTCCTTGGAAAAGTATGGGATAAGCCGGAATATTGGAATGATCCGGGACTGGAACGAGAGCATATTGTGATTATTAAAAAAGCTGTAGATAAAATTATCAGCGAAGCTTTTCAAGACAGTGGTAAAATTTCTATTGGAGAAATCTACGATTATCTTGAAAGAACCTTTGGATTTTCTCAATGTAATCTTTCCGCATTTATTACAGGGTTTCTGCTTAAAGAATATAGCGGTAATCCTTATAGAAGCATGAATGGAGAAGGACATCGTGAAGAAATGACTCCTGAAAAATTAGCAGAGATGATAGGAAATTATATTGGAAAGATGCCAAAGCCTACCTATATTGTTAATTTGACAGAAGAGGAAAAAGCTTTTTATGAACTTACAGAAACCGCATGGAGCATAGAGCCAGATACGTGCAATTCTCCCAGCCATGCAGGTTCTTTGATCAAAAATAAAATGAAAGCTCTCATTTATCCTGTATGGTGTTTGGAGGATATAGACAGCTATGGCGTATATGATATTGTAAAAGAATATATTGTTTTGGTACAGGAAGATGGAGAACGGGCCCACGATATAGCGAATGTCATTGGAAAAATGGCAATGCAGCGCCCTTCATCTGGAGATAATTTGAAGATGCTCCTTACTGCGGAGAATTGTAAAAAGGGTATGAAACAATATCTTCTTCGATTTGAAGGAGGCAGATTGTTAAATCTAGCAAAAGATATAGGAGCTGAAGATCTAGTATTATCTGATATTAAAAATGTTTTTTCTGTTGAATATTCGGCATATTGGAATAATTCTACAGGTGAAGATGAATTGTACAAATTGATGGTAGAATATGAGGTGGTTAAACAAACAAATTATTTTTTAAATGTAATGAATAAATCCAAAGACGATGCCTTTGAATCATGGAGAGAAACATTAAAGTTCATAGGATTTTCCGGTGAAGCTGCACAAAACAAATATCCTGCATTACAAAAAGTGCTTATGTATCTTTTAAATATTGCGAAAAAAGATGATATGCTTCCAGATGCAATGCAACAGTTCAGTAAGGAAATGCATGAACATTCCACAGAACTTAACAGTATATTAAAAGAAAGAAATGTTGCATTTATGGAAATATACGCTCCATATTTAGAAGGTTTCAATGAAATAGAATGTGATGAAATACGAAAATCTATAAAAACAAACATGTTTGTTGAGGGAATTACCCAAGGCAATGGAAATGTAAAAAGAGCTGCTGATGAGTATAGAAAGAATCAAATAAAAACTCAGATGTATAATCTTTGGAAAAGCAAGGCAGAAGGAACAAAAAATCCTAGGGAGTGGTCAAATAGGTTTCGGGTTCCTATTTTGTGTTGCATAGACAATAGTATATATAATGAAGCAAAAAGGGCTTTTGCGGTTTTGAACAGTAGTATTCAAAGTGATGCAGAAATTAAAAGTACAATTGAATTTTTAGAAAACGCTGTTTTCTTTACAGACATTAGTTATGCTGAGTTTAGGGAAGAATGTTTTTGTAAAGTAGTAGTTGGTGAATATGCAAATATGCTTCCAAATATAGATGATGTTAAAGATGCAATAGAGACGCTCGGATATGAAATATACGAGTGGGTAGATAATCCGGTAGTAAAAAATAAAATTAAAGAACTTGCCATAGTAGAGTATAATGCAGGTGGAAGCGAAAGGGCTATTAGTACGATTGATAAAATGTCAGATTCTGAACTTAAGGGCTGGTTAAAAGAACTAGTTAAGAAAGATCTTGAGTTAGGAATTAAAATAATCAAGAAT
>NZ_JAYMNS010000041.1:0-29245 GCF_036941035.1 Candidatus Merdisoma sp. JLR.KK006 | reverse complement strand
GGAGAACCCGCCGCTACCACCCCGGCTACGAGTGCAAGTGGGCGGCGAACACCGTGGTGCATATCCTTGAAAACCGGGAATACACGGGCTGCCTTGTGAACTTCAAAACCACCACCCAATCCTACAAGTGCAGCAAGATTATCTACAACAGCGAGGACAAACAGGCAATCTTCGAGAACCACCACGAGCAGATAATCGATAAGGACACATGGGAGCGTGTGCAGGAGCTACGCAAGCAGCGCAAACGCCCTAACCGCTATGATGAAGTGGGCTTGTTCTCTGGCATACTGTTTTGTGCGGATTGCGGCAGCGTCATGTACCAGCAGAGGTATCAGACGGATAAACGGAAACAGGACTGCTACATATGCGGCAGCTACAAGAAGCGCACGGCAGACTGTACGGCGCACTTTATCCGCACCGACCTCTTGACTGCCGGAGTGACCGAGAATTTACGGAAAGTCACCAGCTACGCCGCCAAGCATGAAGCCCGGTTTATGAAGCTGTTGACCGACCAGACCGAGGACGGGAGCAAACGCCGGAACGCCGCCAAGAAGAAAGAGCTGGAAGCGGCAGAAAAGCGGATTGCGGAACTCTCCGCTATCTTCAAGCGGCTGTATGAGGACAGCGTGGCGGGGCGCATATCGGACGAGCGTTTCATGGAGCTTTCGGCAGACTATGAAGCCGAGCAAAAGGAACTGAAAGAGAAAGCCGCCGCCTTGCAGAGCGAGCTTTCCAAGACGCTGGAAGCCACGGCAAACGCTGAAAAGTTTATGAAAGTAGTCCGCAAGTATACCAGCTTTGAGGAACTCACCCCTACCCTGTTGCGGGAGTTTGTGGAGAAAATCGTAATCCACGAATCGGAAGCCCTTGACGGGAAACGGCGGGGGAAGCTCCGCAGACAGGAAATCGAAATCTATTACTCTTTTGTCGGCAAGGTAGAATTGCCCGACTAAAGCCCGACCCGTCCGGCAGTCAGCCGGACAGGGAACGGCAAAATTTTTTACACTTCTTTTACTTCTTTATCTCACATGAGCAAAAAGTCAGGGCATCAAGCAGCTTATGAGTGGAGGGGGCATTATCATTGTGGCGCAGACGGTGATTCCACAGCTCTCCAGCCTGTTTTCATAAGATAAATGGGCGGCATCATAGACAAAATCACTGATTTCATAAAGGAGATGCTGCAGGGGTGGGTACTTAATAACCTTGATACCATGTTTTCCGATGTCAATGATAAGGTCGGCACGATTGCGGGGGAGGTCAGCAAGACACCAAGCACTTGGAACTCCAGCATATTCAGCATGATACGGACGCTTTCGGAAAACGTGGTAGTCCCCATAGCAGGCATGATAATCAGTTTTGTGCTGATCTATGAGCTGATAACAATGGTAATCGACAAAAACAATATGCATGACTTTGATACAAGCCTGTTCTTCCGTTTTTTATTCAAGGCTTGTATCGCTGTCATGCTGCTTTCCAAGACCTTTGATATAGTCATGGCGGTGTTTGATGTGGGAAGCCATGTGGTGACACAGGCGGCATCTTCCATATCCGGCTCTACAAGCCTTGACGTGCAGGCTACCCTTACCACCATGTTCAACAGCCAGATTGACACAATGGGGATAGGGGAGCTTATCGGTCTTGGTCTGGAAACTATGGTCATCAGCTTATGTATGAAAATCATGTCCGTCCTCATCACCGTCATTCTATACGGGCGCATGATTGAAATATACCTTTATGTGTCAGTTGCCCCAATCCCGGCAGCGACAGTTACCAACCGGGAATGGGGTACAATCGGGACGAATTACTTAAAAGGGCTTGTCGCCCTTGCGTTTCAGGGGTTCTTCATCATGGTTTGCGTGGCGATCTATGCTGTGCTTGTGGCAAGCGTGGCAGTGGCAGGCAATTTACACAGCGCATTGTGGTCGGTTGCGGCATATACCGTAATCCTCTGTTTCAGTTTATTCAAGACAGGCTCATTATCAAAATCAATTTTCAATGCCCACTAAACACAGCGGACTCATGGAAGCTGGCGGTTTGGCGGGCATTGCCCACGAAAGGAGCAGACTATGGCAATATCCGTACCAGTGCCAAAAGACCTGAGTGGAATCAAGACAAAAGTGGCGTTGAACCTTACCAAAAGGCAGATTATCTGCTTTTCCGGCGCAGCACTTGTGGGAGTGCCTTTATATTTCCTTACCAAAGGGGTATTGGGGACACAGGGGGCGGCGCTTATCATGGTGGGCGCAATGCTGCCATTCTTCTTTTTGGCAATGTATGAAAAAGACGGTTTCCCGGCAGAGAAGATTTTATACTTCATGCTCCGGCAGAAGGTACTCACGCCGGGAATCAGACCGTATAAATCGGAAAACCTCTACAAGCAGTTGGAGGAGAGGGAAAAAATCAGGAGGGAGGTATGTTTCCTTGAACAAAAAGCAAAAGGCGGGGGCGGCAAAGCCAAAACCGCAGGAAAATAAGCGGACACCGGAAAAAGCGGGGCTGACCTTATCGGAAAAGAAACGCCTTGCGGAGCTGAAACGTGCGCTTGCCGGGAACAGCAAAGAGCAGGCGAAGCCGGACACCGCACAGAAAACCATTACATTCAAAAAAATGTACCGGGACGGCATCTGTCAGGTGGCGGACGGTTATTACACGAAAATGGTGGAGTTTTACGACATCAACTATGATCTGCTGGAGGTGGAGGATCAGGCGGATATTCTGGAGGAATACAGCAAGCTGATTAACTATTTTGATCCGTCCATAAAGTTCCAGTTGTTCTTATTTAACAGGCAGGTCAGCGAGCAGGCTCTTGCGGAGCAGTTCGATATTTCCTTACAGGGTGATGCGTTTGACGATATTCGTGACGAGTACACGCAGATGTTAAAGCACCAGTCGGCAAAGGGCAACAATGGAATCATCAAGTCTAAGTACCTGATTTTCGGCGTGGAAAGCACCGGGTACAGGGAAGCAAAGAGCAAGTTAAGCAATATTGAGAAGGACGTGGTACACAATTTAAACAATATCGGCACGAACGCCAGAGGTCTTGACGGGAAGGAAAGGCTGCGTATCCTGCATGAGTATTTTAATCAGGGTACAATGGAGCCTTTCCGGTTTTCGTTTAAGGAGCTGTCAGAATCCGGGAAGTCAGTTAAAGATTACATTGCACCGCCGGGATTTGACTTCCGCTATCCGAGCCGCTTTAAGTCCGGCAGTATTTACGGGAGCGTGTCTTACCTTGACATGATTGCGCCGAAGTTTACGGACGAGATGGTTAAGAAGCTGCTGGACATTGATGACAACCTCACCCTTACCATGCATATGCAGACCATTGATCCGGTGGAAGCAATCAAGATGATAAAACGTGCGCTCACCGACATTCAGAAAATGAAAATTGAGGAGCAGAAAAAGGCTGTAAGAAGCGGTTACGATATGGATATTCTGCCTACGGACATCGTGACTTATGAGAAGGACACGCTGGAACTGCTTGACGATTTGAACACAAGCAACCAGAAACTTATCAAAATGACCTTCCTCATTACCTGTTACGGGCGGACGAAACGGGAACTGGAGAACCTGACACAGAGGGTGTCCGGCATTATCCAGCAGGCAAACTGCAACCTCAGATGTTTGCAGTATTTACAGGAACAGGGGTTAATGGCGAGTGCGCCGATTGGGTGCAACGATGTGGGGATTGAAAGAAACCTCACCACAAAAAGCGCCGCTGTCCTTGTGCCTTTCTGCACACAGGAGCTTTTCATGCCCGCACCCGCCATTTATTACGGTCTGAACGCACTTTCCAACAACATGATTATGGCAGACCGGAAAAGGCTGCGTACACCGAATGGGGTAATTTTAGGCACACCCGGCAGTGGTAAATCATTCAGCGCAAAGCGTGAGATTTTATCCTGTTTCCTTATCACAAAGGACGATATAATCGTCTGCGATCCAGAGGGCGAGTATTTTCCATTAGTGCAGGCGCTTCATGGGCAGGTGGTAAGGCTTGCCACTAATTCAAAGGATTACCTGAACCCGATGGACATTCAGCTCTCCCATAAGGGGGACAAGGAAGCGTTGAAGTTAAAGAGCGATTTTTTAATTACCCTGTGCGATTTGATTGCCGGGGGGAAGGACGGTCTGGAGAATGACGAGAAGGGCATCATTGACACCTGCATCAAGCATATCTATGACGGGTATTTCAAGCACCCGAAGCCAGAGAATATGCCCATACTGGAAGATTTGTATAATGCGCTGTTAAAGTATGAGCCGAGGGACGTTGCGCCGGAGATGCAGAGGGAAGCGAAGCAGAAGGCGGTACGGATTGCCAATAGCCTTGTATTGTATGTGCATGGCTCGCAGAATTATTTTAACCACCGTACCAACGTGGACGCACACAACCGGATCATGTGCTTTGACATTCGGGATTTGGGAAACCAGTTAAAAGAGATAGGGATGCTGATTGTGCAGGATGCGGTCTGGAACAGGGTGTCAAAAAACCGGGAACGGAAAGTTGCCACAAGGTACTACTGTGACGAGTTCCATTTGCTTTTAAAAGAGAAGCAGACAGCCATTTACTCAGTGGAAATCTGGAAAAGGTTCAGGAAGTGGGGCGGAATCCCGACAGGCTTGACGCAAAACGTGGGCGATTTTCTGAAATCGGAGGAAATCGAGGGCATCTTGGGTAACAGTGATTTTGTGTACCTGTTAAACCAGAACGCCAAAGACCAGCATATTTTGGCGGATAAGTTGGGATTGTCGGAGAAACAGCTCATGCACGTCACCAATTCCGAGCCGGGAAGCGGTCTGATATTGTTTGACAACGTGGTTATCCCATTCGTAGATAAGTACCCGGCAGATACAAAGACCTTTGCGATTATGAACACGAAGCCGGAAGAATCTGTAACAAAGGGGGATGAGGACAGTTAATGGCAGAAAAGAAAGGAAAGAAAAAACAGGATACCGCTTACCGTAAAGAAGCAAATGCAGAGTTCCATAAGGGAGCTGGCAATGCTTTTACGGGCGGCGGCAATGCTGCCTATCAGCCGAGAGATTCCGGTATCGGGAAGCCGGGGCGTGGTTCGGGCGGCAAAAGGCAGACGGAAAAGAGTATGCAGGCACAGCAGGAAACTTTTGGACAAAAAGTCCAGAAGTCCAAAGAGAGCCAGCCGGGAAAAAACAGCACGTTTACAGGGAATAAAAGCATGGATACCCGGAGTAGCGATGCCGGACAGCGTAAACAGAACCATGATTCAAAGGTTCAGGCAAGAAAGCAGATGTACCGGAACACTTCTGGACAAAAAGTCCAAAAGTCCGAAGCGAAGCCGGGGCAGGAAGAAAAATCGGATTTTGTAAAGGAAAGCAGCGGATTTACCGGGCAGGAAAGTTTTAACCAGACGGAGGATCAAGAGAAGAAACAGCCGGATGCGGAAGATTACCACCGGAGGGACACTTACAGGCAGTCGCAGAAAAAAGGGAAATACCATAAAAAGCGGGTGCAGAGGGAACACCGGAACAAAGGCGGCACGAAGGAAAAAGCGGAAAATAAAACCTTTACGGAAGAATCTTTTACGGAGAATACCGGAAAACTGTTTCAGGGGGAAGGAGGTTCTGAATTTACAGGCAGTAAAAAGCTGCAAAAGAAACAGCGGCAGGCGCAGAAAGCCGCAAAGAAGGTACAGAAAGCAAGGGCGAAGCTGCCAAAGACAAGGGAATACACCTTGCAGAGAGTGTTTGACGAGAAAACCGGGAAGGGAAGATATGTAGTTGTCCCTCTGGAGAAGGAGAAGCCTTTCAAGCAGGAGGGAATATCAAAGACCACCATGCGCCGGATGCAGAATGAGGGCAGAAATTTTGTGCATGGGAAAATCGCTGAAACGGAGAAAGAAAATTCAGCGGTGGAGGGCGCACATAAATCGGAGCAGAAAGTGGAAACGGTTTATTCTTTCGTCAAAAGGCAGATAAAGGGAAAAGAGCAGAAACAGCGGGCGAAGGTGGCAAAGCTGGAAAAAAAGCAGTTTAAAAAGGAAGTCAATTTCCAGTACCAGAAGTTCTTGGAAGAAAACCCGCAGATGCAGAAAAAAGCCTTGCAAAAGCGGTTACAGAAACAGCGCATTAAACGGGAATATATCAAGGCGAGGAAGAAAGCGGCGGCAGGAAAAACAGCGGAGCAGGCGTTTGAAAAGACGAAAAACGGTGCGGTCACTGTGGCGAGGAAGTTACAGGAGTTCGCAAGGAGAAATGCGGGCTTGCTTGTGACGGTGGGCATCATGGCTCTGCTCCTTATGATGATTATGGTTTCCGTATCGTCCTGCGGGGCGATGTTTGCGGATACGCAGTCCACAATCTTAGCGGCAAGCTATTTAAGCAAGCCGGAGGAGATTGACGCCGCCGATTTACAGCTTACCCGTCTGGAGCTTGACTTGCAGAATGAGATTGACCGGGTGGAAACAGACTATCCGGGGTATGACGAATATTCCTACAATCTTGGGGCAATTGGGCATAACCCGTTTACCCTTATCAGCTATCTGTCCGCAGTCCATACGGAATTTACCGCAGGCGGGGTGGAAAGTGAAATACAGGCTCTATTTGATGAGATGTATACGCTGACGCTCACGCCGGATACGGAAACGAGGACAAGGACGGTCACAAAGACAGGCACAAGGACGGTCACTGATCCGGTCACAGGGGAAGAAACAGAGGAAGAATATGAGTATGAGGAGGAAGAAGAATACGAGGTCAGTATCCTCAGAGTGACGCTTACGGTCATATCATTAGAGAGCCTTGTTTCTGGGAAAATGGATACGGAACAGGCGGAGATTTTTGCCATGTACCGGGAAACAAACGGTCTGCTTCAGGAGTTCGCTTCGCCGCTTGACCTTTACTGGTATTATTATGTGTCGAGCTATTACGGATACCGGAAGAACCCGGTCACAGGGAACGAGGAATTTCACCGGGGCGTGGATATAGCAGTTCCCACAGGCACAACCGTATATGCTGCCCATGACGGTATGGTGACAGCGGCGGCATATGACAGCCACTATGGGAATTATGTGGTGATTGAGATTGACGGTTACACAACCAAGTATGCCCATATGGATACGCTCAGTGTGAGTGCGGGGCAGACAGTGGAAAAAGGGACGGTTATCGGCACAACGGGCAATACCGGGAGCAGCACAGGAAGCCACTTGCATATCGAGTGTTTGTATGACGGGGAGTATTATAACCCGTTATTTTATTTCGATGTGGGCGAAGGCACGCTTTACGGGGAAACGCCGGGAGGTCTGCCGGGGAACGCCATACCGCCGGATGCCTACGATGACGCATCGGTGCAGGCTCTTATGGAGGAAGCCGCTAAATATTTGGGATTCCCGTATGTGTGGGGCGGCTCAAGCCCTTCCACAAGTTTCGATTGCTCAGGCTTTGTTTGTTGGACTTTTACCAACAGTGGGGTGCATAACCTTCCACGAACCACCGCACAGGGGATATATGACCAGTGTACGCCTGTTTCCGCATCGGACGCAAAGGCGGGGGACATTATCTTTTTTACCGGGACTTACAATTCTGCCGGGGCGGTGAGCCATGTGGGTATTTACTGCGGTAACGGGACAATGATCCACTGCGGAGATCCAATCAGCTACGCAAGCATCAACTCGTCCTACTGGCAGAGCCATTTCTACGCATTTGGTCGCCTTCAATAACAATACAAACTTATGATAGGACAATTTTATAACATAGAAGGGAGCGTGATATTATCAAAGTCGGATTGATTGATGTGGACAGCCATAACTTCCCCAATTTGTGCCTTATGAAGCTGTCAGCTTACCATAAGGCAAGGGGCGATACATTGGAATGGTATGACGGGCGAAAACATTATGACCTTGTATATATGAGCCGGGTGTTTACGGACAGCTATTCTAAGGATTACTCTGGTACAATTCATGCTGACTGCATTATAAGGGGCGGCACAGGGTATGGGCTTCATAACCGTCTGCCGGAGGAAGTGGAGCATATATATCCGGACTATGCATTATACCCGAAATTTGAAGGAACTGCATATGGTTTTCTGTCAAGAGGGTGTCCTCGTGGATGCGGTTTCTGCATTGTAGGGGAAAAGGAGGGGCGCAGGACGGTTGCGGTCGCTGACCTTGCCGAGTTCTGGCGTGGGGAAAAAGAAATAAAGCTGCTTGATGCGAACCTGTTAGCCTGCCCGGATTGGGAACGGTTATTACAGCAGCTTGCACAAAGCGGCGCAATGGTGGATTTTACACAGGGACTTGATGTGCGCCTGATTACTCCGGAGAAGGTGGAGATGCTGAACAAAGTGAAAACAAAAATGCTGCACTTCGCTTGGGATAATCCGGAAGATGACCTGACAGGGTATTTCAAAAGGTTTTCAGAACTTACAACTGTGAAAGATTACCGGAAAAGGCGGGTGTATGTGTTGACAAACTATAACAGTAGCCATGAACAGGACTTGTACAGGATATACACTCTGCAGGATATGGGATTTGATCCCTATGTAATGGTATACGAAAAGCCAACTGCGCCACCCGTTACAAGGAAACTGCAAAGATGGGTAAATAACAAATGGCTTTTCAGGGCAGTGTTAGATTTTAATGATTTTGATCCAACCGGGTGGGAAAAACGGAAAAAACAGAAAGCGAGGAATTTATGACAAAGGAGCGCATTGAAAAGGCACTTTCCAAAGTGGATGCGCAGCTTGAATCCTTACAGGCAAAAAAGAAGGATTTGGAAGAACAGAAGCGCATGGCGGAAAGAGCCGAAAAAATGGATATTATCGAAAAGCATAAAATCTCGTCCGAGAAGCTGCAATTACTCATCAAATTCAGCGAGGACGAGATTTTGAAGTTATTGGAAGAAAAAGAAAACGCAAAGGAGATGGCAGGAAATGAAGAAAAAGTTATCAGTTAGGGCGGCGGTGTCGCTGCTCTTGTCAGCATTATTGTTCTGTATGCCCGTAGGGGCGTTTATGGCGAACAGCGGGAATACGGTAGATGCCTATGCGGAGGAAAGCGGAGCGTCAGAGGAAGGCAGTACCGAAGCGGAAACAGAGGAAAATAAGGAAACCGGGGAAACGGAAGCCGAGTCCGGTGAGAATGAGGGGGAAACAGAAACGGAATCCGGCGGCAGTGGGGAAGGTACGGAAGGCGGGACGGTATCCGGGAATGAAGTGCCGGAGCCGGAATGTACCTGTAAAGAAAAATGCACACAGTATTCCACTGATAAAGATTGTGAGGTCTGCAAGGGGGATTACAGCTTATGCGAATATGTGAACCCGAATGTAAAAATCACAATCTCCACTCCGTCCGGCTGGCACAATGACACCACGAAGGTACATATCTCCGTTGAAGATGTGGCGCATTCCGGCAACTTCTCCATAAAGACGGTGCAGGCGAAAGTGGCGCAGAATGGGAGCTGGACGGACATCACAGAGGATATGTATGTGGAGATTTCGGAGAATGCCACCGTTTATGTGCTTGTGACAGACCAGAGGGGCAAGACCTATGAGAAAAACCGCTATATCAGGTGCTTTGACTTCACGAAGCCTACCTTAAACGCTGCGGTCAGTGACGGTCTGCTCTCCGTTCAGGCGCATGATACGGATTCCGGTATCAAGGCGGTGTATGTGAACGGGTATGAGTTTAAGGAGCTTACCAATGGCGTGTTGAATATCCGCCTGCAGCAGTTTGACGCAGGCTACCAGTATTTCACCATTTCCGCAATGGACAATGCCGGGAATATGTCAGAGGTCTATAAGACAGCGAACCCGTATTATACCGATCCGGAAAAAACGGACGGGAATGAGAAGAACCCGGCAGAGCAGCTCCCGGTGAGCGCACAGGCAACCAAGCCTTCCTCCGCTACCGCACAGGTGACGGAACATACCAAGACGGACAGTGACGGGAACACCGTTTCCGAAAACAGCCTTGCAGAGCAGAAAAAGCAGGCTATGGCGGAAGCGGCGGCATCGGAGAAGAAAGAGGAATCTGGGGAGAAGGAGAAAAGCGAAACGGGGAAGGAATTTTATACAATCCAGACCGCATCGGAAAAAGTGTTCTACCTTATCATTGACCGGGACGGGGAGGAAGAAGTGGTTTATTTCCTGACCGAAGTTACGGAAAATGACCTGCTGAACGTGACAGCGGACAACAGCGATACCTTACCGCAAAATTCCGCCGCACTGGAATCTGCAATCCCTGTGACGGAGGGCGCACTTCCCAACAATAACGGGGAACAGGAAACGGAAGAAGAACCTGCGGAAGAAGCGGCAGAGGACGGGGAGGAAAATACCGAAGAACCCGAACCGGAGCCGGAGAAAACAGAGGAAAACCCGGCGGCAACCTATATCATTCTTGGGATTGTGGCGGTTGCGGCTATTGGCGGCGGCTATTATTTCAAGGTAGCCAAGAAAAAGAAAGAGGAATTTCTTGACGAGGACGATGAGGAGGAGGACGAGGAAGAAGAATACGATGATGACGAGGAAAACGAGGACACAGAGGATGATTTTTTTGAAGATAAGGAAGGGGAGGAAGAATAAATGCAGTTAGTCATAGCAGAAAAACCGAGCGTGGCAAGGAGCATTGCGGAGGTAATCGGCGCAACGGAAATCAGTGACGGATATATGGAAGGAAACGGTTATGTTGTGAGCTGGTGCGTGGGGCATCTGGTGGAGCTGGCACAGCCGGAAAGCTACGGGGAGCAGTGGAAAAAATGGACGTATGAGAGCCTGCCTGTCAAGCCGAAAACATGGCAGTATGAGGTGAAGCCGGACACGAAAGCGCAGTATGACGTTCTTTTTAAATTGATGCACAGGGAGGATGTGTCGGCTACGATCTGCGCCACTGACGCCGGACGGGAGGGAGAGCTTATCTTCCGCCTTGTGTATGAAATGGCAGGCTGTGACAAGCCGATCAAACGCCTGTGGATTTCCTCAATGGAGGAAAGCGCCATTCGTGAAGGGTTTGAAAATTTACAGCCGGGGAGTGATTATGACAACCTGTACCATTCCGCATTGTGCAGGCAGGAAGCGGACTGGCTTGTGGGCATCAACGGTACAAGGCTGTTTACGGTTTTATATGGCGGAAAGGTTTTAAAGGTGGGGCGGGTGCAGACACCCACCCTTGCGATGTTAGTAGACCGGGAAGCAAAGATTATGAATTTCCAGAAGGAAAAATATTACATGGCGCATATCCTGATGGACGGGATGGATGCCGCCACCGGGCGTATTGATGATAAGAATAAAGCGGATGAGATTGCGGGGGCTTGCCGGGACGGGCAGGCTCTCACCACGTCCGTTGTGAAAGAGGAAAAAACGGTCATGCCGCCGAAGCTCTATGACCTTACCACGCTCCAGAGGGATGCGAACCGTTTATTCGGATTTACCGCAAAGCAGACTTTAGAGTACACGCAGAGCCTTTATGAAAAAAAGTTAGCCACATATCCGAGGACGGACAGCCAGTTCTTATCCGATGACATGGGGCAAACCGCAGAGGGCGTGATTGAAGCAGTATTCAGTTCCCTGATGTTTGAGGAAAACAAGGCTTCCAGACCGGACATCAAGCGGATTCTGAACAGCAAAAGGGTGACAGACCACCACGCCATTATCCCCACAATGGAGATAGCGAGAGCTGACCTTGCGGCACTGCCGGAAACGGAGCGTAAAATCCTGTCTTTGGTTGCGAACCGCCTGTTATGCGCCACCGGGGAGAAACATTTGTATGAAACGGTAAAGGCGGAGTTTTCCTGCAATGGACATACTTTTGCAGTTTCCGGGAAGTCCGTCACGCATAACGGGTGGAAGTCCTTTGAGGATGCCTTTAAGCGTTCCTTTAAAATCTCCGGGAATCAGGAGGAAGAAAAAGAGGAAAAGAAGCTGCCAGAACTGTCGGAGGGACAGGCATTTGACGGTGTGCAGACGAAAGTCAGCGAGCATTTCACTTCCCCGCCGAAGCACTTTACGGAAGATTTATTATTATCGGCAATGGAACGTGCCGGGGCGGAAGATATGGGCGATGACGTGGAGAGGAAAGGCTTGGGTACGCCTGCGACAAGGGCGGATATTATCGAAAAGTTAGTCAAGGACGGTTTTGTGAAGCGTGAGAAGAAGCAGATCATACCGACAGAGGACGGAATGAAGCTGATTACGGTGCTGCCGGATGTGGTGAAGTCCCCGAAACTTACCGCCGATTGGGAAAATGCCCTGACGCTGGTAGCGAAAGGGGAGCTTCCTATGGAGGACTTCATGGCGGACATTGAAAACATGGTGTCGGAACTGATACATACCTACCATGAGGTCAGTGACGAGCAGAAAAAGATGTTTGCACAGGAGCAGGCGGCTCTTGGGGTATGCCCGAACTGCGGCGGTCAGGTGGTAAAGGGGAAATTCGGCGCATATTGTGTGAAAAAATGCGGTATGAACGTGAGCCGGGTAATGGGAACTGCCCTTACCGATGCACAGGTGAAGGATATGCTTGCCGGGAAGAAAATCCTGTTAAAAGGGTTAAAGAGCAAGGCGGGCAAGCCCTATGATGCCTATATTATTCCGAGTGGGACGGAAGAATACCGTTACACCAAAGACGGGGCAGAAAAAAGCGGGGTACAGTTTAAGTTTGTCATGGAGTTTCCGAAAAAGAAATCTTCTGGTGGGAAGAAAAAATAAGGGAGGAAGAAAGATGTTTACAACCGGGGATAAGTTATTAAACGTGATGAAAGAGAAAGAAATCAGCATTATGGAGCTTTCCAGAATGTCGGGAGTGCCGGAGAGGACAATCATGGATATTCTGGCGGGCATCAGGGAGCCGGAACTTGGCGTGGTATGCAGGATTGCGGACGGGCTTGGTATCTGCGTCCATGAGCTTCGTGCCGATGAGGAACAGTATGCCATATCCGTACAGAAGGATACCCTTGCAAAGCTGATTGTGGTCAGCGAGATAAACGGTGTGGAGCTGGAGGAACTGATACATACCATTCTGGAAAAGGGCATTGAGGAACATGGTTTCTACGAATAATGCCAGAGAGTAACAGGAAACAGGCAGCAAGATACGTTTTTGTATTTTGCTGCCATTTTTTAATGGAGGATTGCCATGAGGAAATATGATGTAATTTCCGCACTCTCTGAAGAAACATCAAAGAGAGTGACGAGAAATGAAGAAAGCTGGAAGAAATATCTGAACACAGCATCAAGGCTCTACAAATACCCGTTCAAAGACCAGCTCCTTATCTATGCCCAAAGACCGGACGCCACAGCCTGCGCTTCCATAGAGATATGGAATGAAAAAATGCACTGTTGGGTAAACAAGGGCGCAAAGGGGATTGCGCTTCTGGATGAAGAAGGGAGTCCCTACACCGGACTGCGGTACGTCTTTGATATATCGGACGTGCATAAGGCAAGGCGCATCGGGCGTTTCCCCCAGCTTTGGGAGATGCGGGAGGAACATCAGGAAGCGGTTCTGAACCGTCTGGAAGGGATTTACGGGGATACTAACAAGGAAGCGGGATTTGTGGACAGGATCAGGGAGATTGCTTCCCGGATTGCGCAGGACTGTTATGGGGAGCTTGCTTCGGATATGGAATATCTGAAAGAGGGAAGTTTTCTGGAGGAACTGGACGAACTGAATATCGCTGTTCGTGTCCGGGAAACGCTGGCGGACAGCATCGCCTACACCGTCTTAAAGCGGTGCGGCATGGAAGATGCGGAGTTGGCAGAGGAAATCCAGTTCCCTTATATCCATGAGTTTAATACAATAGAAACCCTGTCACATATCGGTGACAGCATATCCGATTTATCCAAGCCTGTGCTTATGGAGATTGGCAAAGCAATCGGGGCGTATGACAGGGAAATTGCCGGAAAGGAAGCATCAAGAAATTTTGTCGAAAAAGGACTTGCAAATACCTCTGACACACGCTATAATGCTTTAAAGCGTGAAAGCGAAGCGAAGGACGTACAACCTACCACACAGACCGGAAATGCCGGGGAAAGGGGAAATAATGATGAATCTGACCTACGAGAAGAACGGGGATTACATGATACCGATGTTACAGGTGGACGAGCAGCCGGAGGGGACGCTCACGAAATACGGACTGATGAGGAAGAATTACTTACAGGAACACAAGAAGGGGATTTACACCGGGCTTCTGCTGAAAGGGAAGCTGAAAGAGCATCTTCTGACCATTCAGGAGCAGGCGGAGCAGAGGATGGAACTGCTGACCGGGCAGATGATGAAGCAGGAGGGAGTGACGGAAAAACTCAAGGCAGAGAACCAGATGCTCTGGATTCAGAAGATGAACAACATCAGGCACTCGGCGGAGGAAATCGTGCTGAGGGAACTGGTATACAGCCTGTAAGTAAAGAAGCGACTGAAAAAACTGAAAATAAGGATTTACCAGAGCCGGACAGTGGAGAACCATTGCCCGGTCTTTCTTTGTCCGGAATAGAGAAAGGCATTTTGCAGTTTGATGAATTTATGGTGCATAAATGCCCGGATATTGCCGGGGTAATGCTTTTCGAGCCGGATAAGGATAAACAGACGGAGTATATCAAAAACAGTTACAGGCACAAGGAATTTACCGAGTTTTATGTAGGGGAGGAAAGAGCCGGGTACAGGGCGGACGAGAACGGTCTGACGGTCTGGAAGGGGAGCTATTTAAACCGGACAGCGGAAGCAACTGTATCATGGGAAGCTGTGAGGGACAGCATCGCCTTTTACATGGAAAAGGGAGAATATCTGAAAGAAGGGCAGATTCCGCAATGGGAAGAACCGAAGGAAAAGGAAGTTTACCAACAGCTTAGTTTATTCTCCACGATAGAGGAACAGATCGGCACGATAGAAGCGGCGCAGGCAGGAGAGAAATATATCATGCCCGCCGCTTTTTCTCTGCCAAAGGAGCAGCTTGAAGCCATTTTACGCACAGGAGGCGGACGGGATAACAGCAGGAGCCGCATTTACGCCAAGTACCAGCAGGGCAAAACGCCGGAGGAAGTGGCGGAGTTTCTGAAAAATGAGTACCGTACTACCGGGAAAGGTTTTGATTTTGGCAGCAATCCCATTTCCGTCTGGTTCAATGAATCCGGCATGAGTATCGGCTACGGGATGTCCGCAAAGGAAAACCCGGTTGCGGTGATGGGCTGGCAGGAAATAGAGGGCGTTGTCCGTTCTATGGTGGAGAATGGCTCTTACATGGGCGCAAATGAAGTGTTCCTTGTGGATGCGGTGGAACGCCAGAGGGTGTCAAATGACCTGTTCAATTTCTTCCGGGACGGTATCGGGGAAATCCCGGAGAACATACCGATTAAGACTTACAACCACCCGGAGAGCATGACAAACCTCTGCGAGCTTTTATCCACGCAGGAGGGGCGTGATGTTGTCGCCGGGGAGCTTTCCCACGCAAAGGAGCAGATTGAAGCCGGGGAAAAGCAGATAAGATGGCGGTATGTAAAAAAGCCGGAGCATCTGCTTTCAGAGATTGCGGATTTAAGCACAGAGAAAACAGAATACCCGGTACAGGACAGCGTGGAGGTGCTGCATGAGGATTTTATCACGCAGGATGAGATAGATGAGCGTCTGACAGGCGGCAGCAATGTTCATCATGGGCAGTTCCGTATCTATGAGTATTTCATGGAGGGGCATGACAAGAAAGAAAACATTGCCTTCCTTAAAAATGAATATGGGACGGGCGGCGGCTCTCCCGCCTTGATTGGTTCAGACCGGAGCGATGAATGGCACGATTCCAAAGGAATCAAATTGGGGAAAGGCAGGATAGGCGATCCATACGCAAAAGTGCTTTTAAAATGGAACGTGGTGGAGAAGCGCATCAGGGAGCTTGTCAATGCGGATAAATACCTTACGCCGAAGGGGAAGGAAGCCTTCGCACAGTACAAAAAAGAGCAGGCGGAGGAAGCCATGCGCCGGGAGCAGGAAAAGCTGGAGCATGGTATCCGGGTGGAGTGCAAAGATGCCATAGAAAAAGCGATTGCGGAGAAATTTGACGGTTACACCCTTCCGGGGGATGCCGCAGAGGGCGTTATCCGGCAGTACGGGAAGGAACGTGTAGAGATTGTCCTTGCCAATACAATCACGCACTTATCCTATGACGGGCGGTTTTCCCCCGACAATAAGGAATGGGCAAAGAACCTTGTGCCTTCTGCTGACTGGCAGACAAGGGATTATATCGTCACGTCCCACCCGGCTGTTTTGGACGGTTTCACCAATCAGGCAAGACGGTTTATAGAGCGTGACAGAGAACCGGAAAAAATGGCTGTACCGGGGCAGGAAGCGGAAATTTCCGGGGACAATGTTCAGAGTCCCGAACCGGAAAACAAATCCAGTGAAAGTGAAAAAGAACTGATTGAAAGGCTTGCGGAAATGTCCGCAGTGGTAAAAATCTGCGGTGCGCTGTCCATGAAAGATGTGGTCGGCTGGAACGAGGATACCGGGGCGGTTGCCATAGAGGACGCTGACAGGAGGTTAGAGGGAAAGGCAGTTTATGACACTCTGTTTCTGGAAGCCGCCGATTATGTATTGATGCAGTCATTAAGCGGCAATGCGGAAAAGGCGGTGGAGATGGATGCTCTGCTGAAGGAAGCACAGAAGTATGCGGCACGTTATGAGAACGAGCAAGGACAGCAGAGGGAAGGACACGCTGCGGAAGTATCTGAAGCAGAGCCGGAAAAACAGACAGAAGAACCGGAACAGGAAGAAACAGTACGCTTTACGGTTACGGAAACTTCGGATGCCTTTACAGAGCCTTATGCGGTATGGGACAGCGAAACACAGGATTATTATGTAACAGGCGATGGCACAGTGCCGACATTTGATACACCGGAGGAAGCGGATGTTTTCTGTCAAAATCTCAACGGAGATTTACAGGGGAAAGAAGCAGAAAGTATTGTTACAGAGCCGGGAACTGTTTCAAAATCAAAAGATTCTGCTGAAAAAGATGATTTCTCCGACATTGACACACAGGCTGTCCGGGAAGGTCTGGAAAAAGCCGGGATTGTGGACGGGCAGGTAGTAGATGAAACTGCCTTAGAAAACGATCCGTTTATCCAACAGGTCATGGGTGATGTGGAAACGCTGACCGGGGGCAATCCGCCAGAGCCGGAAAAAGTACCGCAAAAGGAGCCGGAGATTGATAAAACAGGCGCAGTTAATTACCGTATCTCTTTCAATGAAGCGGAGAATACCGGGAAAGGATTTGCGCCGAAAGAGAAATTCCGGCAGAACGTGGAAGCCATACGAACCCTTGAAAAGATTGAAGGTGAACGCCGCACTGCCACGCCGGAGGAACAGGAAGTCTTAGCAAAATATGTAGGTTGGGGCGGTCTTGCCGATGCCTTTGATTCTTCCAAAGCGAACTGGGCGAATGAGTATCAGGAATTAAAGAGCCTGTTATCCCCGGAGGAATACGCTTCCGCAAGGGAAAGCACATTAAATGCCCACTACACAAGCCCGGTCATCATTCAGGCAATCTATGACGCTGTGGGAAAAATGGGATTTACCAGAGGGAATGTGTTAGATCCCGCCGCAGGCATTGGGAATTTCTATGGCTGTCTGCCGGAGGAAATGGCAGGGAGCAGGCTCTACGGGGCGGAGCTTGACGGGATTACCGGGCGCATCGCAAAACAGCTTTACCCTCATGCGGACATTAAAATCACAGGATTTGAGAATACCAGTTATCCCAATGACTTTTTTGACGTGGCGGTGGGAAATGTGCCTTTCGGACAGTATAAAGTGTCTGACAGGCAGTATGACAAGCACAATTTTTTGATACATGATTATTTTTTCGCAAAGACTTTGGATAAAGTACGTCCGGGCGGCATCGTTGCCTTTGTCACTTCAAAGGGGACTATGGATAAGAAAAACCCGGAAGTGCGGAAATACCTTGCACAGCGGGCGGAGCTATTGGGGGCGGTCAGGCTCCCGAACACAGCGTTTAAGGAAAATGCGGGTACGGAGGTCACTTCGGATATTTTATTCTTAAAGAAGCGTGACCGGGTGTTAGACATTGAGCCGGACTGGGTGCATCTGACGGAAAAAGACGGTATCGTGATGAACCAGTATTTCGCAGACCACCCGGAAATGGTACTCGGAAAAATGGAGATGGTTTCCGGGGCGCATGGCATGGAAAGCGCCTGCCTGCCGGACACGTCCCTTCCCCTGTCGGCGCAGCTTAAAAATGCGCTCTCTTATGTGGAGGGCAGCATCGAGCAGGCGGATTTCAATGAGATTGATGACGAGCTGGCAAGGGAGAACATACCCGCCGATCCGGAGGTAAAGAATTACAGCTATACCGTTGTGGATGATAAAGTGTACTACCGGGAAAATTCCATAATGAAGCCTGTGGACGTGTCGGAGAAGGCGGAGCAGCGCATGAAGGGCATGGTGGCAATCCGGGACTGTACGCAGGAGTTGATAAACTTCCAGTTGGACGAGTACCCGGAGGAAATGATTTTAAACAAGCAGGCGGAATTAAACCAGTTATACGATGGTTTCTCCAAGAAATTCGGTCTGCTGAATTCCCAGACCAACCGGAGGGCGTTCAATCAGGATTCCAGCTACTGCCTGTTATGCTCCCTTGAAAATCTGGACGATGAGGGGAATTTCATCGGCAAGGCGGATATGTTCTCCAAACGTACCATTAAAAAGCAGGAAGTTGTGACGAGCGTGGACACAGCAAGTGAAGCGCTGGCGGTATCTTTAAGTGAGAAGGCGGGCGTGGACTTAGCCTATATGTCACAGCTTGCGGACAAGAGCGTGGAGGAAATCACGAAGGAGCTTGCGGGGGTAATCTTCCAGAACCCGGTCACAGAGGAATGGGAAACCGCAGACGAGTATTTAAGTGGGAACGTGCGGGAGAAGCTGTCAGTGGCAAGAACCTTTGCGGAAAACCACCCGGAATACGCCATTAACGTATCCTCACTGGAAAGCGTACAGCCGAAGGAGCTGGACGCATCGGAGATTGAGGTGCGTGTGGGCGCAACATGGATTTCACCAAAATATATTGAGGACTTCATGCGTGAAACCTTTGAAACGCCGGAGTATCTTTTTGACCGTAACACAATGGGCGTACTCTACTCTAATGTAACCGGGCAGTGGAACGTGAAGGGGAAAAACGCAGACCGGGGAAATGCCCTTGTCAACATGACTTACGGGACAGGGCGGGCAAACGCCTATAAGATTCTGGAGGATTCCTTAAACCTGCGTGACACCCGTATTTTTGACATTGTGACGGAGGACGGGAAGGAAAAAAGAGTCCTCAACAAAAAAGAAACCACGCTGGCAAGCCAGAAGCAGGAAGCAATTAGGGAAGCCTTTAAAGATTGGGTATTTCGTGATCCGGAGCGCAGGCAGGATTTATGTGTAAAATATAATGAGCTTTTCAATTCCACCAGACCGAGGGAATATGACGGTTCGCATTTAAAATTCCCCGGCATGACGCCGGACATTGTACTCAGACCACACCAGCTTAACGCTGTGGCGCATCAGTTATACGGGGACAACACACTGCTCGCCCATTGCGTGGGTGCAGGAAAGACCTTTGAAATGATTGCGGCGGCAATGGAAAATAAGAGGTTGGGATTGTGCCAAAAGAGCTTATTTGTCGTGCCAAACCATTTGACGGAGCAGTGGGCGAGTGACTTCCTGCGTCTGTATCCGGGGGCGAATATCTTAGCGGCAACCAAGAAGGATTTTGAACCCGCCAACCGGAAAAAGTTCTGTTCCAGAATCGCAACAGGGGATTATGACGCTGTGATTATCGGTCACAGTCAGTTTGAAAAAATCCCGCTTTCCACCGAAAGGCAGATGGCGATGATTGAAAGACAGATAGCAGAAATTGAAATGGCTATCGAATCCTTAAAAGCGGAGAATGGCGAGCGTTACTCCATTAAGCAGATGGAAAAGACGAAGAAATCTCTGTCCGCAAGGTTAAGCCGCTTGAATGATTCCAGTCGGAAGGACAATGTTGTGACCTTTGAACAGTTGGGCGTGGATCGGCTGTTTGTGGACGAGAGCCATAATTATAAGAACCTCTTTTTATACACAAAAATGCGGAATGTGGCGGGCATCGCACAGACGGAAGCGCAGAAATCCTCGGATATGTTTGCCAAGTGCCAGTATATGGACGAGCTAACCGGAGGGAAGGGAATCACATTCGCAACGGGTACTCCGATCAGCAACAGTATGACGGAACTTTACACCAATATGCGGTATCTCCAGTACAATACCTTACAGCGTTTGGGATTGGGACATTTCGATAGTTGGGCGGCATCGTTTGGGGAAACTCAGACAGCGATTGAGCTTGCGCCGGAGGGGACTGGATACCGGGCAAAAACAAGGTTCGCAAAGTTTTTTAATTTACCGGAACTGATTGCATTATTCAAAGAAAGTGCAGACATACAGACACCGGATATGTTAAAGCTGCCTGTGCCGGAAGCAGATTATGAAAATATCGTGTTAAAGCCGAGCGAGTACCAGCAGGACATGGTTCAGTCACTTGCGGACAGGGCAGAAGCGGTCAGGGACAGGAAAGTGCAGCCGAACATCGACAATATGCTGAAAATCACCAATGACGGGAGAAAGTTAGCGTTAGACCAGCGGCTCATCAATGATATGCTTCCCGATGAAGAAAACTCCAAAGCCACAACCTGTGTGGAGAAGGCGTTTGAGATTTGGGAGCAGACCAAAGAGCAGAAATCGGCGCAGCTTATCTTCTGCGATTTATCCACACCGAAAGGAGATGGGACATTCAACGTATATGAGGACATCAGGGATAAGCTCATGGCGAAGGGGGTGCCGGAACATGAAATAGCATTTATCCATAACGCCAATACGGAAACAAGGAAAGCGGAGCTGTTCGCAAAAGTAAGAAGCGGGCAGGTTCGTTTTTTGTTAGGCTCAACCGCAAAAATGGGAGCCGGGACAAACGTACAGGACAGACTGATTGCGTTACACCACCTCGATGTGCCCTGGCGTCCGTCCGACATTGAACAGCAGGAAGGTCGGATTTTAAGACAGGGCAACATGAATGACAAGGTAAAAATATTCCGGTATGTGACGGAGGGGACATTCGACAGCTACTCATGGCAGCTCATCGAAAACAAGCAGAAATTCATCGGTCAGATTATGACGAGCAAATCCCCGGTCAGAAGCTGTGAGGACATAGACGAAGCGGCTCTCACCTATGCGGAAGTAAAGGCTCTGGCAACGGGCAATCCCTACATAAAAGAAAAGATGGATTTGGATATTCAGGTGTCCAAGCTAAAGCTGTTAAAGGCAAACCACACCAGCCAGAAATACCGCTTAGAGGACAATATCGTGAAGCATTACCCGGTGCAGATCGCTTCCATGAAAGAACGCCTTGCGGGGTATCGTGCCGACATTCAGACCTACGCACAGAATAAATTTCCGGACAAGGATACTTTCTCCATTAAAATCGGAAACCGGGTATATACGGACAAGAAGGAAGCCGGGGCGGCACTGATTGATATGTGCCGGAGCGCAAAACAGCCGAATATAGCGGTCACAATCGGGGAGTATCAGGGATTTAAGATGAGCGTTTCCTTCGATTCGTTCTTTTCCAAGTTTACGGTGAATTTAAAGGGCAGCATCACCCATGAGGTGGAAATCGGCACTGATCCGTTGGGGAATTTGCAGAGGTTAAGCAACGCCTTAGAGGGCATGACCGGGAAAATGGAAACGGTGGCGCAGAAGCTGGAGAACGTGGAGCATCAGCTTGAAACCGCAAAGGTGGAGGTCACAAAGCCATTCGCACAGGAAGCGGAACTTGCGGAGAAGCTGGAACGCCTGACAGAGCTAAATGCCCTGTTAAATATGGACGAAAAGGGCGGCGATGGGATTGATATGGACGATGAGCCGGAGAATGACGGGGAACAGGAGGAACTTGATACAGAGGAAATGGGGCGTGATGCGGAAGCGGTGGCGGATGCGCCTTTCAGACCGCAGGTGAACCGGGCAGTATCGGAGAAGGTGGCGGAGCATGGGAAGGAGAGGATGTTAGCCGACAGTCCGAGATGCCGCATTTCTGTAAAAGAGAAACTTGCCGAGATGCGTGAGAGGGCATACGGGCAGAAACCGCCGGAAAAGCCGGATATTTCAAAAGGTAAAGGGAAAGAGGAAAGTTTATAAGGAGGGCAAAATGGAAACAGCAGGACATAACACAAAACAGGTCATGGAGGAAAATGACGCATTAAAGCAGCTTATAGAGCTGCTGAACCAGCAGAACATGAAAGAGCAGTCACAGGATTTTATGGGTGTTTTCTGGTATGTGGCGGGTATGCAGGTACAGCTTGCCGCAATGGTGGATGAATTACAGGGCGTCCGGGAGCAGCTTTCGCAGATGCAGGAGAAACAGCCGAAGTCCGTTACGGAGAACCTTATGGAGAAAATATCCCGCCTTCAGGAGAAAGTCACAAGCCTGTCGGAACGCCTGACAGCGGTAAGAAACCGCCTTGTGGAAACAGCAACGCAGGCAATCAACGCTTTTAAGGAAAAAGGCAAGGCGGAGATGTGCAAGGTTCTCCAGAAAGGAATCTCCGGTATGAAGTCCATGCTTTCCGGCTACCGGGAACGTCTGGTTGACGTGATGACGGACTGTGAAAAGACAGCCAACCAGATTGACAGCATCGGGGACGAGTTAAAGCAGATCGGGAACAGCGTTTCCAACGTGGGCAGGCTGTTAGCCGGGAAAGGCACGAAAGAGGTATCGGACGAAAAGCCGGGTGTCGGTCTGACAAGGGCAGTCAACACGCCTGTAAAAAAGGCGGTGGAAAACCTGCGGAAGAAGATTGACGGGGCGGATCAGGCGTTTGAAAAGCTGGATCGGCTCTCTGCCCGTCTGGATGCCGGGAAGGAAGCGGAGAAAGGAGGGCGGGTGTCCGTAAAGGATAAGCTGTCGCAGATGAAGGAAAAGGCGGGACAGCAGAAAAAAGCGCCGGAGCCGGATAAGGCAAAAAACAAAGAGGAATGTTTATAAAACTATCAGCAAATAAAAATATCCAAAGCGGGGGCAGACAGGGAAACTTATCTGCCCTCTGTTTTTATGGAGGAAAAGGAGAGATAACCATATGGCAGATGCAAGAACTGAAAAACAGAAAGTAAAAGAGATAACGGACAGGCTGGAGGAAGGCTTGAAGGAGCTGTTTGAAGGGGAGAAATATAAAAGCTACCTGAACACCATGTCAAAATTCCACAATTACAGCGCAAACAATATCCAGCTTATAGAGATGCAATGCCCGGATGCGACATACGTTGCCGGATACAAGGCATGGCAGAGGAATTTTGAACGCCATGTAAACAAGGGCGAGAGGGGTATCCGTATCCTTGCGCCTGCGCCTTATAAAATCAAAGAGGAACAGGAGAAGATTGATCCAGTAACGAATGAGCCTGTGCTTGACCGGGATGGGATGCCCGTCATGGAGGAAGTAGAGATAAAGATACCCGCCTTTCGTGTCGTGACAGTGTTCGATTATTCCCAGACGGACGGGAAAGAGCTTCCCGGACTTGGCGTGAGTGAACTGCATGGGGATGTGGAGCGTTATCAGGATTTTATGGAAGCATTGGAGAGGGTTTCCCCTGTCCCAATCCGATATGAGGAAATGGAGGGTGACAGGAAAGGATATTTTATTGATTTAAGCCGCCCTATCGCCATTAAAGAGGGCATGAGCGAAGCCCAGACCGCAAAAACCGGAGTCCATGAAGTGGCGCACGCAAAACTCCATGCAAGGGAGATAGAACATGAAACAGGGTTTGACAAAGACCGGGAAACGAAAGAGGTGGAAGCCGAGAGCGTTGCCTACACCGTATGCCAGCATTTCGGAATTGACACGTCCGATTATTCTTTCGGGTATATCGCCGGGTGGAGCAGCGGAAAAGAGATGCCGGAGTTGAAATCTTCCCTTGACACTATACGCCGGACTTCCTCGGAACTGATAAAGGGGATTGAAGCGCAGCTTCTGGAGATTGAAAAGGAACGTGCTGCAGAACAGTCACAGGAGGACATTATCCTGCTTGTGTCAAATACAGACCGTTCCGAATATGACCTTTTGAATGTTAAAGGCATGGAGAGGACGGAAATATTTAATCTGCTGTCTGCCATGAAAGACGATGACAGGCAGAGCGTGGAAGCCTACCTTGAAAGAGCCGGGGCATGGGTAACGCTGCTTGCCAATGAACGGAGTGAGGAAGTAGGGGAATACCATTTAGACTATGCCTATGATACGGATACCCATGAGATAACCGATTACAAGGCATTGCAGGAAGAACGGGAGAAAGCCAACATTCCGATTGAATATGGCGATGTGGTTGTGAGATTCTCCACGCCGGACAGCGGGGAATATGAAACCATTAAAATCACAAATATGCAGTCGGAAGTGCAGAATACCCTGTATGACATACTGATGCGTGAAGTGGACGGGCAGGAGGGAACTGCTCTGGATTATCTGCGTGAAAAGGGTTTTGAGTTTGTGCCGATTATGAGAAGCGGCGGTTTGAATGACGGTTATCCGCAGTTCTTTGATTATGACATGGATATGACGGAAAAGGAGCTTTATATCGCTTCGGAGCTTCCGGCAACGGTACAGGCGGAGCAGCTCATTAACCGCATGGAATTTCACAGGTCGGTATATGACAGCGATGAGCGCAATCTGATTATGAACCATGCGTATAAGCTGGATGATATGTATAAGACCACTTCCCTTGCACACTCCATTGCGGAGCAGAAAGACGATTCAGCCTTGCTTTGGGAAACGATCAGGGTGGCGCAGGAAGAAATTGACGCTCTCCCGGACGGGATGGTGGGGCTGTCGGAGATGCACGAATACGGGTATTCGTGGGATGAAATGCTCCCTCTCACAAAGGATATGGCATCGGAGCTGTTCGGGGAAGATGTTTCAGTGTACCAGCTCCACGCAGACGGTTCAGAAACGCTTGTAGAGGACAGGGCGGCATTGCAGGAGCATGAAGGGCTGTTCGGCGTGGAAAAAGGCGATTGGAACGCTTATAAGGAATACCAGTCCATGAAGCAGGAATTAGAGGACAGCGAGCCTAATAAGGAAGCACAGCTTTTGTATGGCAATGAGAGCAAGTTTGGCATCTATCAGCTTAAAGATTCAGCGGAAACAAGGGATATTCGCTTTATGGATATGGATTACCTCGAAAAAGAAGGTATCCCGGTTTCCAGAGAGAATTACACCCTTGTCTATACCGGGGAACTGAAGGAGGGCATGAGCCTTGAAAATATTTATACCAAGTTCAACATAGACCACCCGGCAGACTTTACCGGGCATTCCCTTTCTGTAAGCGATGTGGTGGTGCTGCATCAGGACGGGGAGAACACAAGCCATTATGTGGATTCCGTTGGTTACAGGGAGATACCGGAGTTTACAAAGGAGCTTTCCATATCAGCGGAGATAAGCAAAGAGGAAGCCCCGGTTATGGATAAGGCGGCAGAAATGCCGGAGAATACCGTAGGAAGCGGCATACAGGGAGAACCGGGTACGGATAGATTTACTTACTATGTCATTGAAGATTTATCCGCAAGAGTAGGCAGTAATCCGGAAAAAGGTGAAGTAGAGCGTTTTGACAATCTTTCGGAAGCAATCGCAAAGTTTAAGGAGTGCCGGGAGAGGGAAGATGCGGATCAGACAGGCATGACAAAGGCAGTATTTGGCTTTGGCATCAATGGAAAAGAATTTGACGTACTCCATGTGAAAAACAACCAGAACTGTGTACCGATTGAATTTACACAGAACGGAGTGGAAAACAGTCAGTTCAAGAGTGAATTGCAGGCTTTGTATCAAGAGGTCGGTTTTGACCGGGCGGAGGTTTACAGGGAGAGAACGCCGGAGGAAACAAAGGATATGGTAAAGGAATTGCTTGAGGTTCAGCTAAAAACCAGCGGCATCAATGATGTTTCCCTTTATATGGACAGGTTTGACACTCTTTATGAACAGGGGAAAATGGAACACTTGATTCCAGAAGGGGAACAGAACCGTATCCTTGAAAACATTCCTTTTACAGAATGGAAGAATCCATACATAGATGCCAGTGCCAGGGAAGCGGATAGGGTAGAAACAGAGATACAGGAGGAAAAACAGACGGTTGTTACCCTTACAGTGGCGGAGTGCGGGGAATTCCACAATTTCGGAGAGTACCATGAGGGGATAGCAGGCATTGAGGAAGCAATCGCTATTTTCAACCGGATACCGCCGGAGAGGATGAACGGTATCCCAAGCATCGGCATCAATATCCATACAGAGGGGACAGAAAGCTATGAGGACACGCAGATAGATATTGTTTCGGGCAGAGTTGCGGATTTGGAGATTCTGGACTATGTGCCGGATATTACGGACAATCCGAAGGCGGTGGAGGTCATTGCGGAGCTGATCGACAAGTTGCCGGATTTAGAGGTGAGGGGTTCTCTGGAGAAGTGGCAGGCGGCTTTCCTTGCTGCGGAGATAGACCAGCTTTCCTACAACTACGACACTGTTCAGTACAATCAGACAGTGGAGGATAGGGAAGCGCAGATAGCGAATATCACAGAGGACATCAGGAACGGGAATACCGGGTATCTGAATGACTTCCTCAATGCGCTCATTTCAGACAGTATCCGGGAAGGCATGACGGATATTATCGGGAAAGGGACGGAGCTTGACGGCAGTGAGGGCGTACAGACCGCAAGGAAGGCGAAGGAGCTGTTAGATAAGCTGGCAGAATACAAGCCGCTGGCAAAGATTGAGGAACTGGAAGAATGTAACTATAACATGATTGATAACGTCTTGAATAATGAGAAGCCGAAGGAGGAAAAACAGACAGGCAGAATTTCCATAAAGGAAAAGCTGGCGGAGAAAAAGGCGGTTATCGAGCAGAGGGATAAGTCGGAGAAGGAAGTCCCGGAAAAGGGAACAGAGAAAAAATCAGAGAGGGAGATATAAGAGCATGGCACAGATACAATATAAGTTCAATAAAAATGATGAATATCTGACACCTCCCTATGCGGTATATCCGATTATGAAGCGGCTGAAGGTGAATACAACAGTATGGTGTCCTTTTGATATGGAGAACAGCCAGTTTGTGAAAGTGTTGTCGGAGCATGGCTTTTTAGTCATTTATAGCCATATAAAAATGGGGCAGGATTTCTTCTTAATGGAAGTGCCAGAATGTGACTACATTATCAGTAATCCTCCATACAGTCAAAAAGGCAGGGTGTTGGAAAGGCTGTATGAGATTGGAAAACCATTTGCAATGCTTATTAACTTTCAGGGCATATTTGACCATAAAGAAAGATTTCGGCTGTTTAAGCAGAACCGGGTGGAAATGTTGTGGCTCAGCCCAAGAGTAAACTATATTGGCATGGAGAAAAAAGCAAGCGAAAGAGTGCCATTTCAAAGCGGCTATATTTGCAGCGGAATATGCAGTAACCAACTGGAGTTTGATTATATGGAAATTCATAGAAAAGGAGAGGGAGCTAATGGATAAATTTACAGTGGAAGAAATCAATTTGATGTGTGTGTTTGAGGGGCAGGACAGGACGGGCATGATTGCCGACATAAAGAACGTGATCCCCCATATACAGGACAGTGATATGGTGGAGCTTGCCGGACAGGTCATAGGGAAACTGGAAGCCATGAGTGATGCGGAATTTGCAGAGGTGGCATTGGAAGCGGCGGAGTGATTAACGCAAATCTTTTATAGCATTATTCGACATAACGTGCTATAATTCTCTTAGTCAGATTAGAGCGAGTAGGGATAGTCTGCGGTTGTCCTTTCTGGAAACGGAAAGGAGGTCGGTATGAATACGTTAGAAGTGCTTACGTTGGTGCTGGTGATTTTTGCAGCCTTGACATACATAGACAATAAACACAACCGCAAGTAA
Organism: Candidatus Merdisoma sp. JLR.KK006; assembly: GCF_036941035.1. Taxonomy (NCBI): domain Bacteria; kingdom Bacillati; phylum Bacillota; class Clostridia; order Lachnospirales; family Lachnospiraceae; genus Candidatus Merdisoma; species Candidatus Merdisoma sp. JLR.KK006. Next base: position 1,339 of record NZ_JAYMNS010000041.1, on the reverse strand, counting down.
CGGAAAAGGCTATCCTCTACTGCCAATAGGGGATAGCCTGTGATCCGTTTGTTTTTTAAACTGATTATTGTTTCCGATTGAACAACCGTCGGACGTGCTAGAATCCTCCGGCTTCTAAGATGATTATAAACCAACACTGCGAATTTTGCAAGAGGGTTTAGGAAATGGGGGTGCTTCGGCGCTCCTATTTTTTTGTGGATTTGTAGACTATATTACAGGAATATGGTCTTGTCTGCAAGGATTTTTTCAGATTTATAATAAGGTAGGAAGGAATGGGTGGGATTCCGCCGCAGTCGGCATTGTGCGTAATGTGTATAACTCCCCTTCTTATGGAGCTGTGGGCAACACTGTTTGCAGGATGTGGAAAGCTGCCCTTTGCTTTTCCATATGCTGTGAATGGTGTTGTCCATAGCGGAATGGGGAGTTATGCACATTTCCACGATGCTTCTTTTGCTTTTAAAGCCCTTTTCAGACAGGAATTACCGGGAAGGGTTATTATTCCGGTCTGGTTGTTCCTGTGCGCTTTTTGGCGGCTCTGTGCGCCCTAAATACTGGTTCAGGTTCTCCAGTTTCCGGTTCAGCGATTTCAGCTCTTTTTCACAGTTTTTGTATGTGGCGGTCAGTTCTTTTTTCTGTGTGGTCAGCTCCTGATACTCTGCTTTCAGTTTGTCAATGTTCAAGCCTTTTAAGGGGATGCCCGCCTGTTCCAGCATGCGCCTTGCGCCGCCATAAAGGATGATCTGGCTCTCATGCTTACGGAAATAGGCGTCAGGGTTTTTGGACTTCTTATAGGCGATATGATACGCTTTATTTGCCTTGTACTGCTCCGCATACTTGATGATTTCCGCAAGGTCTTTGATGCGGTTCTCCAGCTTGCGGACAGTCTGCTTTGCTTCCTTCCCGGTGGCGGCTGTGGTGGCGATTTTCTGTTCCAGTTCTTTTATAGAGCCAGCTTCATTATATGCCTGTGCCGCAATCTTTAAATTCTCTACCGCCGCCCACCTCTGCAGCCCCGGACTGTTCTGGAATTTCTCATCAGAGGTGTCAATCAATCTCTTATTTGCGTAATCCCTTTTCGGGATAACTGCCTTCCGTTCCCGTTTTAGTTCAATCCGTTCTTTGATGCGCTCCTTTGTGTATTCCTTTCCGAGTGACTTGATGCTGCCACGCACAAAACGGTCTTTGCCGAGTGGACGGAAGGAGATAAATTTGAGGGCATCTTCCCCAAAAGTTTCTCCTTTTATCTCATAGCCTTTTGCCCGCATCAGGAGCAGAAATTCTTCATAGGTGGAGGATGATTTTATGGCGGCGTTGATGTCTTTCCTTATCTGTGTTTTCC
>NZ_JAYMNS010000040.1:0-31485 GCF_036941035.1 Candidatus Merdisoma sp. JLR.KK006 | reverse complement strand
TTTATTCATTTACTATTTTGTGTATTCTGCTATATTATCGCTGGTCAGCAGAATCGGATCGATATTATAAACATCATCTACTGCTTCACCCTTAGCCATCATCAGTGCAACATCAATGGTTTTCTTTGCAATACTCTCTACATCCTGCAGAACGGTTGCATCCATCTCACCTGCTGCAACAGATGTCTTAGCAGCATCAATCGCATCAATGCCAATTACGAAGATTTCGCCCGCTTTGCCTGCATCAGCAATCGCATCATATGCACCAAGAGCCATCTCATCATTATGTGCTACGACAGCATTAATCTGCTCACCCTCAGGCGTCTGCAGCCAGGTCTCCATCAAATTCATTCCCTCATCACGGTTCCAGTTTGCTGGCTGTGTATAAATCACTTTGATATCCGGATAGTTTTTCAGCACATCATTGATTCCGTCATTTCTCTTAAGTGCAGCGGAAATTCCTGTAGGTCCTTCAAGGATTACAATATTGCCTTTTCCCTCAAGTTTCTCTGCCATCCATTCCATTTCCATCTGGCCTGCAATAAAGTCATCTTGTCCAACAAACGGGCAAACGCTCTGATCTGCTATCTCACCCTTTGTAACCAGAACCGGAACTCCTGCCTCGATGGTAGACTCTGCTGCCACCTGGCAAGCTGCCGCATCATAGGGCTGAATAATAATACAATCTACCCCCTGAGTAACCAGTGTCTCACATTGGGAAACCTGATTTTCTCCAACGCCCTCACCATCTAAAAGCAGGAAATTAATGCCAAGAGATTCTGCATAATCTTTTGCTGCTGTGGTGCATACCGCATTGGATTCATTCGCCAAGTTGCCGTCTACCCAGGCAATCGTATAGCTTCCATCAGCTCCTTCATCTGCTTCCGGCTCCTGGGCTTCCGGTGTTTCTCCCTCCGCTGCCGGTGCATCTGCTGCAGGCGCCTCTTTACTTCCACACCCCGTTAACAAGGCTGCAGCCATAGCTGTACTTATCAATGCCGCCAAAATTTTCTTTTTCATGTAAAATCCTCCTTTAGAATTTTAAAATATTTTATAATATCTGCCTCCAGGCAGTTATTACTCTTTCTTTCTATCTGCCAGTACTGCCAATAAAATTATTGCCCCCTTGATAATCTGCTGATAATAGGAAGATACATTTAGTAAATCCAAACCATTTGTCAAAATACCCACAACCAGAATGCCGATAAAGGAACCAAATACACTTCCTTTTCCTCCCGATAAGCTTGCACCTCCAATAACAGCAGCCGTAATGGCATCCAGCTCATATCCGTCACCGCCTGCCGGCTGTCCGGTCTGAATTCTGGAAGAAAGAAGAAGACCTGCAAAGGCTGCACAAAAACCACTGATCACATAAACTAAAAATTCTACTCTTTTTACATTAATTCCAGATACTGTTGCCGCCTGCTTATTTCCTCCGATAGCAAATACATGCCTCCCATACTTCGTGTATTTCAACAAAAAGGTTCCTGCAAGCAGAAAAGCTGCGTAAAGAACAACCGCTACCGGAACAACTCCCCAGGATGCACGGCCAATATATTTATAGGCATTAGAAACCCCAGTAACAGGACGGCCATCTGTAAATACATATACAATACCTCTGACAATGGTACAGGTAGCCAATGTGGCAATAAATGCCGGAATATTCGCAAATGCAATAAAAAATCCACTGAAAGCTCCACAGGCAACACCTATAAGCAGTCCTACTGAAATTGCTGCCAGAATTGGTGTCGTTGTTCCATCTTGAGCTAGGCTTGCTGCAAAGCAGGCTGACATAGCTACAATTGCTCCTACAGATAAATCAATTCCGCCTGTAACTATAACAAAGGTCATACCAACTGCCAGAATTCCATATACAGAATTTTGTTTAAGAATATTAAACAAATTTGTTACTGTGAGAAAGGAACTAGATGCAATGGAAAGTGTGACAAACAAAACCAGCAGTGCAATGTATACGCCATATTTTCCCAAAATAGTTTCTATTCTTACACGATTACCAGTATCTCTCCCAATATCTTTATTCATTAATCCTAATCCTTTCCGACTTTGTTCAGCCCACTGCTTTTTGATAATTTCCGCCCTCACCGATTGCATATGCCATCAGTTCGTCTTGATTTAATTCATCCCGATTAAATTCACCGGTTATTCGCCCCTCATGCATAACAATCACTCGGTCGCTCATACCCAGGAGCTCCGGAGTCTCAGAAGAAATCATAATAATGCTTTTTCCTGATTTTACCAGCATATCCATCAGCTTATAGATCTCTGCTTTTGCCCCAATATCAATTCCTCTGGTTGGCTCATCCATAATAATCAGATCGGGATCACCCATAAACCACTTTGCAATCACTATCTTCTGCTGATTTCCACCGGAAAGAGTACCTGCAAGTGTATTTTGTGAAGAGCACTTAATACTAAGCTTCTCAATCAGATCCCCGGCTGCTTCTTTTTCCTTTTTAAAGTCCAGTAAAAAATGCGCCTTCAATATCAAATCCATGTATGTCATAGATATATTGTCTTTGACAGAAGCAATCAAATTCAAACCAGATATTTTGCGGTCCTCTGTTATATATGCCATTCCATTTGCAATCGCTCTTTTTACAGAATTAATAGGTTTCTTTTTCATCATAACAGTCCCTGTATCCGGCTTATGCAAACCAAAGACGGTGTCCATAACCTCTGTCCTTCCAGCTCCCATCAGACCGAAGAATCCAAGGATCTCGCCTCGCTTTACCTCAAAATCAACCTGCTGGAATTCATGCTCTCTGGACAAATTCCTTACCTCAAGAAGTACCTCCGATTTATCAAATTCTGCCGTCTGCTCTGCATCTTTAATAAAAACATTTTTCAGTTCACGGCCTACCATCATATTGATAAGTTTTTCATGAGTTACCTCCGATGCAGCCAGGCTTCCAATCCATTTTCCATCTCGAAGTACGGTAATCTGATCTGTCAGCTCATAAATCTCATCCATTTTGTGGGAGATATATACAATTGATTTGTCCTGCGCTTTGAGCTTACGAATGATTTTGAAAAGCTGCTCTACCTCCCTGTCTGTAATAGCAGAAGTAGGCTCATCCATAATAATAATATCTGCATCGAAAGCAAGAGCTCTTGTAATTGCTACCATCTGCTGCTGCGCTGTACTTAGATTCTTTATCTTTTCTTTCGGAGAAATACTTATCTCCAATTCTGACATCAGTTCTGCAGTGCGCTTCTGCATCCCCTTCTTATCAACAACAATTCCTTTTGTCCTCTCCCGTCCTGCAAATACATTTTCTTCCACAGTCATCTCCGGTACAAGATCCAATTCTTGGTGTACCATGGCAATCCCTTTTTCCAGAGCGTCTACCGGATGTTTCGCCAAAAAAGGCTTTCCATCAAAAAGAATTTCTCCCCTATCCGATGTATAGATCCCTGCAAGAATTTTCATTAATGTGGATTTACCCGCACCATTTTCGCCTACCAGCGCATGAACCTCTCCCCGCTTTAAAAAGAGCGAGACATCATCCAACGCTACAACACCCGGAAATTCTTTTCTGATATTTTTTATCTCCAATACATATTCGTTCGCCATATTCTACTCCTTATTGTTCTTTGGCTGCCCCCGAATCATGTGTTAGCTGATCTTAATCACTGCTTTCACAATATCAGCTTTATTATTTACACTGCTGTCCATGGCATTCTGAACATCATCCAATTCAAAGGTATTGGTTACGATCCCCTTTAAATTTACCTTTCCATCCGCAACTGCCTGAATAGCTAACGGATAGATATGTCGATAGCGGAATACAGACTTAATTGTAATCTCTTTGTCAAGAACCATTCCCATAGGCAGATTCATGTCACCGGAAGCACTATAGCCTACCTGAACTATTGTGCCTCCTTTTACCAGCATCTCAATTCCCTGGCGGGCACAAATCTCTGTTCCAGAGGTTTCAATTACTAAATCACAACCTCTTCCGTTCGTTAAATCCATAATCTTGCTTACTGCGTCAGTCTCTTTTCCATTTATAATTCCGGATGCTCCCAATTCCATAGCTTTTTCTAATCGTTTCTGCATAATGTCAACCACATAAACAGTTGTTACACCCAGCGCTTTTAAAGCCAGCAAAGAAGAAAGTCCGATGCACCCTGCTCCTGTCACCACGGCAGTCTGTCCCATATGTGCATCTCCCTGACGCGCTGCGTGAAAACCAATAGACAAAGGTTCAATTAAAGCCCCCTCCATAGTGCTTACATTGTCCGGCAGCTTAAAGCACAGCCCTGCCTCATGAGCTACATATTCCTGAAACACACCATCTACCGGAGGTGTGGCAAAAAAGATTACATCCGGGCAAAGATTATAGCGTCCGGTACGGCAAAATTCGCAATGGCCGCAGGTTTTACCCGGCTCCAAAGCAACTCTGTCTCCTGCCTTTAAATGTGTTACATTCTTTCCCGCCTCTACAACAGTACCGCCAGACTCATGTCCTAGTACAAAGGGCGGTTCCACAATATAATTTCCGATTCTTCCATGCTCATAGTAATGAAGATCAGAACCGCAGATTCCTACATATTCAATCTTTACCAATACCTCATCTTCCTTCGGAACCGGAATAGCTCTTTCTTCAAATCCCATCTTTCCAATATCCAGCATAACTGCTGTTTTCATTTTTCCTTCCATATTATCCTCCAACCTTTTACTGTTTTTAAAGTAATTTTAAAATTAATTTTTAAATCAAACTTATTAAGTTTGATTTATTATCTCACTATTTTAACTATATGTCAACAATTATTTTTTGTTTTTTTATTCAATTCAACCATGATGTAGTTCATCGCTGGAAATATATATTTATGTAGCTCTCAAGTTCCATAGATGTTATCCTCTCAAAAACCAATCTTACAGGTTTACCACATGCAAGCTTTTCTGCACAAAAAAGAGCCATTCATTTGAATGGCTCAAATACCTTTATTATTTAACAGCTCAATAATCTCAGCGCACTTCTCTCGCTGTCACAACAGGAGACTCGGCCTTTTTCTCCTCTGCTGTATCCCCCGGATTCTCTGCTGTATCTTCTGCATCATCCGGCTTCTCAACTGGCTCTTTCGGATCCGCATCCTCCGGATTATCAACTGCCGGCTCTTCGGATGTTTTGTCCAGCCTTTCTTCGGATCCCGTATTCTCCTCAGATCCCTCCTCGGCCTTCTTCTCTGCGTCTCCTTCCTCCGGTTCCGGAATCCCTTTGGCTTCCCGGAAAATCTTCATAAATTCCTTGCCTGTAATGGTTTCCTTCCGAATCAGGAATTCTGCAATCTTATCCATGACCTCCCGGTTTTCACTCAGAAGCCGCTTGGCCTCCTCGTAAGATACCTTCAGGATCTTCATAACCTCCTGATCCACCTCGGCCGCCGTAGCATCTCCGCAGTTCATGATCGTACGTCCGGTTAAGTATTCATTCTCCTTGGTCTCCAATCCCATCAGACCGAACTTTTCGGACATACCATACTGTGTCACCATAGCTCTGGCAAGACGGGTTGCCTTCTCAATATCATTGGCCGCTCCCGTCGTCACTGTATCAAAGACAATCTCCTCTGCCGCGCGGCCGGCCAGAAAGCCTATCAGCATGGCATCGATCTCTTTTTTCGTATTCAAATACTTTTCTTCCTCCGGCACCTGCATCACATAGCCCAGAGCCCCCATCGTGCGGGGCACAATGGTAATCTTCTGTACGGGTTCCGCATCCTTTTGTAAAGCGCTCACCAACGCATGGCCTACCTCATGATAAGACACAATGCGGCGCTCTTCCTTGCTCATGATGCGATCCTTTTTCTCTTTTCCTACCAGCACTACTTCCACTGCTTCAAACAGATCCTTTTGAGATACGGCCTTCCTCTTATTCTTCACCGCAAGAATGGCCGCCTCATTGATCATATTCGCCAGATCCGAGCCAACGGCTCCGCTGGTTGCCAGAGCGATTTCTTCCAGATCTACCGTCTCGTCAATATTCACATTCTTGGCATGAACCTTTAAAATATCCACACGGCCTTTCAGATCCGGTCGGTCCACAATAATACGGCGGTCAAAACGGCCCGGACGAAGAAGTGCCGGATCAAGCACTTCCGGACGGTTGGTGGCACCCAGAACCAGGCAAGCCGTATGGCTGTCAAAACCGTCCATCTCAGCCAGAAGCTGATTCAGTGTCTGCTCCCGCTCATCATTTCCTCCGCCGTAGCGGGAATCACGGCTTTTACCAATGGCATCAATCTCATCTATAAAAATGATACAGGGGGAATGCTTCTTTGCCTCTGCAAACAGATCCCTTACACGGGAAGCACCCACGCCCACGAACATTTCCACAAAGTCGGAACCGGACAACGAGAAAAAGGGAACGTGAGCCTCTCCGGCTACTGCTTTAGCAAGGAGCGTCTTTCCTGTTCCCGGAGGCCCTACAAGAAGTGCTCCTTTGGGAAGCTTTGCTCCAATTTCCGCATATTTTCCCGGGTTGTGCAGGAAATCCACTACTTCCTGAAGAGATTCCTTGGCCTCTTCCTCACCTGCCACATCCTTGAAGGTAACTCCCGTTTCCTTTTCAATATATACCTTGGCTTTGCTTTTGCCGACGCCCATGCCCATCATGCCGCCGCCACCCATTTTACGCATTACGATACCAAAAATGAGCCATATAAGGGCAACGGGAAGCAGAAAATTGATAATTACTGAGAGAACCATCTCCCGCATATCGCTGATAGGCGCACCGTGCGTCACTCCTGCTTCAAGCAGCTTCTCCTCCAATTGATAATCCGGCATGATGCCCGTGGTATAAATCACGTCACCGCCTCTGGCATTCTTCTCCTTGGCTACGATCTTAATCTGATTGGAAGTCATCTCGACACTTTCTATCTCGCCATTTTCCAGCATTTCTATAAACTCATCATAAGTAATGACCGTACTGCTGGAACCCATTCCGGTGAGATAACTCCAGGCAAGCATAGCAACCATGGCGGCAATGAGAATCATTAAAATGTTTTGCCGGTTTTTGGGATTTTTATTGTTGTCCCCACCGCCGTTGTTATTACCCGGGCGGTTGGAATTGTTGTTTTCTTCCATCTTTCTCCTCCTTGTATCTGTCACCGGATCACAGGGCAGCCTTTGCTCTTATATGACAGTACTGCACAGAAAACATACCTTTTGTGACGGTAACACTTCTATTATAGTGTGTGTTTTGCAAGAAAGCAATACGAAAGGTATGAAAATTCCGTCACAGTTTAAAGGACAAAACAACGGCTGATGAAATCAAGTTCCAATCAGCCGTATTTCAAGAATTTGTATGTTCACCTGTCCGCTTTCTTATCTGGGCTCCGAAGTAAGCATAATCCCCAGCCTCTGGAAGGTCTTCTCATCCGCTGCACTCAGCATCCGGGAGGTATGTACCTGACTTCCCCGCAGGCGCGGAAGCTGCCGCAGGGCCAGATCTGCCAATTCATTGCTTTCCGAACTGGCAGAGAGAGCAATCAGAACCTCCTCCATATGAAGGCGGGGATTCTTGCTTCCCAGATAATCTACCTTCAGCTTCTGTATGGGGCGAATGACATTAGGCGTAATCAGCAATACCTCGTGGCCAATCCCTGCCAGCTCCTTCAATGCATTTACCAGCAATGCAGAGCAGGCTCCCAGCAGCTCGCTGGTCTTGCCTGTAATCACACGCCCGTCTGTCAGTTCCATGGCCGCTGCCGTGTGCCCTGTCTCTTCTGCCCGTCTCATGGCAACCGGAACCGCCTGCCTGTCCTGTGCAGTAATCCCCATCTTGTTCATAAGAAGCTCTATTTTATAAGCCTCTTCCTCCGTTGCCTTTCCTCTGGCAATGCTGACCAGAGTGTGGTAATACCGGCGGATAATCTCCTGTCCGGAGGCTTCCCGGCAGGCTTCATCATCTACAATACATTTTCCTGCCATATTTACACCCATATCCGTAGGGGACTGATAAGGGCATTCCCCGTAGATCCTCTCAAAAATGGCCCGTAGGACAGGAAAGATCTCCACATCCCGATTGTAGTTTACCGTAGTCTCTCCATAGGCGTCCAAATGGTAGGGATCGATCATATTTACATCATTCAAATCCGCAGTGGCTGCCTCATAAGCCAGATTCACCGGATGGCTCAAAGGCAGGTTCCAGATGGGAAATGTCTCAAACTTAGCATAGCCCGCCCGGACTCCCCTTCGATGCTCATGATAAAGCTGAGAAAGGCAGGTCGCCATCTTGCCGCTCCCCGGGCCCGGAGCCGTAACTACCACCAGGGGACGGGAAGTCTCTATATACTCATTATGTCCATAGCCCTCCTCGCTGACAATCAGAGGTATATTGTTGGGATAGCCGGGAATCATGTAATGACGGTATACTTTGACACCCATTTTCTCCAGACGGCTTTGGAACATCTGGGCACTGTACTGCCCTGCAAAATGTGTAATGCACACACTTCCCACATAAAGCTCCTTTGACTCAAAGATCCCTTTCAGCCGCAAAAGATCCGAATCATAGGTGATTCCCAGATCCCCCCGAATCTTATTTTTTTCAATATCCTCGGCGCTGATTACAATGACAATCTCTACCTGCTCCTTAAGCTGCATCAGCATGCGGAGCTTACTGTCCGGTTCAAAGCCCGGAAGTACTCTTGAAGCATGATGATCGTCGTACAGCTTTCCCCCGAATTCCAGATAAAGCTTATTGTCAAACTGTCCGATCCGCTCCCTGATATGCTCTGACTGCATTTTCAAATATTTTTCGTTATCAAATCCTTTTCTCATTATTTCCTCTTTCTGACGCATATGCTGCGTTATTCCGGCAGTTCTGGAAGCTTTTCTCCCAATCCTGCTCCCCCTCATTACATCAAAATTTAAACATATTAGAAAACATATACATCCCTGCTGCTGTCAGGAAAAGTATAGCTGCAATCCCGATTCCTGCAAATATCCGCCGAAATACCGTAGGCTGCTCCAGACATTTCTCCATATAAATCCCCAGATAAATGGCTCCCAGCATGGCTGTCGGCACAATATACCGAAAGTCCATGGTGCATCCATAAGGCAGGCGGATATTTAAAATCAGGTGATTTAGATAAATCCAGAGCCAAAGCCCGGGAAGCCCCAGGAACAGAAACTGTGCCCTTATGGATTTCCCCACTGTCTTCTCCTTCCATCCCTGAACGCAGACTGCAACAGCAGAAAACACAGCCTGTACCACCAGAATCAGATTGCAGACAATCAATACTGCCGCCGGCCATTCCTCTACGTGATGGTATTCAAATTCCCCTACTACTGCCGACTTTATCAGGTAAAAGTTCAAATTGTATTCTTCAAAGGGATTCAGATAAACAGGCGACAATAACCTGGAAACAGGGAAGAGCAGAAAACGTTCCGCAAATCCATGATCCCCACAGTAAACATTATCTCCCGGCTGCAGCACAAAGTTCAGCCCCTGCCCAAACAGCAGATAATTCCGAATGGGATAATACAGGCCAATGGGCATAGAAATACAGGCAAATACCACAAATTGAAGGATCAATGGCTTCCATGTATTATCCTTAATAGCTCTTATAAGCTTCACAAGCATAAACATCCCCGTAAAGGCTGCAAAAAGGGCACAGGAGATCTTCGTAAAGATTCCAAATCCAAACCCCAGGGCCAAAAAGATAATGTTTCCATAGCTGGGATTTTTAAACCATCGAATCGTGTACAGAATGATCCATGTCATGAAAAATGTCACCAGAGCATCATTGTTGACCCATCCGCCAAGCATATAATGAACCGGCAAAAAGGCACAGACAGAGAGGGCAATCACTGCTGCTGTCCTTCCCAGATTCAGCTCCTTTAAAATCTTTCTGGCTGTCAGCAGAGTAAAGCAGGCAGCCGTGCAGGAAATGATTTTAGCGCTTTCAAAGAGGTAAACCTCATCTGTAATATGGAGCACCTTCCCAGTCACCTTCATAGCACACGCTGCCAGAATATGAAACAAAGGCGGATGATAATATTGTCCCTTGTTCTCCAGCGGAAGCGCCCCTGTCTCAAATATTTTCAGAACATAGGAGGCATGTCCATAGTATCCTACTGTGGTAATCTCCCCCAGATCGTGGTAGGCCGTATAGGAAGGTTTGTAGAGCACAAATCCAATCCGCATCACAAGACCTGCCAAAAGAATAACAGAAACCAGCCCTTTGTAAGTCAAGCGCTTACAAAAGGCCAGAATCATAACACCTATTCCTATTAATATCATCAGATGCCATAAAATGGGCTGGATTAGATCTCTGTCATTTAAAATCCCCTTTTTCATAAAGGTCCAGAATAACAGAACAATAGCCGCAAGCGTGATCCCTTCCAGCGCAAACTCCTGCCCAAAAGCTATAAGCCTCTTTTTCATTTCTGTTATTCTCTCTATTCCTCATACCCATTTGGATTCATAGACTGCCACTTCCAGGAATCGGCACACATCTCTTCAATTCCATTCTCTGCTTCCCAGCCGAGCTCTGCCTTAGCCTTGGCCGGATCCGCATAGCAGGCAGCAATGTCACCCGGGCGACGGGGCTTCACTGCATAGGGAATCTTCTTACCGCAGGCTTTTTCAAAGGCATGCACTACGTCCAGTACGCTATAGCCCTTGCCGGTACCCAGGTTATAGATGAGAACGCCTTGTTTCTCTTCCAGCTTCTTAATAGCCGCCACATGGCCTTTCGCCAGATCCACTACATGAATGTAGTCACGCACGCCTGTTCCGTCGGGTGTGTCGTAATCGTCTCCGAATACGCCCAGACACTCCAGCTTGCCGATAGCCACTTGTGCCACATAAGGAACCAGATTGTTGGGAATTCCCTTGGGATCTTCACCAATGAGGCCGCTCTTGTGTGCTCCGATGGGGTTGAAATAGCGGAGAAGAATCACATTCCACTCCGGATCGGATACATGGATATCCTCCAATACCTGCTCCAGCATACCCTTTGTCTGTCCGTAGGGATTGGTGATCTTTCCTTTGGGGCATTCCTCGGTAATGGGAATAAAGGCCGGATCTCCATATACGGTAGCGGAGGAGCTGAATACGATATTCTTTACATTGTGGTTGCGCATCACATCACAGAGCACTAGGGTTCCTGCGATGTTATTGTAGTAGTACTCAATAGGCTTTGCCACGGACTCGCCTACTGCCTTCAGTCCTGCAAAATGAATAACAGAATCAATCTGCTCTTTCTCAAAAATCTTGTTGAGCGCTTCCCGATCCAAAATATCCGCCTCATAGAATACGGGCTTCTTTCCTGTGATCTGCTCGATCCGATCCATGGACTTTCTGCTGGCATTATACAGATTATCCACCACTACTACCTCATAGCCTGCCTCCAAAAGCTCCACGCAGGTGTGGCTTCCGATAAAGCCTGCGCCGCCTGTCACTAGAATTGCCATAAACTTTTTCCTCCTTATACGCTGTCCGGATTTTGTTCGCTTTGTGTTGAAACTCCTGCAGCTGCTTTGTACCCTCGCAGTTACAAATTCCTTTCTAAATATAGCATGGTTTTGAAACAGGTGCAAGAGAGTTACATCCCGATTTTCTATGAAAATGAAATTTTAGATTCTTTACTGATTTCATCAAAAAGCGGCATCCGCTTTATGCAAATGCCGCTTTTTCTATTCTGGCTACTAATGCAGATATTCTTCCTTTAGAAGCCCCATGTGGCAGAGTTTCAACAAAGCATATTTTATAAAGAGAATCTTTCTAAGTATTCCATTCATCAGTCAATCCGAACGAATGCCATTCTTATATAAAAGTCCATGGCAAAAAAGGTTCTCTGCTCCTCTTGTTAAAGTAATCCATTGAAAGCTCTGTACATATCTGATTTCTGCCGTGCCCCTTCCATGTATGTTCTGTCTTAAAGATATATATCTTTTCTTTGTTCGTCGTTTTCATCGAAAATCTGTCAATTGCAAATTATCTCTTTACCTGATCTACAAGCTTTAAAAACTTATCATATGCATCATACTTCTTTCCATATCCTTGCAGTAATCTGGATGCCGCCGCAGGATCTTGATAAGCCGCCTTAGTAATCCCTTTTATTTCTTCTGCTGTATTCCATCTATGTATCGCCACATCCAATAAAAATCCGCTGTTTGCTTCTCCGTTTAGAATCTCCTGGCTCGTAATTCTTTCTCCTGACAGCAATCTGGCTTCCAGCTCTCCGGTGATTCCCTCCGCATTTTCCTTTAATACCTGTTCCGACTGCAGTTCTTCCGGAGACGACGTTTCCCTTTTGTCTTCCGGACAAAAAGCTGCTAACAAAATATCATCCGTATAACCCTTAACCCGTGCCTTAATCAAAGCGGGATCTTCTTCCTCATCCTCTTCCTTGTAAAAAGAATTCGAATTCACAAGAATAGTCTCTCCTGTCTCTTCATCCAGCATCCATCCCCATGTCCCTCTTTCTGTCGTATACTGCAGCTTGCTTAAATCATCAACACTTATTTCAATTTCTGAATACAGCAAGGCTTTGCATTCTTCAGAAGAAAGTACATTCATTTCCGTCAGATCACATAAAAGATAATATGCATCCTCGGCTGTCAGACGGTTCATGTCATATTTATTTTTCAAAAAAGCAATCTGCTCATCTGTAAGAGTGTCACTCCCATCTGCATCTAAGCAAACCTGCCGGTTATTAAAAATTCTTTCCTTATCTTCCTCTGACCAAGCCGTAGTAGGAAAGAGATGTATATATTCCCATTTCTTTTCTCTGAGAGCTTTGTCCTCGGCTGATTCCTCTATTGTCTGTTTCTGTACCCGTTCCACAAAAACCGCCTTTTCCTGTTCGCTTTTGCATATGGATTCCTCTGTCTCCGGGATAAATTCCCTTCCTGCCTTTACAACTCCCAAACTGGGGGATTTCTTCTCTTTAGATTCTTCCTCATTTATTCCCTGGTTCCGGAATCCTATTATTGATTGGGGCATTTTGTTTTCATTTTGTACCATTGTCTGTAATAAGCCAACACTTCCCATTTTATTTTTATATGGGGAGCTGCCATAAGAACCTATCGTATTCATGTATTATATTCCTTTCCTGATATTTATACATTGCCATCCGCCAGCAAAAATATACAATTTCTTTCTGTCAGCAGATGGCAATTTAAGTTTACTTACCTGTGATTATTTTCACTAAAATTTCTTAATACTTCATCTGGCAGTCGTTTCACACGAATCCCATTCTTTATTAAAGTTCATGACAAAATAACTCTTTACATAGCAATTAACAAATCTACAGGCGAAAGGGAATTTATATCTTAACTTTTTCATTGAAGTCACAAAACTATTGTGCACGAAGATATCCCCACAATGGAATACCTGTTGTATCCGCTGCACTGTAACATACAAGCCGCCAATTGCCCGGATTATCATTTTTTACCACAATATCCGTAGAAAACAAGCTTGAGCTTGGCAAACTTCCGGATTTTACATATTCTCCGTTTACGTACAGCTTATAGTTAGTATACGATCCACGATCTATATAAACTTTAACATAAAAAGCATCATAATTTCCAGTCCTATATTCCGTTGCCGCACTTCCCGTCAATGTTCCATTTGCCCACTGGCTATTCCCCTTTATTGTTATATAATTTTTACCTGGTAGTTTCGTTGAACTATTGCATGGATAAACTTCAGTCTTAACAAGCACCGGAGATCTTCCATTAGCCGCTGATGTTGAAAAGCCCATTGTCAGCATCAAAACCATTATCATCACTAAACTTAATAAACGTTTTCTCATTAAAAATTCCTCTCTTTCCTTTTGTATTTTAAAAGCTATCCCCTCTCACCATGTATTATTTAGATTACCCCCTTTTTGAATTGTATTTAATGTACTACTTATTTATAATACATTTTCACATTTTTGTCAATCCCCTATAATATAAAGCATCTTAACCAACTCATTTATTAAATCAACTTCCTCAATTCCTCTGCCTCTTCTTCCGTCAGCTTTTCTCCTCCGGTAAAAGCGACGACAAAGCTATAAAGAGATCCCTCAAAGGTCTCCCTTACCAGCTTTCTTGTCCAGTTCTGAATGTGCTCTTCTTTTGTACACATTGGAAAATAAACTTGATATACCTTTCCTCTCTCCGAGCCAATCAAGCCTGCTTTTTGCATGTTGAGCAAATACGTATTCAAAGTCTGCTTCTTCCAGTTTTTCTTCCATACTTCATTTGCATGATCTAGAATCTCCCGAAAAGAAAGCGGTTCCTCTGATTGCCACAATAATTCCATAATTTCTTTTTCTGTATGCGATAATCCAAAATTTTTATCCACTCTAATTACTCCTACTTTTGAAGTATCTGATAGAAGTGCAAAACCTTTACCAGATACCTCAATTTAATATTTCATATTTTGATGTATGCAATTTTGATAGCTTACCTTATTTATAATCTTTTCATACTCAATATAGCCACATAATGTACATCTTTTCGCTTTCCAACTAATGACTATACATCCCCCACTGTTATTCTTTTTATGCTGATTAAAAGTACCATTTACATATGTATGGTTACACGCTATTTCTCTTTCCATTTCATCATCAACAATTTCATCAATACTTCCATCCTCATTTATCCAAAAGGTATCATATAAAATGGTTTCACCTCTCATTTCACCTTCTTCAAAAAAATACTCCCCCTCAATGTTTGAAGTATCTTGCAACGAATTTACAGTCTGCGGCGGCACATAAGCCAACGCCGTCAAACTGCCTGTTAAAAATACAACAGCCGAAGCCAAAACTGCCAAACATGTTTTTTGTTTTCTCTTTTCTTTCATCTCTAAGATTCTCCTCCTTAAAACTTTTTCATTCCGCCCCAGAAAACTTACTGCCAACCTCTCCTCTTTCTTTACTTTTCGTGCTGCCACATCAATCAGCAGAGAGCTGTACTTCTTCCTCAATTCTTCATCCCATTCCCCAACAAGACTCCTGTCACAGCAAAGCTCTCTCATTACGGAAAGCTCATGGTACAGGATATAACTTAAGGGATTAAACCAGTGCAATGCAATAACAAGCTGTCCAAGCAGTTCCACAATCAAATCCCGATGCTGAATGTGAATCAATTCATGAAGCAGCATTAACTGACAAGACTGGTCTCCGGAATCCGCCTCCCACATAGCCGGAAATATAATTGTCGGCTTAAAAATTCCAATTGTCATAGGTGTTTCACATTCCCGAGAGCACACCAATTGTACCTTTGCAGAAATATCACGTTCCCTTTTCACTTGGTCAAACTGAGCCTGCAGCTTCGACGGCACCGGTTCCTTTCCGCAAGACAGGAGAAGCTTTCTTGCCTTTTTATACCGCAGCAGACTTCTGACCATAAGGATCAGAAAAATGACAGCCATACATAACATACAGAGCCGCAGCAATTGAATCCTTATTCCCACATAAGTTTGTTGTCCTCTCATAATAATTATGCTATTTGGATCCAATACCTGTCCCAAATCTTTTTCCGGAAAAGAAATCATCCGTTCTGCAAATTCTAAAATACGGTACTTGAATCTGAAAAGTGGAACCAAAAAGAAGAACACAGCCAGCTTTAAAATGAAATATCTGCATCCGGAGGAAATATGTCTTTTCAGTGTCAGGCACATAAGCCCATATAATAAAACAACAACGCTTCCGGATAGAGACATTACAAGCAGCGGGTTACTTCGTATCAGGTCGATCTTTTACGCCTCCTTCTATTTGTATTTTATACTTATAATACATTTTCTTCTGTCAATCGTCAAGCCCATTTGAGAAGATATACCCTACCGGGCGGGCGGACTTCGTCCGGTAAGGTATACCCTACGGGTACACCGTAATGCATGCCCCTATCGGGCAGGCGGACTTCGTCCGGTAAGGTATGGATTTTTCCCTCTATTTGTGCTATGCTTACCCACAGTAAACCAAAAACCACCGTCACCATGAATGGTTCCCCCATCCGGCTCCCTTTATCGGGTGACGCTCAAGAATATTAAGATACGATGAATAGGAATCCTAGACTATGCGATACTTAAAACCCATTTTAAAACCCTTTTCTTTCCTGCCAGCTCTGTTTATGCTGTACGTGATCTTCCAGTTCTCCGCACAGCCCGGTGAGGTCTCCGGGAACTTAAGCTGGAGGGCTACCCATAAGCTTCTGGAGATTACCTGTGAATCCTTTGAAACCGGATGGAGTTCGGCGGAGCTTAATCTCTATACGGAGATGTTGCATCCCTATGTACGCAAACTTGCCCATGTGACGGAATATTTTCTGCTGGCGGTCTGTGTGTCTTTTCCCCTGTATGTCTACGGACTGCGGGGAATTGCTTTGACCATATTGGCCGGCGGTTTCTGTGTGGCCTGTGCCTGTCTGGATGAATACCACCAGTCCTTTGTGGCCGGGCGGGGACCCTCCAAGCGGGATGTTATGATCGACAGTATCGGGATCTTAATCGGCATCATTCTTGTTCGAATTGTCTGCTTTATCGGACGAATTACGGTGTTCCGGGAGCGAAAATCCAAAAGGAAACGGGTACGGAGGTGAAGCTATGAGCGTAACGGTTGCAGATTTGTTAAAGCTGCCCTCTCTGCGGCAGGCAAAGGTCATTGCCGGACACAATGGCCTGTCCAGGATTGTCTCTTCTATCTCGGTCCTGGAATCCACGGATCCTGGTGTTCTGGTAGACGAAGTGTTTCCCCAGGGAGAATATTTTGGCAGTGAGATCGTTATTACGGGATTTTTAAATATGACGGAGGATGTGGAACGCCAGTATGTAAATTTGAAACGTCTGGCAGAGGGCGGCGAGGTAGGCTTAATCCTCTACTATGTAGGCGTTTACCTGAAAAAAGTGGATCAGCGGCTCATTGACTTTGCCAACGAAATGGATTTTGTTCTGATTGTTATGCCGGAGGGGGATGTAACTCTGCGTTATGGAGAGGCTATTTCCGATGTAATGGATCTCATATGCCGGGATCGGACTCATAATATGTCTCTGGTATCGGAGATTTTGGAGCGTGTTTCCAGGCTTCCTTCCCATCAGCGCTCCGTAAGCACCATTTTGAAAATGCTCAGTGATCGGATTTCCGCTTCTCTGATCCTCTGTGACTGTTCTTTAAAGATTCAATATCTCATTGCGTGGCCCCGTAATCAGGAAGCTGCTATTAAGAAAGGGATCGAATCATTAAATGGGCTTCCGGCAGATCAGCAGTCTATGGCCTGTGATATTTTTCCTGACAGCCGCCTCTACCGCTTCTCCATTTCCTCAGACCCGGGTTCCGCACAGGAGCTCCTTGTTCTTCGAGAGGGCATACAGCCGGACAGCGAGATTCTTACTCAGCTAACGGATGTGGTGCGTTTGGGTGTCAATATCTGGGGCCGGAAATCCGAAGAGGCGGCCACACACGAATTGATTCGTGCCATTCTTCAGGACGATCCCATTAAAATGCGTCAGCTGGCAAATATCTTCCATATTAATGTGGCTGATATTTATGAAATGTGGATTTTGCGCTGCGAAGAAAATCAATTGGAACGCTTCCGCCGAGAGGGTCTTCCTCTGATTCAAGAGCATCTTGCCCATTATTGCCATACGGTAGTTGCCGATTTGTATGAGGGCCACGCCGCAGCATTTATGGACTGGATCGAGCGCTCCCCCGAACGAGTGTCTGTCTCCCAGGATCTTTTGAAACGTTTGAAAGCTTTGGATTTTTCCTTATCCCTGACCCGGTGCTATCCCTTAAACAGTACCTCAGATGTACGCCGTACCTTTCTGCTCCATCAGGAAGTTATCGAAACTGCTCTGCAGATCTGGCCAAGCCTTGGCTGTTATACCCTGCAGGAATTGGAATTTGCGGCTGAATGTCAGAAGATTCTGGCCGAAAGCGAAGCTGCCCTGTCCAATGCCCTGTCACCTCTTACAGCCCTAAAGCATGTGCATGAGGACAATATTCTTCTCCAAACCCTGGAGGTCTATCTATTGGACAGCAAAAGCAGCGTCTCTTCCTGTGCGGAGCTTCTATTCCTCCACAAAAATACGGTAAAATACCGCCTGAACCGTATCCGGGAGCTTCTTGGCTACCCTCTTGACAAGGCGCCGGAGCTGTTCACTCTTTATCGGGCCGCAGCTTTAAATCGTCTGGTTGCTTCCAAATAATTCGATTTTCCCGGCTGTCTTTGTCCTTTTGGACAAAGATAAGCCGGTTTTTTTGTCCCTTTTTCACTTTATAGTGGTAACGTATCAGAAGTATAATTTTTAAAGTGTGTTATAAAACTACAGTCAGCAGAATATGTGCCGTGCATAGAAGAATGCACCATGTATATTTTGTGGAATTACTAATAGGGAGGTTCTATTTTGCGAAAACTTGGAATTGCTGAAATTGAAGACATTGCTTTGGGCGCTGCGCTCCTTGGAGCCGGCGGAGGGGGCGACCCCTATGTGGGCAAGCTGGTTGCCATAGGAGCCGTCAAAGAATGCGGCCCTGTTACGCTTTTGGATCCGGATGAGGTGCCGGATGATGCCCTGGTGGTTCCCATCGCCATGATGGGCGCACCTACAGTTCTGTCGGAAAAGGCCATTGGAGGAACGGAATACCAGACACTCTATGATACGGTTTCTACCTTTTACGGAAAACCCATTTACGCCTTTATGCCCATTGAGGCCGGCGGCGTAAATTCCATGCTTCCCATTGCGGCGGCAGCCCGTCTGGGACTGCCACTTGTGGACTGTGACGGCATGGGCCGGGCATTTCCGGAGCTCCAGATGGTGACCTTTACCATCGGCGGCGGCTCTGCCACCCCTATGGCTCTGGTGGATGAAAAGGGGAATTCCTGCATTTTCCGTACAATTACCAATAAATGGACGGAGGAGCTTGCCCGGGCAGTCACCATGTCCTGCGGCGGTTCCGTGTCTGTCTCCCTCTATTCTATGGAGGGTGCTTTTATGAAGCAGTATGCCGTGAAAGGCATTGTCACCCGCAGCCAGACTCTGGGTTCTGCCATCCGCCGGGTAAAGGAGGTTTCCGACTGCACGCCGGAGGAGGAATTCCTGCGTATTACCGAGGGGATTCGGCTTTTCAAGGGTAAAATCAGTGATGTGCTCCGTGAGGTCCGTGGAGGCTTTAATTTCGGCAAGGTTCTTCTCACCGGCATTGGCGATTACAAAGGAAAGTCTGCTTATGTAGAGTTTCAAAACGAAAATCTCACTGCCGCAGTGGAGGGGACATTGCTTGCCACGACACCGGATCTTATCTGCCTGGTGGATACGGAAACCTTTCAGCCGGTTCCCACCGATGCCCTCAAATACGGTAAGCGTGTGATGGTGGTAGGGCTTCCCTGCTTTCCTCTTTGGCGTACCAAGGAGGGGCTTGATCTTGTGGGGCCCAGATATTTTGGCATTGATACGGATTATATTCCATTGGAAGAGCGTTGTAAACAGTAATATCCTATCAGTGCACAAATCGATTGACAGACGCACGCATCTGCGGCTGGAAATTGATTTATATAAGGTGTACTGATAGGATATTACGGGACTTAAGACAGTAATACCCTGACAGTGCCAGAACGATTTTTGGACACATGCTTTTGTGGCCAGAAATTGTTCTAAATAAGTGGTACTGGAAAGGGTATTGCGGGACTTTTAATAGGAGGGTTTGATAATGTATAAGCTTGGAATTGATGTAGGCGGAACAAATACGGATGCCGTTTTAATAGACGAACAGCTCCATGTAGTCGCCAGTGTAAAGCAGCATACTACAAAGGATGTGTACAGCGGAATTCTTGCGGCGGTCCGTGCTGTTCTTGATGAATCCGGTGTGGATCGCTCTGAGATTCGGCAGGCTATGCTGGGAACTACTCAGTGTACCAATGCCATTGTGGAGCGGAAAGGGCTTGCACCTATCGGAATTCTGCGGATTGGCGCTCCTGCTGCCCTTGGTATTCCCCCCATGGTGGATTGGGCAGAAGATCTGAAAGCAATTGCCGTAGATACGGCCATGATTGGCGGCGGTTTTGAGTATGACGGCAAGGAGCTTGCGTCTTTTGATGCGGAAGCGGCAAGGAGCTTTTTCTTGCAGTTAAAGGAGAAAGGCATTAAGTCTGTTGCTATTTCCTGTGTATTTTCCACTGTCCGCAATGAGCATGAGTTGGAAGCCGCAAGGCTGTGCCGGGAGGTTATGGGGGAAGATGTTCATGTATCCATTTCCAGTGAGATTGGTTCTATGGGGCTGATTGAACGGGAGAATGCCACCATTTTAAATGCGGCTCTCTATCATGTGGCCGAATCCTTTACGGAGGGCTTTGCCCGCAGTCTTGAGGATGAGGGGATTACCAATGTAGATATTTATCTCTCCCAAAATGACGGTACGCTTATGACTATGGAGTATGCAAGACGGTATCCGATTCTGACCATTGCCTGCGGGCCTACCAATTCTATTCGGGGGGCTTGCTATCTAAGCAGCCTTAAAGATGCGATTGTGGTGGACGTGGGCGGCACCACTACAGATCTGGGTGTGATTCAAAATGGATTTCCCCGGGAATCCGGTGTGGCTGTTACCATCGGCGGTGTCCGCACGAATTTCCGGATGCCGGATGTGATTTCGATTGGCCTTGGGGGAGGTTCGATTGTTCGGGAGCAGCCTGACGGAACCGTTACGGTGGGGCCGGATTCGGTTGGTTATCAGATTACCAAGAAAGCTTTGATCTTTGGCGGCGATGTGTGTACGGCTACGGATATTGCGGTGCGGCTTGGGTTGACAGATTTGGGTGACAGGTCGAAAGTTGCTCATTTGAGTGAGGATTTTGCGAGGAAAGCTTTGGCGGCTGTTACGGAGCTTGTGGAAGATAGTCTTGATGCTATGAAAGTGTCCAGTGAGGATGTGGATCTTATCCTGGTAGGGGGCGGATCAATTATTCTTCCGGAAACGCTGGCCGGGGCCAGGATGGTTGCCAAGCCGGAGGCCGGCGGTGTGGCGAATGCGATTGGATCTGCTATTTCTAAGGTTTCGGGGAATTATGAGAAGCTGGTGGATTATCTGGTTACGCCACGGGAACAGGCTCTTGACGAGGCCAAGGCTGATGCAATAGAGCTGGCTGTGGAGGCTGGGGCTGTTCGGGAGACAGTTGAGATTATTGATGTGGAGGATGTTCCGCTGCAGTATTATCCGGGGAATACGAACCGGGTGAAGGTGAAGGCGGCTGGGGATCTGAGGTAGTTGGATGTTGTAGTGCTGTGTGTTTAACCGGAGGGAACTCCAGGGGGCGGAGACATTTCCATATCCTTAAGCAATAAGGAATCCTCCCACCTTGTGGGTCCCTCCTTATTACAACGTTCGCAATTTCTCGTTACAGATGTTCGCCCCCTGGATCTCCTGTTTTGTTGGATGGATTCAAGTATGTGTATGGCTTTGTTTTTTATTTTTCCATTGTGATTTCTCCTGAGATTCGCCACCATGTCCCTCCGAAATCTAAGGGAACTTTTTTCATGGGGACGTGGAGGTAATCAAGGGAATCGCTTCCGTCACGACGGATGGTTACATAAGCTTCTGTCTCATCGCCGTCCAAATCTTCCTTGGTGACGGAGATGGACAATATGGTGATTTCCTCATTTGTTTCACCAAAATATGGTAATTTTATACCGGGAACTGTATAGTACTCATTGACTTCTTCTGTCTGGCCAGTAAGATACAGCGGAATGGCATTTTCAATTACTTCTGTGATTCCTGCGTCTGTATAATTTACATTTGTAAATTCCCATTTTCCCTCTCCTATGTAATTTAAGGAGGCTTCTAATTCATGGCCCGGATAGTTGCCTGTATGATTTATATGGGAATAACCGGCCAGCTCTGCACGGAGTATTATTTTTTCTTCTATAAATCGGAAGTCTATCTGAGATCCGGCATAGTAGGCATATTCATTGTCTAGTTCTTCTTGATCTACTTCCTCTGTCACGCCGGTAGGTTCTCCGTCAAAAATAAGCCTTACGCCCTCTTCTGTATATTGTGTGTTGAAATGTGATGTTAATTCTTCTGTGTA
This sequence comes from Candidatus Merdisoma sp. JLR.KK006, assembly GCF_036941035.1. NCBI lineage: Bacteria > Bacillati > Bacillota > Clostridia > Lachnospirales > Lachnospiraceae > Candidatus Merdisoma > Candidatus Merdisoma sp. JLR.KK006. The sequence goes on along the minus strand of NZ_JAYMNS010000040.1, from coordinate 9,443 downwards.
ATCCTCTTCCGGATAGTGATAGATGTTCCATGAGCTGTCCGGAGCCTTATCTACCATAAATAGGGAACGAATGGAGATCCCTGTCCCATGAAGAACATATGTGATAATAGCAAGCTCCTCTTTACCATCATAGTCAAAATCCTGCTCCTGAATCAAGGGTTCTATTTCGTAATTGGATATGAGTGGAACTTCAGCATATACAAGACAATCCGGTGTCCGAACTACCATTGCTTCTCCCTCATGCATACTGTAAAGGGAAAAGCCCTCTGTCTCGCTCATTAAACTCATCTCTGACTCGTCAAAGCCCGGTTCCATTCCTGCATGTCCGGTTCCTACTATTATTTTATCTGTCCAGAATTCTTCCTCGCTGCCGTCAGTCTCCCCGCTGTTTTCATCCGGCTTTACCGATTCTTCAGGCAAGGTCCCGGCCAAAAGAGCTTCTTTGTGTGTGTCTGCAAGTGCTTTTCCCGCTTCTTCTCCTGCGGTTAAAAAGGAAACGCCGCAGCCGCTGATCAGCAGCAGAAGCAGAAAGCTTATGAGCATATGGGGGCGTTTTGTATTCAATACATGGCAGATTCTTCTTTTTGTGCTGCTTTCGCCAAAATAGAGTACCGGTGAAAATCCTCTGCTTTTGCAGGCGAAGTCCAATAGTGTCTGGGCGTAATGCTTTTTTTGTACCGTGCTCTTTCTACGGAGAACACATTCATCGCAGTACATTTCCATATCACGGTTCATGGTTCGAAAAGCAAGCCACACCAGAGGATTGAACCAGTGGATAATCAGTGCCAGAACCGCCATACATTTGATCCAGGGATCCTGGTTGCGGATATGCCTGCGCTCATGGTCCAGGATATCCTTAAGCTGCTCTTTTTCGCCCTCCAATTCCTGTGGAATGTAGATTCTTGAAGGGAAGCCGGGCATTACAAACGGTGTATCAATCTGCGTTGTGCTCCATACGTCATGATCCCTTTGAGTGGCTGAGGCAGCTCGTTTCTTTAATCTTCTCCACCCTGCCAGATTGACTGCCGTAAGCCCTGCGGCCCCTAATATCCATAAAACAAACAGGACCTCTGTTACTCCTAATGCAGCTCCTTTTGCGGCTTCTGACTTTTGTCCCTGTATTTTAGATCCCGTTCCTGCCGCCACGCCGGATGAAAGATTATTTCCGGGGGAACCTGCAATGCCATCGGGCATTTCTATTTCTATTCCTGTTTCTTTTTGGCTCTCCGTCTCCCTAGCGCCAGTTACCTGCTTCTTGGAAAATGCTTGTCCTGTTTCCGGCATCAGGTTCCTTACCGTATGGAGAGAGCCCAAATTCGCCGGCGGCAGCAGAAGTACCAGAAGCAAGACCAGCCAGAGAATCCGGACATACAATTTGGATAAGTCCCCTGTAATTTTGCGAAAGAGGAGAATTCCCAAGATCAATACGGTTCCTGACAAACTATTTTGTAATAATTGATTTAAAAATGCTGTCATTCCTCCCCCTCCTCCGATGCCTGATTAATCAGCTCCTGAAGCTCCCGGGCTTCTTTCTTTGTCAGCTTTTCCTCCTGAAGAAATGCGGCGATAAAGGCAGGCAGGCTTCCCCGGAATTTTTTCTCCAGAAATTCTCTGCTTTCCTGCCGCTGTATCTGTCCCCTGGATACCAGGGTGCGAACTATGGCATTTTCATTTCTGACAATCTGTTTTTCTCCCAGGCTGCGTAAGATGGTGTAAGTAGTAGACTTTTTCCATCCCAGCCCTTCTCTGCACAGACCTACCAATTCCATGGAATTGACAGGCTCCACATCCCATAGGATATCCATCAGACGGTATTCGCTTTCATTGATGTGGTAGTCCATATGTATTCCTCCTGTTTTCGAATACAAGAAACCTTAGTCCTGCTCATATAGCTTTGGCAGGAGCATGCTCCGTATGATTGAATGTCATGATTTATGTCTTTCGTTTTTTGTTTGGTTTATAAGTATAAACCTTTTTCTTATTAGTCTATACTTATAAACCTGATTTGTCAAGAGATTTCTGATCCTTTGTGTCTATTATTTTATATTATTTTTGCATTATTTTTGCAAAAGAAGCTGTTCACCAATAAGTATTTCAAAATAATGGCGGGAAGATAGGATATTTTAAGAAACCATATCTTCCCGCCATTTCATAAATGAGCCGAATTATTTCTGTTTGCAAACAGCTTACCTACAGGTACATACCTGCCTCTTTTGATGTAAGTGCATAGTTTTTCATAAGTATTTCCCTGATTTTCTCATTATCCGCACCCAGATCCCGAAAACTCCTTACAGCTTTCTGAATAGCTTCCTGAACCTTTGATTCAACAATTTTATTTATCTCCGGCTCCATTAGTTCCAATAATGCGTTACACACGCTATCACCTCCTCGCAATTCATTGGCAATGTGGCAATTGGCTTTGATACTTACCTCCAATACACTATCCGCAAGCTCCTTTTCCTGTTTCTTTGAAAGAGCATTAACATGTTCTAATAATTCCTTTAAATCTTGTTTTTCCATTTTATCGGACAAGGCTTTCAGCCAAATATGGTTTCTTTTATCTAATTCTCCGGTAACAATGATCTGTGTTGGAAAAAGAACATTGTCCAATATGTAATATATCCCTTGATATGGATTTGTCATCCTCACACCATGTTTTTCAAAATAGTTAAATAAACCAACCGGCTTTGCTTCCCTGACTATGGAAACAGTTATGTCCTCCACCGTCCTATCATCTACACATTCCCCATATGCCTTATACAAACTGGCATATGCTCCTGATTTATAAAACACGTCAATATCCAGATGATCCTGCGGCGATTTATACTCCATAATATTATGCCCTCGAAATAATTTACCTATTTCATTTTCAATCTGAACATGAGCATTCTTTTTAATTACCAAAAGGTCTATGGCCAATGGTTTCATATTTAAATTATATTCTTTTTCATAAATCAAATCAGCCCGGTTGCCGGCCAATTCAAGATTCATGGCTGCCACGAATCCCGGATGCCATTGAACCTCAATATCTTTCATATTCGTTTCCTTTCTTAAATTATAACAGATTCTAACATTTTTACAACGATAGCGTTTTTCTTTTTTACCTCCCCTCAGCCCAGTTTATTATGTTTTGAGAAATGCGGCCGAACCGACCTGAACAAAATAATCCTCTTTTGAAAGAGTTATTGATAGATTAAATAATATCTAATTTGCATCAAAAATTCAATCAGCTTTTTCAGACAAAAAACGACTGCCCCATACCTCGTGGTAAGAAGCAGCCGCACTGATTTATTCTGTATTCTTATTATTTATGTATGAATTCCACGCTTTCCATGTACCCGGACAGAAACTTTTCCATTGAGATTTTTCCCTGAATCCACCATCATATTCAGCTCATATTCCGCTGGAAGAATAGCTCTAACATTCTGTCATAATCCGAATAATTTCTTTATCCGTTTCTTTCATCCCAATTTTTCCAAGCCTCCCCACATTGTGAATGGTGTTCTCCACACCTTTGGAGACAATCCCATCTCCTCCCTCAAACTCCTGGCCTTCACAGTACATCTGATAGCCAAAAATTCCGGCATCCACAGCTGCGGCAATTTTCCCGGCGCAGGAAGCTTTGGCGCCATCACACACAATGCCCGATACAATGGCTAATGCATTGACAAGTGTATGGGAAATTACTTTCAGATCCCCGCCCTGCAAATAAGCAATCCCACAGCCTGCACCGCAGCCTGCGCTAACAGCACCGCAGTAAGCAGACAATCGTCCGATACCCGTCTTTTGATGAATTGTAATTAAATTTGACAGCACCAATGCCCGATACAGTTTCTCTTTCGGAAGTCCTAGCTCCCTGGCATAGACAATCACCGGCACAGAAGCAGTCATTCCCTGGTTGCCGCTTCCGGAATTGATAATCACAGGCATCTCACAGCCGTTCATTCGGGCATCTGAACCTGCTGCCGCATAAGCCCGAGCTTTTGTTTTCAGAGTATTCCCTTCTGTTTTTAGCAATACTTTACCGATATTGGCCCCATAAGGATGACGCAGCCCTTCCTCAGCTATCGCCCAATTGCATTCAATCTGCCTATCCAGCAATTCCTGCACTTTAGAAATCTCCACCTGTTCGGCAAAAGCATAAATATCCTCAACCTTTAAAAGACTCCGATCTGTCAGCTTCACCTCCGTAGCAGCCACTACACCAGATTCGTAAAGCGTCTCCCCATTCTTTATTACCTGCACAATATTTGTATGGAATCCGCTGATTCGCACACTGGCCTGTTCCTTTTCGGCATGCAGGGTCACTAAAATATCCAGCTGTTCTTCCGTATCCAGAGGTTGTATCTTTATGGGAACCTGGGCCAAAAACTCTCTCATCTGCTGTTTTTGTTCCGATGTTACCTCTGCAATAACCTCCAACACCTTTTCCGGTCGTCCTCCCACAATTCCGGCCGCAGCCGAAGCAGCAATCCCCTTTAACCCGTCCGTGTTGGGCACAATCACACTTTTCACATTTTTTACAATATTCCCGCTCACTCCTATCTGCACCTGATCCGGCAAAGTCCCCAGCACCTCCCGTGCCTTGGCCGCACAGTAAGCAATGGCAATCGGCTCCGTGCATCCCATAGCCGGCATTAGCTCTTCCTTTAAAATTGCAAGATATATATCAGCCAGCTTCTCCTGCTTCATTTCGCCCATAAATGTATTCCTCCCTTTTAATCCTTTTAAAACCAATTTTAATACATTAAGCTTCCTTTAAAAAACTCCGATAGCACTTCACAGCTTCGTATACATCTGCCTTGCTCACAATCTCCCACGGTGCGTGCATGCAAAGTACAGCCACGCCGCTGTCAATTACTTCCATTCCATAGTTTGCCAAAATCAGCGCAATGGTTCCTCCGCCGCCAGCATCGATCTTCCCCAGCTCCGCTGTCTGAAATGCCACATCATTTCGTTCCATAATTGCACGCAGAACTGCCATATACTCTGCATTCGCATCGTTGGATCTGCTCTTTCCTTTGCTTCCTGTATATTTGTTAAATACAATGCCATTTGCAAAATATGCTGCATTTCGCTTTTCAAATACGTCTCCAAACATGGGATCATAAGCCGCACTCACATCCGAAGATAACATCCGGGAACGGGACATAGCCCGGCGGAGCTTCAATTCCGAATAGCCCTCTCTCAGCTCCATCACCTCTGCCAGAGAGTTTTCAAAAAATCGTGACTCCATACTGGTAGCTCCGGCACTCCCGATCTCTTCTTTATCTATCAAAATACAGCAGGCTGTTTTCTCCACCTGCTCCAGCTCCAGCATAGCCATCAAGGAGGTAAAGGCACACACTCTGTCATCATGCCCATAGCCCATAATCATACTGCCATCGATTCCGCAATCTCTGGCCTTGCCCGCCGGTACAATTTCCAATTCAGCAGACAGAAAGTCTTCCTCCTCCATATCATAGGATTCTTTTAAGAGGCGCAGTATGTTGCTCTTCACCGCCTCCTTTTTTTCTCCTTTAAGGGGACGATTCCCAAAAAGCAGATCCAGCTGCTCTCCCTCAATAATTTTTTCACCTGTTTTCTCCATTTGCTTAGCCGATAAATGAATCAACAAATCCGTAAATGCAAACACAGGATCATCTTCCTTTTCTCCAATAACAATGTCCACCTTGCTTCCATCCTTTTTCGCCACAACCCCATGAATCGCCAATGGGATCGCCACCCACTGATATTTTTTTATGCCGCCGTAATAATGTCCATCCAGATAAGCGAATTCCGTATCCTCATAAAGCGGCACCTGCTTTACATCTACCCGTGGAGAGTCAATATGTGCTCCAAGTATATTCATCCCCTCCTCTAAGGAACGCTCTCCCAAATGATACAGTACTACCGATTTTTCCATTTGGCAGACGTAAACCTTATCCTGAGGTTTTAATGTCTCTCCCCTTTGAATCAAATCCTGCAGATTTCTATACCCCGCCTCTTCTGCCATCTTTACCGCTGTTTTCACACATTCTCTCTCCGTCTTGCCTTCATCCAGGCAAGTCTTATAGCGGATGCATACTTCTTCCAATTCTTTTAACTGCTCTTCCTTATAGGTAAGCCATACATTTTTTCTTTCCATAAGTAGTACCCTTCCCTTTTCATTTTATAATTTAATGAATTTCATTATATTCTTTCCATTTTGTTTTTTCAATTCCGTTTTTATTATTTTTATTTCCGAAGCTAACATCCATTCTTAATCTACGTATGAAAAGAGTAAATTACTTTAGCATGAAACATAAAGAAATCGCTGCACCTCAGTGAATACATAAGATACAGCGATTTTATTTTATTACAAAAAAACAAAGTAAATTCTTAACTCTAAATGGCAACTACTTCAAGAACCCCTCCTGCACCAAGTCCTGTACAACCTCCGTAGGAATCTCGAATTCTACGCTTCCCATATATCCGGGGGCCACCTCGTACTCGTCAAAAACGATCATCAGCTTTCCGGCTTTGTTCACATAGAATGTGGTATCCTCTTTTACAGATTCAAAATCCCACTCCGGCGTATCGCTGTCTACCCAATAGGTGATCATCTCATCCGCCGCCATCTGTTCTTTCATCTGCTGTTTGATATTCTCGGAAATGGGCCCTGCAAAGTCAACGCCCTCCTTAAACAGTCCGGACAGATTGATCATCTCTCCTGTCTGCTTGTCAATGTGATAAATTTTCACCATCTGGGTGCCGCTTGCCATAACAAGGAGCTGGTCAAAACGAATGGAGAACAGCCGGTCACTGTCGGTAATGACGGAATAGTCAAGCTCTACGTCCATATGGCCCTCACCCTCGCCTGCGGCTTTTACATCTGCTTCATACTGTGCAATAATTTCGTCTGTGTATTCTTGGATGCTCTTATTAATCTTCTGAGTGGTTTCCTCATTGGTGGTGCCGTCCTCGTTCTTTACGCTAACCTCCGGAATCTTGATATTTGCTGTCATATTATTCTCTGAGCTCTCATATTCCCGGAAAGTCACTACCTCTGCAATGGCCCCGATCACCGGTATCTTTGCCATGGCATGGGCAATAGCTGCTCCGGAATTTGCCATTACCGTAATAACCAGCATAGCTGCCGCAACGCCTCCCACAACTCGCCCTACATATACCATTACCTTTGATTTCTTTTTCATATTCTTTTCCTCCTTTGCTTCCCGGATTCCCATTTCCACCCGCTGACGCAGCTCCTTTGGAATCCTGATATTTTCATAATCCTGCTTCATCTCTTCCAATCTTTTATCCCTCATAGCTTAGTCCTCCTTCCGCAAGCTTAAGCTTCAGCTTTTTCAGGCTCCGGTACAAAATGGTCTTCACTGTGTTGGTATTTTCATTTAGAATCTTTCCAATCTCACTGAGCTTCTGATCCTCGAAAAACCGAAGCACTACAACTGCTTTCTCCTTTTCGTCCAGTATTTCCAATGCTTCTATGGTATCAAAATCCTGGTAGCTGTCCTCTCTTCCGGCCTCATAAAAGTCTTCTACCGCTACTTCCTTTTGGTTTTTGCGGATAAAATCAAGGGCCGTATTCATAACGATTCTCCATAACCAGGTCTTTATATAGGTTTCCTGCTTTACGGATGCGGAATGCTTAATTGCTTTGTACACACTCTCCTGAACAATGTCCAATGCATCTTCTTCGTTTCGCACATAAGTATATGCCAGGCGATACATGGCTTCGTAGGAATCTAAGACCGTTTCCTCTACTTTCTTTTGTAATGCTTCTGCTCGCATCAGCTCTTTCCTCCTCTCTGTAATTATTAGACGACAGGCTTTGCAAAAAGGTTTTGCATTTTTCAAATTTTTTATTTTTCTTTGTATCTTTATCTATAATACAAAATCGGGTGATATATGTAAGACCTGGCGGTATTTTTAAATATACGGTTAAGTCAGCTCTTTTTAACCTTTTGCTCACGTAAACATAAAAAAGCTGCCGCAGAGCAGACTACCATGATTATTTCTACCAGATAATCTGCTTTGCAGCAGCCCCTTATATTCTATTTCCTATTTCCTATTTTCTATATACCAAGCTCTTATATGACTGCTTTTTCCCTCATTTTACATATTCATGTTTTCTTTATAAATGTGACTGCTCCGCCTTAATATGGTGCTTCTCCACATATCCCGTCAGCATCAGGGTTAAAGCTCCGTCGCCTGTTACATTGCAGGCCGTTCCGAAGCTGTCCTGAAGAGCAAAGATCGTCAGCATCAATGCGGTTCCTGTTCCGTCAAAAAGCAGGATACCCGTAATCAATCCCAGAGATGCCATAACGGTTCCTCCCGGCACGCCCGGCGCCCCGATAGCAAATACGCCAAGGAGCAGGCAGAAGAGAATCATGGTTCCCAGGGATGGAAGCTTTCCATATAGAATCTGTGAAACGGTCATTACGAAAAACACCTCCGTAAGCACAGAGCCGCATAGATGAATATTGGCAAAAAGCGGAATGCCGAAATCTACCATGTCTTCACGGAGAACGGAAGACTTCTTGGCGCAGCGCAGAGCCACGGCCAGCGTTGCGGCAGATGACATGGTTCCCACTGCCGTGATATAAGCCGGACCATAATGCTTCACTACTTCTACAGGATTCTTTCCGGAATAAGCGCCTGCCAGGGCATAGAGCAGAAGCATCCACAGAAAATGTCCGGCCATAACAATTACGATCACCTTGACAAATACAGGGAACTGCTTGGTAATACTTCCCTCATAGGCCAATCCGCAAAAAGTAGAAGCAATAAAGAAAGGCAGGATCGGGATCACGACCTTGGTTACAATGGACAATACAACTGACTGAAATTCATTCAAAATATTCTCAAGCTGACGAGATTTGGTCCAGGTAACTCCAAGGCCCACCAGCAGTGAAAAAGCCAGGGCGCTCATGACGGACATTACCGGGGGAATCTCCAGCTCAAACAGAACTGCCGGAAGCTCTTTTAATCCCTCCACTTCGGTTACAATGGAAAGGTGTGGAATCAGGCCAAAGCCTACTGCCATGGAAGCCAGGGCCGCTCCAATGGAGGAAACATAGGCCAGTACCAAAGCTACCCCCAGCATCCTGGATGCGTTATTTCCCAGTTTTGTGATGGATGGGGCAATGAAGCCGATAACGATCAGCGGCACGCAGAAAGTGATTAGCTGTCCAAGCACCTGCTTGACGGTTACTACTACATTCATTATGGCGTCATTTGCCACCAGTCCCAATATGATACCTACGATTACACCCACCAATAATTTGAACGGCAGGCTTTTAAAGAATTTCTGCATAACTTTCTCCCTCTGTTTTTGTATTCTTTCTTTATATCTTATGCATGAATGAAATCATGCGGTAGCAGCTATCCTGGGTTTTCCAATAAATATCGTTGCAAGGGGATATGATGGAAAGAATAGTGCTGTTTGTATTTTTTTA
>NZ_JAYMNS010000004.1:0-223820 GCF_036941035.1 Candidatus Merdisoma sp. JLR.KK006 | reverse complement strand
AATCATTCCGATATTTTATGAGCGTTTTGTTTTTTTATTTTCATTACATTGCAACATTCTTGTACTAACAGCAAAATAAGCCGGAATCCTTTCTCATCTTAAGGATTCCGGCTCATCTTACAGTCACATCTATTTCATTTCTTCTTTCAACACTTCTATAGCTTTTTGTACCTGATTATCTTCTCCCACAGTAACTACTGCTTCTTTTTTCAAATCCTCATCCAAATCTATCTCCACGTCTGGATCAATACCTATTCCATGAATATTATTTCCCTTTGGCGTATAATATTTGGAAACTGTCAGCTTCACTGCCGTCCCGTCACTTAGAGGATAAATCTTCTGCACAATCCCTTTTCCATAGGTTGTAGTTCCCACAAGAGAACCCAATTCATAATCCTTGATGGCTCCGGCAAAAATTTCTGATGCACTTGCACTGTTTCCATTTACCAGGACCACCAGCGGTTTATCAAAATAATTTTCTGCGTCAGAGGTTTCTTCCTCACGGTTCCCATATTTATCTTCCGTATAAACAATCAGGCCTTCCGGAAGCAGCCTATCCAAAATTGCGCACACACTGGAAACAAGACCGCCTCCGTTATTACGCAGATCAATAACCAGTCCCTCAAGTCCCTGAGACTCCAGATCATCCATAGCCTTCATAAACTGGTCCGTTGTTACGTCATCAAAAGAAGTTATGGAAATATAGCCTATCTGATCCTCCAGCATATCATACCCAACCGTCTGGATCTCAATCGTTCGCCGCTTTACCTGAAATTCCAAATAATCATCTTCACCATCCCGAACAACACTAATGTGAGCTTCTGTATTCTCTTCCCCTTTTATCATAGAAACAATCATGTTTAAGTCCTGGCCAGTTGCCTCTTCATCCCCCACCTTATAAAGAATATCTCCCGGGCGTATCCCTGCCTCCATTGCCGGCCCATCCTCAAAAACTCTGGTAATTGTAACAATACCTGTGGAAATATTCTGCGAAATTTCCACGCCAATCCCGCAATAGCTGCCATTGGTGGAATCACGCAGGCTTTGATATTCCTCCTGTGTATAATAGGCCGCATAAGGATCACCGAGCCCCGCCACTGCCCCTTTGTAAAGCCAGGTTTCTATCTGTTCTGAATCCAGTTCATCCAAATAATACTCATTCATCAGAGATTCAATCTCCGTGAGCTTTTCCTGTATTTGCTCATCTGTCAGATTAATCTGTTTTTCTTTTTCTGATTTTTCACTCAGAAAATTATTACAGAACATCACTGTCTGGATCAGGATCAAGGTCAGAGCAAATCCGATCGCTATTCCTTTCCACAATTGTTTTTTGTCATTCATGTTGTTCTCATCTCCTACAACCGAAGGGGGCTGTCGCAAAACAAGTTTCTTACTTGTGTCTTGTTCTGCGGCATCCCCCCTGGTTTCCTTATTTAACTATACGCTATTTTCTTTTATTCTATCCCACATAATTGTGCGGATTCACATAAGCTCCATTTTTAATCACGCCAAAATGCAGATGCGGACCCGTGGAGAAGCCAGTCGATCCCACCGCCGCAATGCTCTGTCCGGCACTAACTGCTTCGCCTACCGATACGTAAAGGGCTGAACAATGCATATATACCGTGGAAAGCCCATTGCCATGAGAAATTACTATATAATTTCCAGCCGAGCCGCTATAGGTTGACGTGGTAACTCTCCCTGCTGCTGCCGCCACAATGGATGACCCATGAGAAGCTCCAATGTCTATCCCCTTATGATTGGTAGAGGCTCCCGGAACAGGCTGTGATCTTGGACCAAACTCACTGGTAATCCGTCTGCTGCTGGGACAAGGCCAGACAAACCCAGAAGCTCCTCCGTCTCCATCGTCCATGCTGGCATTGGCAAGAGCCGCTGCTGCAATCTGTTCTTCAATCTGATTCAGAAGCTTCTCCTGCTCTTCCAGATCCTCACGAAACTCTGCCGCATCACTGTTCTGGCTATCAATCTGAGCTTGGTAACTCTGGATCTCTGCCGTCTTTTTCTTAATGAGGGCATCTACCGTTTCCTTCTGTTCCTCGGCAGCATCTGCCATCAAGTTCAATTCTTCCTCCTCAGATTCCAAAACTTCCTTTGCTGCGGCAACCGCCTCCTTTTGAGCGATATATTCATCCATCATCTTTCGATCATATTGTGACACTTCTTTTACATAGGCAGACTTATTCAAAAAGTCCCCAATGCTGTCAGCAGTCAAAAGCATCTCCAGATAAGAAGGGTTCCCAGCCTCATAGAGATATTGAATCCGAAGCTTCATATCCTCATACTGCTGATCTGCCACCCGTTCAGCTTCATCAAGTTCTTCCTCCGCCTGAACAATCTCCTCCTTTTTTGCCTCAATATCTTCATTCAGCTTCTGAATCTGCGCTGAAAGAGAAGCCGCCTCCTGATCCAGGCGGGCAATGTAGCTTTTCAGATTGTTCTTATCGGCTTCTAACTGCTCAATATTTTTCTTTATCTGATTTAAATCTGATTTGATATCCTCAATTTTATTTAATGCGTCCTCCTTCTTCTTCTCCAATTCATCTGTGTTTATCTTTTGAGCAGAACCAGACGAAGTTGTTTTCTCGGAAGTTGAACCTCCTGACGAATTCTCAGAAGTTGAACCTCCAGCGGAAATCTCTGCTTCCGAAGCCCATACCGGGGCTCTCCCAGAATAAACGATTGTTATTGTCAAAATCGCTGCCAAAAGCAGCATATGAATATAATGCTTTCTTTTCATCTCTTTCAGTATCCCTCTTTATCTGCCGATTTCAAACTCTCAAATGCTTCCGAATCGTAAGATAGCTTCCGAAAAATCCGATACCTGCTCCCAGAGCCATCCCCACAGGAATCAGTGTTTGAAACATCACATCTACCGGCAGGAATTGGATCAGTCCGGCCAGATCATTAAACTGTCCTCCCATATAATTCATAAGTCTCGTATAGAGCAGATACAAAAGACTTAAGGGGATCGCACCTCCTATCAATCCAATCAGAAGTCCCTCCACTACAAAGGGAGCTTTCACAAAGGAATTGGTTGCACCGATAAGCTTCATAATGGCAATTTCTTCCTTCCGAACCGCAATTCCGATAGTTACTGTATTGCTGATCAGAAATACTGACACACACAGCAGCAGAATGATAATGGCTACTGACACATAGCCTATCAGCAAATTAAAGCTGGACAAAATCTTGGCTACTTCTACAGATTTATTGACTTTGCGGATTCCCTCCATAGACTCCAGATACTCTACTAAACTGTTTTGATCCTCCACATCCTTCAGATGGATCACATAATGAGCCTGCTTAGCCAAAGGGTTGTCGTTGGCAAATCCGTCTGCAAGCTGCGGAGCCTCTGCAAAGTAAATATACTTATATTCTTCCCATGCCTGATCTGCCGAAACAAACTCCGCTTCCTCCACCTCGTCTCTTGCCCTAATCTTGGCGCCAATTTCATCCATAGCTGCCTGATCAAAAGAAACTGCTTCATCAAAAAACACCGTCACTGATACGCCGCTCTCTACTTCCTTCACCATATACTGAAAGTTCTGCACTACACAGAAAAAAAGGCCGAACAGAAAAATACAGATGGACATGGTTGCAACGGAAGCCAGAGAAAACATCTTATTTCTCCAGATATTTTTCAGGCCCTGCTTTAAGCAGTAGCCAATGGTGCTAATTCGCATGTTGTATGTACCCAGCTTTACGCTCGTCACTGATAATGACGCCTCTATGCATTGCAATCACTCGCTTCTTCATCTGATCCACAATCTCCTGATTATGGGTTACTACCACAACGGTGGTCCCTCTTTCGTTGATGGTCTCCAGAAGCTTCATAATCTCCTTGGAGTTCTTCGGATCCAGATTTCCTGTAGGCTCGTCCGCCAGAAGAATGTTGGGCTTGTTTACCAAAGCCCGGGCCAGAGCCACTCTCTGCTGTTCTCCGCCGGAAAGCTGCTTGGGATAAGACTTGTACTTCTCGGCCAATCCCACCAGGGACAGCATGGCCGGCACATTTTTACGAATGGTCTTTGAGGGGGTAATTACAACCCTCTGGGCAAATGCTATGTTTTCATATACATTCCTGTCCTTCAGCAGACGGAAGTCCTGAAACACCACTCCAATCTTCCGGCGGTATTTGGGAACGGACCTCTGTTTCATCTTATTTAAGTTAATTCCATTTACTTTAATCGTTCCCGATGTAGGTTCCAGCTCTTTCAGCAAAAGCTTGATCAGGGTGGATTTTCCTGATCCGCTGTCTCCTACAATAAAGACAAATTCGCCCTTATCAATGTGCAGGCTGACGCCGTTCAGGGCATGATTGCCTGTGGAATAGGCTTTTGTCACATTTTCCAAATCGATCATTTTTTCTCTCCTCAGTGCTTTTCAATCTCCTGTTTTGAGTTCCGCACCCGCCTGTGCATCTGCAAATCTTTTCGGCGCTGCTCGGACTCTTGCTGTCTTTAATAGTCTATGGTCTCCATGTACTTCATATACTTCACAACCATCAGAGCAATCTTGAAGGTAATGGCATCTTCGAATACCCGAAGATCCAGGCCTGTACTTTTCTGAAGCTTATCCAGGCGGTATACCAGTGTATTCCGGTGAATGTAGAGCTGTCTGGAGGTCTCAGAAACATTCAGACTGTTTTCAAAAAATTTGTTAATAGTAGTCAGCGTTTCTTCATCAAAATCATCCGGGGATTTCCCGTCAAAAATCTCTCGGATAAACATCTTACACAGAGGGATGGGAAGCTGATAAATCAGCCGCCCGATTCCCAATGTGCTGTATGCCACAATATCCCTCTCTTCAAAGAAGATCTTCCCTACGTCCAAAGCCATACGTGCCTCTTTGTAGGAACGTGATACTTCTTTAATCTCTCCCACGATGGTCCCGTAAGCAATATGTATCTGCTCTTCTTCCTCGTTTGCAAGCAGATCCTTAATTACTTTAGCTGTCTTATACATCTCCGGATAGCCTTCATTCTCAGCTAGTTCCTTAACTACGATGATATTTTTCTCATCTACGGCAGTAATGAAATCTTTGGACTTAGTGCCAAAGAGAGTCCGCAGACTTTCCAAAGATGCGCTGTCCTTTTCTCTCCCCGTCTCAATCACATAAACTCCCCGGCGAACCTCTGCCTGAATATGAAGCTTCTTTGCTCGATTATAAATATCTACCAAAAGCAGATTGTCCAGAAGCAGATTCTTGATAAAGTTATCTTTATCAAAGCGCTCCTTATAGGCAACCAAAAGATTCTGAATCTGAAAAACCGCTATTTTCCCAATCATGTAGGCATCCTCACTGCCTCCATTGATTAGCAGAATATACTCCAGCTGGTTTTCGTCGAAAACCTTAAAAAACCGGAATCCCTGTATCACCTGGCTGTCCGCCGGAGAATCAATAAATGCCAGTACGGAGCCCGTATAGGTGTCCGCCTCCGGAAACGTGAAGGCCAATACTTTTCCTTCTGTATCAATGATGCAAAGATCAATTCGGGTAATCCCCTTCAACCCCTCAATCGTGTTCTGTAATATCTGGTTTGAAATCATAGTCTTTCTTGCTCCTTCTGCTAGTTTCTTTGTGCATATCGCCAATTATGCCCTTCTGATTTCTCCGACAATATGGCCAATAAAAATACCCCTTTTTTATGTGAAAATAAAAATACCTAATCTATATATTAATGCAAAATTACAAAAAAGAAAAGAGGAAATACAAAAAAATTTATGCATTTCCTCGATTTTCCGGGATTTTATTCCAATTTTTTCCCTATACATTGTTCACAAAAGAAATCATTTCCAAGATCAGGACTCGATAAAGCCTTCTCCTAAAACCTCCCGAACATCTGTCACTATCACAAAAGCATCCGGATCAAGACTTAAGGCCAGCTCTTTTAAGCGCACAATCTCCTTTCGGGAAACCACGCAAAAAAGCATGTTTTTCTTTTCTCCGGAATACATGCCTGTTGCGGAAAGGCCTGTTACTCCTCTGCTCAAATCTTCCATCAATATCCGGGACAGCTCATCCGGTTTTTTCGTGATGATAAAGGCGGCCTTGGAAAATTTCAGCCCTTCTATAATGCCGTCTGACACTTTGGATACCAGGTAGATGGATATTACTGCGTAGAGGGCCATCTGGATACCAAAAAGATAAGCTCCCGCCAGGACGATGAATGCATCTATTACCTGCATAATATCCGCTATGCTGTAGTGCCGCCAGAAATGCTGAATAATGGCTGCTATAAGATCTGTACCGCCCGTAGTGGCCTGACTCAAGAATACAAGGCCAATTCCAATGCCCATCACCACGCCTCCATAGAGAGCTGTCAGCAGAAAATCGCCTTCTGCTATGGGAATTACCGGTAAAATTGCCAGCCAGATGGATAATATCACGGTTCCAAAGACTGTTTTTACAATATACCTCCACCCCTTTAGGCGGATTGCAATAAGAAATACAGGGATATTTAAGACAAAGTTCGTAACAGCCAGAGATACACCGCCGGGAACTATATCTTCAGTAAGCTGTTTCACAATTATAGCCAGACCGGAAAAGCCTCCTGTGACAAAACCGGAAGGATCGTAGATGGAAGCTACGGCAAAGGCTATGAGCCCCGTTCCGATCACTATCATCAGATATTCTTTTATAACGGTCTGGCTGTTTTTTTTCATATTCCCTGACTCCTTTCTGCCCTGGTTTTGATATATTAACTCTCTAGTTTATACATCCCTTTATTTCTTATACGGTTTCCTGCTTTTCCAATCATATTCCCTCTTTTTTTTGCATAAGCTATAGCAATCGAATTGTACAGGAGGGGCTTTCCTTGAGCTCGAAAACTAAAATTGTGGTCCTCCGCATGAAGGAGTTAATTTATACCGGCATTTTTGTGGCCCTGGGTATTATTCTCATCCTTCTTCTGGTATTTATGTTTGCTCCGAAGGACAGCAAACCGGATTCCACTGATACTTCTGATAAATATGTGCCTGGCGTCTATACTTCTTCCATAATGCTGAACGGCAATGCTGTGGATATTGCTGTTACTGTGGATAAAGATTCCATTGCTTCTATCCAGATGGTAAATGTCAGCGAAATGGTTTCTACTATGTATCCTTTGATGGAACCTGCGCTTGACAGCCTTGCAGAACAGATTATTGCTTCTCAGTCTCTTGATCATATTACATATCCGGAGGAAAATCAATATACTTCTCTTGTGATTCTGGATGCGGTGGAACGGGCTCTGGATAAAGCGGCGGCTCCCGGGAACAGCACAGAAGACGCTGACGACACAAAAGAAACAGAAGAATAACGCTCTTTCATGTACGGCTTTACCGAACCAGGAAGCAATAAGGCAGAGGGCGCTTTTCCCTCTGCCTTATATAAATGTCCGGCTTTTCGTGAGCCTTCACCTAAAGATATAAATCCCTAAAAGAGCAGAAACAAATATTTTCTATGGGCTCTTGGGGAAAAGCTTATCATATTCATTGCACAGCGGATAGAGAATCGGCTCATCCTCTTCAATATCCGCAAACCTGGCTGTCGGTTCCGCAAAATAATTGTCCGTATTATCGTCATTTACTTTGGAAACCTCGCCGCAAATCAATGCGCCGTCTCCCGCCTTAGCTCCAAAGGTATGATTTACATAGGGAACTAAGCGGATACTGTTTCCTGTTGTAATAACAACCGGCTCTCCTGCTTTCGCCACACAGCGAATGCCATCGCTGTAATACTCAACATCATTGACATAGTCTACAGATCCATCTTTATTGCTGTTATAAAAGCGGACCTCCATACTTCCGCCGCCACGGTTAATGATATCCTCTGTCTTTTCCACATGATAGTGAATCGGAAGCCGCTGTCCTTCCTTGAAGATAAGAATTTTTTCCGCATATGGGGAACCAATCTCTGGTTTTCCCAGTTTCCCATTGCGAATTGTAAACAAAACGGCTCCGATTTTGTCAAAGTCTCCGCTTCCAAAATCCGTAATATCCCAACCGGACATTACCTCACGAAGCGTATCAATGTTATCCTTATTTGCTTCCCACTCCTCCATTGACCAATAGGCAAACCGGGGCAGCTTGAATTTATACTCATCCAAAAGCTCAATAGCCCATTTAATTGCCGCATTAACTTCCGATCTTTTCATAATCTCAACTCTCTTTCTCCGTTTTCTATACGTTCACATCATAATATATGGAAAATATTCTCCATCGACGCCCACCACTCATCAGCGCCTGCGCTGTCCACCGGCTCTTGGCATGGATCCGTGTGCGTCAGCCACCTGATATTTTCTTCATCTTCAGCCAGCTTTTTCATATCCTCTTCATAATTGTCACCGATATATTCAAAATATTTAAAAAGGTACCCATCTCTGTAAAAGATAGTAAAATTTTGAATATTAACTGCACGTGTCTTTTCCACAATTCCCGGCCAGATATTGTCATGAAGCTTCCTGTATTCCTCATATTTCTCAGGCTTTACTTTTATAACCTCGCCAAATCTTTGCATGTCCGTCTCCTTTCGCTTATTATCTATATAAATTTACCGTATCCATATTAAACAAAATATTCACCGATTTTTTCCGAAATCACATTGCCGGGCTGTTCAAAAAATTCTTCCCCCTTTAATTCCGCAACGATTTCCTGATCCTTGAAAATCAGCATCCTTCTGGACAGCGATATCACCTCGTTCATATCGGACGAAATCAGCACAACTGCCTTCTGCCCTTCTTTCGCCAGCTTCCAAATCAAATTATGGATATATTCCTTGGCGCCGATATCTACCCCTACCGTAGGTTCGTCAATCACAATAATGTCGCAATTCGCCGAAAGCCATTTTGCAATACTTATCTTCTGCTGATTCCCGCCGGACAAGCTTCCGGCCTTTGTCGCAAGCTTCGGTGTCTTAATCTCCAGACGCTCAACAAAATCCTGTGCGTTATTGCGTTCCATTCGAAGATTGATAAAGGGGAGTTTGGTCCTAAAAAATTTCTCCAATGAATTCATTCCTATATTCATCTCAACCGTGTTGTCAAGAAAGAGTCCTTCCTCCTTCCGGTTTTCTGTCACATAACCAATCCTATATTTATGCAGGCTTGTGGACAGGCTCGTAAGCTTTACCTTCTCTCCCCAGACATAAATATCACCGGACTCAATTGGTTCCACACCCAAAACGCCGCGAATCAATTCCGTCCGGCCAGAGCCAACCAGACCATATAAGCCAAGAATCTCTCCTTTTTTCACTTCAAAGCTCATGTTTCGGATGCCGTATTTTCGGCAGTTAATATTAACTGCTTTCAAAGCCACTTCATGATTTTCCGCATCCAGACGGCCTTTATACGCCAGAACGCTTTCCCGCCCGATCATCATTTTTACAATTTTGTCACGATCAACATTTTCAATCAATTCCGTTCCAACCAGCTTTCCGTCCCGAAATACGGTCATCTTATCACAGATTTCCTGCACTTCTTCCAGCTTATGGGATACAAAAATCATTGCCACACCCTGTTTTTTCAATCTGCGCATAATGTCAAACAGAATATCGGCTTCATACTGCGTCAGGCTTGACGTGGGCTCATCCAGCATTAAAACCTGTGCCTCGGAACTGAGAGCTTTCGCAATCTGTATTAACTGTTTATGAGCGGCACTCAAATGCCGGACCGGCGTGCCCGGATCAAATTCCAGCCCAACCATATCCATATATTTTTTGGCTACCTCATTGACTTTTTTCCAGTCTACAAATCCTGCCTTTGTAAATCTGTCCAATTTGTCCAGGCAGATATTTTCCGCAATGCTGCTGTTTGGTATCAGATTAATTTCCTGATTGACGATACTGATATGGTGTTCGACGGCATCACCATATCCATGAAGATGTAAAGTCTCGCCGTCTAAAACAACTTCCCCCTCATCCGCCTGGTATATACCGCAAATAATTTTCATCAATGTGCTTTTACCGGCTCCGTTTTCTCCCAGGATTGCATGTATTTCACCATTTAAAAAATCAACCGAAATATCCTGCAAGGCTTTTACGCCGGGAAACGATTTCGAAATGTTTTTCAATTCCAGCATATCTTATCCTCCGCCAAAAGGCTGATCACTTTTCTCAAATTACGGGAACAGGGCTGCCGCAAATAGCCGGATAAGGCGGAGCGCAACCCCTTATTTTCAGACACTAATTTCTGTTAACCTGAAACAATTTATTTTGTAAACCAATCTGTTTCCAATGTTGCAATTAAATTCGCCGCATTTTCCTCAATACCTGTCTGCCATGTCTCGGAATTGGACTGATCGATAAACAGATATCCCGTGTCAATAAATTGTCCGAACTCATTTGCTTCCCATCCATCGGACAGCATGCAGAGAATCAAAGAAGATACATATCCCATAGCCCATCCATTCTGTGCTACCGTATAGTCAATGTGCCCTTGTGCAATGGCCTCCATCACTTCATTGGACTGATCCATAGAGCCTGCATAGATATGCGGTACATTCTGATTTGTTCCATAATAATCGGCCAGGGCATTCGCAAGTCCCTGTGACGCCGTGCCGCCGGTTGTAATGATACCTGTCGCTCCGGCGTTTGCTGTCAATGCATCGGAAATCTTCTCATAGCCTTGATCTACCGTGGAGATATCTGCCACTGTCTGAACGATTGATACATTTTCATATTCCGCAACAGCATCCTCCACTCCCTGTTGCCGCTTCTGGGTATTTACATCGCTTAGCTGTTCCAGAACATTAATAATCTGTCCCTCACCACCCATTAATTCAATGAGATTTTTAGTGGAATTATATGCCTGCACATATACATCGGATGCAAGTGTTGATGCTGACTTCTGCGGCTCATCCATCAGTCCCGCATAATTTACTACCTGGCAGCCCGCATCATACAGCTCAGAGTACAGTGCATTTGCCCCTGCGGTATCTGCCCCAAAAATCAGGAACAGGTTATATCCTTCCGCAACTTTCGCTTCTACCATCTGGTTCTCCACGTCCTGAGTCCACTCCGTACCAACTACCCACTCAATATCAACACCATAATCAGCCTCAAATGCCTCCAGACCTTCCAGCACATAACTGTCAAAAAATGTATCCGGTGCCGGCCAGTAACAGCAGATCTTATACTCCGAAGGATCCTTCTCCGGCTTCCAGGTATTATTTGCGGACGCCTCCGTAGTATCCACATTCACGGCTGCTTCCTTAGGTTCCTCCGTCTCCTCTGCCGGCGCCTCCGTACTCTCTTCCAGCTCCGCCGTCTCATTGCTGTTGCTTTTGCATCCCATCAGGCCGGCTGCCATTACCGCCGCTGCTAAAAATAATGCCATAATTCTTTTTTTCATTAATAAAATCCTCCTTTTCTTCATTTGCCGAATCTGTCTGATTTTTGTTCCCGCCATTGTCTGAACTTATCTCATTTTCTCCGCCACCCTGGTTCTTAAGCTTTCAATAGAAACCGCTATCAAAATAATCGCTCCCAAAAAGGCCTGTTCATAATAAATATCCACATTCATCATCGTAAGGCCGTTCCGAATCATCGTCAGAATCCATGATCCGCAGAAGAAACCAACTGCCGTAAAATTACCGCCATTTAAACTAATACCTCCAATCGCACATACCGCAAAGGAATACAGCATCCAATCCTGACCGGTTGAAGACGCCGCCGTGCCGGTTCTGGAAGCCCAAAGCAGGGCTGCCACACTGGCCAAAATACAGGAAATGGCATTACATGCTATTTTGATCCTGTCAACCCGAATACCTGACAGGGCAGCCGCAGATTCATTGCCTCCGGTAGCCAGAATATTTCGGCCAAACCGCATATTCCGGAAAAAGACTGCCAGCAGAACCACAAACAAAATCATTATAATAAACAATCCCGAAGTAGGCCCCACCCTGCTCCTTCCCAGCGCAGTAAAATTCTCTGTCAGGGAATAAGCGTATCCATGTGAAACACCGGTAGCAATACCATCGTAGATAAAGGACATAGCCAGTGTGATAATAAAACCGGAGAGTTTTAATTTCACCACCAGAAGTCCGTTAATCACACCGCAGATTGCGCCAACCAAAACCGTCAAGATTATAGCAACCGGTGTGCTAAGCCCCATGTCCTGAATTGCGGTGCCCAGAACAATGGAAGACAAGGCTCCTACCGCTCCAACAGAAAGGTTCATCCCTCCAATCACAGCCACCATAAGCTGTGCGCCGGCAATAAAAGCATACACAGCCGCAGTACGTGACAAGTTAAAAAGGTTGTACTGTGTCAAAAATGAATTTGTGGTTGTCGAAAAGATCAAAATAAGCAAAACAATCGCAACAACCGCACTGGACCAGCTCTGTAAAAAGAAATTTTTCAGCATTGTCCCTGCATTGGAGGATTTCTTTTTATTTGCATTACTCATAAGTTGCTCCTTTTCCTGTTCTTCTCCATATTTGTAAGTAACATAAGTCTCACTACCAATTATCCTCTGCGCAGAATAAATTAAGTTATTTAAGTTATATTGATAATAGCAGTTGCCTTGCTCCTTGTCAATAACTTTATATTTTTTTGTTATATTTATACTAAATTAAATTTTAATATTATACAATATGCACAATCAATCTTTTCAATTTATTTAATATATTTAAATTAATACCGTAAAAAAAGGAGCTTTCGCTCCTTTTTTCTAAGTTAATACAAGAAAGACAATGCTTCAAACTTCCATCCTAAATCCTGAATCATCAGCGTGGCTCCGCATGCAACATTTAAATCATTCCGGCTTCCTCTGCATATCACAACATGGCGTCCTGCCAAGTGCATCTGCCGTTCCCTCGTATACTTTTTAATCCTCTCCAGAAAATCATCGCCGTTCTTCATCATGCCGCCGCATAAGTAAATCGTATCCGGATCCAGCATATTAATCGCTGTGGCCAATGCAACTCCAATATACTTTGCCGCCTGATCAATTAATTTTATGGCAACCTCATCCTGCAGAGCCGCCGCCTCAAATACCATTTTTGCCGTAATGGATTCAATATCTCCTCCGCAAAGTCTGCACAAAATCGTATCATGGCCAAACTTTACAATCTGCCTCGCCTGCTCCGCAATTGCTCTGCCGGAGGCAACCGCCTCCAGACATCCGTTGTTGCCGCACAGACAAACTGCGCCATTCGGGTTCACAATAATATGACCAATCTCACCGCTCGTTCCGGAAGAGCCATAATACAGCTCACCATTTGAGATAATTGCCGAACCAATTCCATAGCCAAGACCAATACAGAATATTGTAGACTCCTTGTTTTTCCGCTCCGGACGTGTCTCCCACCTGGCCTGTGCCCGGTTTGCATTCTCTACCATGACCTGTAAAGGTTCCAATCGTTCCTGCATTAATTTCTGCAGCGGAATATCCTTCCAGCCAAAATCCGGAGAAAAAATAACCGTCCCCGTTTCTTCCTCTATCAGCCCCGGCATAGCTACACAGACTCCTACAATTGTTTCCCAATCAATATCCGTCTGCTTTATTGTTCTTTTAATCTGTTCACTTAAGCTGTCCAGATAGTGCAAAGGCTCTTCAATTCCTTTTGTAGGGCACTTGCTGCTGGCCAGTATCTCGCCATCCTGTCCGGTAATCACTACACGGGAATTGACCCGCCCCACATCCACTCCAATATATCGGAAATGATCTCCCCGTACACTAAGCAGCTCCGGATGCTTTCCCACACCGGAACCGCCTTTTCCGGCAGAGCAGATAATCTTCATCTTCAAGAGCTCTTCGGTAATCGCCATAACCGCCGGCGTACTAAGCCCTACCATCTGCGCAATTGCGGAGCGGTTAATTGGCTGATTCTCCCGAATGCAATTTAATACATTGCGTTTATTCATATTCCCAATATATTTTTTATGAACGCTTAGATACTTCGCCATTACATTAATTACTCCTTATCAGTTCTGAACATCGATAAGGATTTTCATAGAGGTCTCCCGATTCTCATCGATGTATCTGTATGCCTGTAAATACTCCTTGAAGGGAAAGGTTCTGCTCATCAACGGCCGTAGTTGTATTTTCCCTTCATTTACCAGTTCAATCGCATTAAGATAATCTTCATTTCGATACATCATTGTTGTGTTCAAATCAAGCTCATGATCATTTAAAACTGCCAGATCCACATTCGCCATTCCCGCATAAACCGCCACCAAAATGATGACGCTCCCTTTTCTCGCATATTTAATGGCCTGACCCATTGTTACATCATTTCCCGCACAGTCATAAATGATATCCGCTTTATCCGGACCAAAACAACGCACTACGGCATCTCCAAAATCTTCCTGTTTTGTATTTACTGTATAATTTATACCACATTCTGCTGCTTTTTTCAAACGGATCTCACTGACATCCGTAATCATAACGCTTTCAGCTCCCATAGCCTTCGCTGTCTGCGCCACCAGATTACCAATGGGACCTGCACCAAGGACCGCAATTTTCAATCCTTTGACATCCCCCGCACGGCATACCGCATGGCAAGCTACCGCTGCGGGCTCAATCATAGCTCCCTCGTCAAAGTCCATATGCTTCGGCAGCAGAGTTACCTTACTTGCGTCCACCGCAAAATAATGAGAAGCCATTCCCACATCCTGAAACCCCATTACCTTCAGGCTCTCGCACAGATTGTACTTTCCATGGGTACACGGATAACACTTGCCGCAGAAAATCTGCGGCTGTACGGTCACTTTCTGCCCCACCGAAAATCCTTCTGCACCTTCTCCAATCTCGTGAATCACACCGGATACTTCATGCCCCTGTGTAACTGGATATTTTGTAAACGGATGTTTTCCATGATAGACATGAATATCCGAACCGCATATTCCTATTTTCATAATTTTTATAACTATTTGTCCCTTCCCCGCCACAGGCATCGGTATTTCACGGAATATAATCTCTCCCGGAGCTGTCATCACTTGCTGAAGCATAAAACCCCTACCTTTCTTTTTGAAAAATTCAATTCCCTATTGATTTTTTTTGATTATCTGATATGATTTAATTAACTTATTTATCTTAACTTATATAAAGTATGCCATTAGATATGTATCCTGTCAATCAATTAATTCATTATATTGTCAAAAAAAGAAAGAGGTTAGTTCACTATGAATGAAAGAAAAGCAATTGTAGCCGGACATCTGTGTGTAGATATTACACCGGAATTTCCTGCCGATTTCAGCGAGGATCTGGCTAATATTATGCAGCCAGGCAAACTGACCAATGTAAAAGGCGTCCGCTTTTCTACCGGCGGTGTTGTTGCCAATACCGGCGTTGCCATGAACTATCTGGGAGCAAATGTGGAGTTAATGGGAAAGTTAGCGATGGATGACTTGGGCCATATGGTTTCGGACAAACTAAAAAGCTATGGTGTAAAAGCCAATATAAGCTGGTGCAATGATACCAATACCTCCTATTCCATTGTTCTGGCATCACCAGGGCACGATCGAACCTTTCTTCACAGTCCGGGAACGAATGACACATTTGTATTTGATGATCTGAATATGGAGAGTATTCAAAATGCAAGTCTGTTTCATTTTGGATATCTTCCTCTTATGCAAAAAATGTATGAAAATGAAGGCAGTGAATTAATTCAAATTTTTAAAAATGTCTCCGAGGCCGGACCTGTAACTTCTCTGGATATGGCAGCCATCGATCCTCTGGCACCGGTTGGGCAGGCAAATTGGGAAAAAATTCTGGAGAATGTTATTCCCTATACCGATATTTTTGCTCCCAGCGTGGAGGAACTGCTCTATATGCTGGATCGAGATATGTTTTATGAATTGAATAAAAAAGCGGCCGGGCAGGATCTTACACTGATTTTGGATATTGATAAGGTTGTAAAGCCTTTAGGTGACAGGCTTTTGGAATTGGGCGCAGGCATTATTTTAATTAAATGCGGCACACCGGGCCTCTACTATCGAACAGGTTCAGAAAAAGTTCTTACCGGGATCGAAGAGAAATTAGGCTTTTCCCTTCCGGGGTGGGCGGAACGTGAAGGTTTTGAGCAAAGCTTTGTCCCCGAACGTGTACTGTCCGGTACAGGCGCAGGCGATACGACGATTGCCGCATTTCTCACCTCCCTCTTAAGAGAATTTCCCCTGGAACAGTGTATACAATTCGCCGCCGGCGAGGGGGCAAGCTGTGTGGAAGCCTATGATGCTCTCAGCGGGCTCCGCACACTGGAAGAAATCCAGTTGAAGATTGCAAAGGGCTGGAAAAAACAGAACTTATTGGCATAACTAAATATAATAAATACATTTGGAGGGTTTGATATGAAGCAAAATTATTTACAGGACTTATTTTCACTAAGCGGAAAGGCTGCTCTTGTTACGGGAGGCGGCCGCGGCATCGGTCAAGTTATTGCCCGTGAATTAGCCAGAGCCGGAGCTGATATTGCCATATTCTCCCGCTCCGGAGCAGCGGAAACGGTTAACCTTATTGAATCAGAGGGCGGAAAGGCAATTGACATCATTGCCGACGTTACGGATGAGGCAAGTGTCAAAGCCGGAATTGACAAAATCGTGGAGACATACGGAAAGCTTGACATCGTAATCAATAATGCCGGCGTATGCTACCACAAGGATGCCTTTGAGGCCTCTGTTGCTGAGTGGCGGGAATGTCTGGATATCAATCTAACAGGTGAATATATTGTCTGCCGTGAAGGAGCCAGAGTTATGATTGAAAAAGGAACCCAGGGAAGTATGATCAATATTGCGTCCATATCCGGTCACATTGTCAATATTCCTCAGCGGCAGGCTGCCTATAACGCATCAAAGGCCGGAGTAATCCATATGACCAAAAGCCTTGCTATAGAATGGGCCGATAAGGGCATTCGGGTTAATGCAGTCAGCCCCGGCTATGTTGCCACTCCAATGTCGATTGACCCGGATTTTGTTGAACCAGAATTGCTGGCTGCCTGGGATCCTCTGTTCCCATTACATAGAATGGCTAAGCCCGAAGAGCTCTGCGGAGCAATTATCTGGTTGTGCAGCGAATCCGCCGGTTACACAACGGGAGCAGATATTATTATTGACGGTGCATATGGTGTGATCTAAAGCCTAAGATCCGTTTCTGATTAAGCTTATAAGTTGCGGCCATATTCTTTCGTAAACCCTGGAAAGATATGGCCGCTTCTGTTTTTATTCTTTGTAACGCACTATGGTTCGGTCTGACAGGGGCTCTGTGGTGCTTACTATGAGCTCGGTTTCGCTGTCTATAACTCCTTCTTCTATGGCAGCATATTTGTCGTTTTGGTCCAGGACATTTACATAGACGATTTCGGCGGCCAGCTCCGGGCCCAGGATTCCGGATTTTTCTTTTAGGGTATAAATGTAGTTTCTTCCGTTCTGGTCTGTGTAGAGAGCCTCTAAGGGAATGCAGCAATTAAAGACGTCAGTCTGGGTTTCCGTTGTAAATAAACCGCTCTGTCCCAGGGTTCCTACTCCCTGCGGGAGGAAAATGATTGCTTCAAAGAGCTCCGGACTGGCTTCGCTTGCTGCTACGTAATCTACGGTTACGGATTCTTTGGATTTTCCCAGGGACAAGGTGGCCGTATCGCCTTGGTTGACGTATTTTTTCTGGTCTTTTGTTAAGGTCAGGTGGAACTCCAGAGGACTTTCCAGGTCTGCGTAGACTATGGCTGCGCCGTCAGGGATTCGTTCTCCGGGACTTACCTGGATTCGTGTGACGATTCCGTCGGATTCCGGATAAATGCGGCCGCCCGTACGCAGGACTTCCTGGTATTTTTCCAGTTTTTCTTTGAGGACGGACAGCTCTAAGCGGTTGATGGCCAGGCTGTTGTCGGCAGCAGAAGCTTTCCCCGAATCGTCCAGACGGCGCTTTGCATCCAGGAGTGTGTCGTCACGGCTTTTTCTGGCATCGGAAAGGCTGCGCTCAGCGGCTCCTATGCTGCCTTCCAGGGAGCTCTTTTTTTCCTCCCAGGCTGCTTTTTCTGCGTCCTCACTGCTGTAGTCTGGCTTATTGACCGGGGTAGATGTGTGGTTATTATATTCTTCCTCTGCTTTTTCCAAATTCTTCTTTGCTTCCTCCAGGCTTGCCTTTGCTTCTTCAAGCTCTTTTGAATCGGCACTTGCTCCCGCTGCTTCCAGATCTTTAACTTTTTTATCAGCATTCTCTTTTTCTGCCTGTGCTTTCTTGAGATTTCCTTGAAGCTCCTGTTCTTTTGCCGCCCATACGTTGTACTCTGCCCAGGCTTTTTCACGTTCTTCCTCCGGTGTCGCAGCAGCCGGACTCTGTTTCAGGTTTTCCAGGGCATCCTGGGCGCTTTTTAAATCTTCCTTTGCCCGATCTACATTATCCTGTGCACTCTCTGCCGCCCGGTCGTAGTCTTCCTTTGCCCGATTCTGTTCTGTCTTTTTTTCCCCTGCTGCCAGGCTTTTGTTCTGCTCCTGCTCCTGAATGGTTAATGTCAGCTTTTGAATGGTCATTTCCTGATCCCGGATCTGTTCTTCCAAGTCCTCCATGTCGATTTCAAACAGGAGGGTTTCTGTGGTGACCCGGTCGCCTATATGAGCATGGACGGTTCGGCAGCGCAGGCCGCTTAGGGCGTTGACTGCATATTCCATGCCCTGCTGTACAATCCCCTCTGCCTCTACTCTGTGCATAAGTGCTGTCCGTTCCGGTTTCTTTGTGGTTATCTGGGGAAGTTTGGAGGCATAGACTGCCCGGGATATTAAGGTACACAAAAACATCAGGCTTAGAAAGATGCAAAAGGCGATTCCGATTTTTTTCTGTTTTTTCCATAATTCCATATAGAAATCACTCCTTTAACGCCGAAGCTACTATGCCCCGCTCCAGATATTCCTGACCAATCAAAAATACAAACACAGGCGGTATCAAAGTTATAACTGATGCCACAAAGGAATAGCCCGCCTGGTCGAGGCTTATTTCCGGCAGATACAGGGACAGGGGCCACAAGCTTTTGTCCTCCAGAAATGCAAGAGGCTGCTCCATCAGATTCCAGTATTCCAGAAAACCTAAGACCATAGCCGACAGGATGCCGTTGGAGGCTAAGGGAAGTCCAATCCGCCAGAAAATCGTCCATTCGCCGGCTCCGTCCACCCGGGCCGCATCAATAATACTCTCAGGCAGCGCACAAAACCCCCTGTATATCAGAAACACCGGAAAGGTGGAAAAGATGGCCGGAAAGATAATGGCTCCATGGGTGTTGATGAGGTGCAGACCATCCAGAACCAGATAATTAGAGAGCATGGTTACCTGGAAAGGCATCAGCATCAATACCACATACAGGGTAAACAGTACATTTCGGAAGCGAAACCGGTACACCGCAAAGGCCCAGGCTGCCGGAACTGCCAAAAGGAGCTGGCCTGCAAGTACCAGAACTACGATTTTCATGGAATTCCAGAATACCACGAAAAACTGGGGTGTGTAGAACAGTATGCGGCCGTAGTGCTCGAAGGTGGGATACCTGGGAAAGAATTTCCATGCAATAAACTCTCCGGCTCCGGCGGTTAAGGGCGCCAGGCACTGCTCCAGCTCATAACGGCTGATGATGGTTCCCGACAGCACCAGAACCGCCGGCATCAAAAAGAAAATCGCCAGTGAGAACAGACAGATTTTTCTAATATTCGTTTGCATATATCTTACCAGATGATGTCCGCCCGTTCCGAAAGAGAATGTATTGCAGCGCACTCTTTGGCTGTTGGTTTTTATGGGCATTTGCTTATGCCTCCTTTCCGTCTTGATCCCAGAATTTCTGCAGCAGTAGAATGAATAGAAACAGCACCGTTCCCACGCAGACTGCGGCGGCAGCCATTTTGTCCAGCTCCAGGTTTACAAACCAGTTGTTGAAGAGGTGCTGTAGCAGGTACATGCTCTCATGGGGATAGGAGCCCGCTACCAGATATGCCTCACGAAATACCTTAAAAGAATTCAGGAAGGACAGTACAGTAATGGTGTAGAGGGTACCCTTCAGATTTGGAAATACTACCCGCCAGAAGCATTGCCGCTCATTTGCCCCGTCCACCCGTGCCGCATCCAGAATATCGGCGGGAATGGAGAAGATTCCGGCCAGCCAGAGCACAATGGTATAGCCGAGATTTTTCCACACATAACTGAATACCAGTACCCAGAAAGCCGCTTTTGTGCTCATGTAATCTACAGGGCCGCTCTCCGGTATCAGATGGAGACTGTTTAACAGCAGGTTCAAAAATCCCTGCCCGGAAAATACCATCCGCCAGACCAGCACGATTGCCGCTGCCGGCATAGCCATGGGAAACAGGAAGCAGGATTTTAAAAACTGTATTTTTTGAAGCCTGCTTAGCTGTACGGCCAGGAACAGTCCCAGACCGATGAGAATCGGGAGGCAGACAGCCGTAAAGCGCAGGGTGTTTTTTACTGCCAGAAGAAATGCCTGGTTTTTAAATATAAGCTGATAATTGTGAATGCCTACCCATTCCTGGGTCACGACGGTCAGAAACGACCGCCGGACCACGTCCAGAAACGGCAGGCATACAAAGATCAGAACTCCAATTCCGCTTGGAAGCAGAAACCATATCCAGGCATTTTTGCTTCCGAAAAGCCCTTGCCTTTTCTTCGTTTTTGCCACCTCCTCTTACTGATTCCAGTTCCGTAAGAGCCTTTCAGTACACCTCTTTCTAAATCAATTTCCAGCCACAAATGCATGTGTCTGTAAATCGATTTGTGCACTGGCTGGCTCTTACTGATTCCAGTTCCGTAAGAGCCTTTCAGTACACCTCTTTCTAAATCAATTTCCAGCCACAAATGCATGTGTCTGTAAATCGATTTGTGCACTGGCAGGCTCTTACTGATTCCAGTTCCGTCTTTTTACTCTGCCAGATAAATGGCTGCCTTTTTCACAATTTCTTTCACCGCATCTTCCACGCTGATACTTCCGCTCAGTGCCTTGGAGCCTATCTCCTGAACAGTCTGCTCGATGATGGAATCGCTGCGGTTGGCTGTATCTGCAGCATCTACAATATCATGGATGCGCTGAAAATGCTCATCTGTCACCCACAGGATTTCCAGACTAAGGGATTTCCCGTTTTCGCTGCTGCTTCCTATGGAAAAGCTGCTGTTCGCCTTGCCCTCGTTGGGGTTGATTTTCTGCTTCTCGAAGGATGCCATATTCATAGGCATTCCTCCCGGCAAATCCAAATCCTGCAGTTCCTGGTCAAAAAGGAAACGGAAAAAGTCAAGAGCCAGTTCATTTTCTATGGAATTGGCATAGATTCCAACGCAGGTATCGGGTACAAAGCTGTTCGGCACCTGTCCAGGATAGGGGGCATAGTCTATGTTGCTTTCCTGGTCCGTCAGCGTAGCTACCACATTAAAGTCCGCATTCATTCCCTTGGATGTTCCGATTCCCAGATAAGCATCCTCCATAGCGATATCTACGGAAACGGAGAATACGCTTGCACTAAAATCTTCCCATACAAGGCCGTCCACCTGACCCCACAGACTGATTATGCGCTCCTGCATTTCTTTCAGTTCTGCCTGATCCCAGCCTGCGATTTCCGCCTCGTAGATCCGTTTTGCCTGTGTAAGGAATTCCGTAAGCTTTGCCTCATCAATGCTTCCATCCTCACGCAGCCATGCGCCGGAGCAGGACAGTCCCAGGGTATACAACACCTGTTCCTCTGTAATCTGCCGTGTGATGGCGCCCTGGGGATGCTCCTGTCTCAGCCTTTCCACGGCATCTGCCACGGAAGCAAGATCGGTAATTCCCTTTACCGTGTCCGGATCTCCCACAACCAACGGCAGCCGGAAACGTACAGGCAGGGAATATAGCTTTCCGCCCTCACGAAATGCGTCTACCAGATTGGGAAACAGGGCATTTTCTCCGGTCAGACCCTTTTCCAGCTCTGTCAAATCCGCAAGTATGCCTTTTTCCTTATAGGACTGTTCCGGAAGTCCGTTCAGCACTATGAGATCGGGGCCGCTTCCTGACATGATCTTCGTATTCAGATTTTTGATGGCATCCTCACGAACTACACCGTCATCGCCGGTCATTCCCACCTCATAGCGGATATAAACACCCGGATTCTTTTTCTGATACAGGCTTACGGCCTGCCGGATGGTGTATTCGTCCTCAAGGCTATAGATGGTAAGCTGTTCCTCCGGTACTGACGGCACGCTAGCATCGTAGACATAGTGACAAAGTTTGGGACCGTTATATAAAATGATAAATTCGTCTTCGGGCAGGGCAATCATTCCCTGCAAGTACATCTGCGGATCTCCCAGAGAATTCATACTCCCGTCCGCTATCTGCTCCACAACAGTTCCTCCCGCCACATGACGGTAAAGTCCTTTCTCCAGAGCCAGGTAGATTACATCCTCTTCCCCGGAAGCCATCACCACACTATGGCTGCCGGAGTTGCTGCCAACCTCCCCGCCTACTTCCTCGGAAATGAAGCTTTGAATCACCTCATCCTTATCGGCCAGGGTCTTTGCCTCCAAATCGTAGAGCTCTACGGTTCTGGTCGTAAGGATTACCATATATTTTTCGGTAAAGCAGACATAATCTGTCATTCCGTCTGCCTTGCAAATCTCCTGTACGGAACCGTCTTCCCGGTTGATCTCATATACGCTTCCCCCCATGCTGAAGCCGTAAAGACTGCTGTCTTTTCCAAAGGAAAGCACATTCAGGTTATCCCCATCATCCGTATACTGAATCGGTTTCTGTGTTCCTTCCGAATCTACATAGATATATTTAGGATGGTAGCCTTCCTTTTCATCTTCCGGCGCATCCACTCCCCCGGCATAAATAGCGGCCGCTGACCCGTCCGGCGCCAGTGCAAGATTGGAGATATAAGCCTCCTTAGCGGACAATTCCGTCAGCCAGGAAGCGGACCTTGCCTCCCAGGTCTCACCCTTATCTGCGGACACATACAGTCCCACGCTTTCATTCAGCAGGGCGATTTCTCCGCTCTCTAAGAGCTGTACGGCCGATGCCCCCCAGGAATCGGCATACTCAAATTCCTCCGGAAGCTCGATCTGGTATTCCAGATAACGACCCATGCTCTGTTCTTTGTCTCCCTCTTCCCCGGCTTCGCCCGAACCGGATGGCGGGGATGTGGTCTCGGGCGTGGTACCGCCCCCTTTGCCGCATCCGCCGGCAAATACCAGCAGCATC
This sequence comes from Candidatus Merdisoma sp. JLR.KK006, assembly GCF_036941035.1. Taxonomy (NCBI): domain Bacteria; kingdom Bacillati; phylum Bacillota; class Clostridia; order Lachnospirales; family Lachnospiraceae; genus Candidatus Merdisoma; species Candidatus Merdisoma sp. JLR.KK006. Next base: position 200,664 of record NZ_JAYMNS010000004.1, on the reverse strand, counting down.
AGCATAAGCCATGCTGTTATTTGTCTGAATCCTTTCTTTTTCATGTTTTGTATCCATTTCTCCTTTCTGCTTTCATTCGATTAAGATGAACTATACCTTGCTTTACAGAATCACATCCACAATCTGAACCTCAGATGCCCGGTATGCATCGCCCTCATAGCTTCCTTTGAGATTTACCTGCATGCCCTTTTCCAGCTTTTCGAAAGAGCTTTCCGAATCCTCATAGCTGGCTCCACCGTCCCGGATGGTCCGTTTATAAATGCGGGTATTTTCATCGCAGAGCACTGTGAGCGTATCTAATTCCGTTCCGGCCTCATCTTCAACACCTTCTGCCGGGGAAGCCAGAATCTCGCTTCCATCCTCCCCTGTCTCTTGGTAGAACTCTTTGATGGTAAACTGTCCGTCGCCTAATGTTGTGATTTCTCCGATAGGTCCTTCATTTTTCTGCGCATTTGCATTTTCAACTTTTTTATCCGCGTCTTCTCCCTGATTCGGAGCATTTTCCGTGGGTGACTGAGATGTTTCCGGTGACTCCTTTTCTTCCGGCTCCAAAGCATCCGGCTGTCCTTCTTCCTGAACAGGCGTTTCGTCCTTTGGGTCATCACTTCCTCCGCACCCTAAGAGCGCTAAGCTCATTATGCCTGCAAGGGCAAACATTCTCATTTGTTTCCATAGATTCTTTTTCATAGGTTTCTCCTCGTCTTTCTTTTGTATTGTGATTGTATGATAACAAGGGAGTCTCTATTTTTTCTCTAAAATTTTCAAGAAAAATATTTCCGTGATATCGGAGTAATTATAAATTCACCTGATTATGTTGGCGTGAATCCAAAGGATTCCTCCATTCTTTTTGTAAAGTTGTATGAAGTAAATAGAGAATATGTTCGGACAGCAGTCCGAATTAATTCTGGCAATCGATGCTATGCCAAAACATTGCATTTATTAAGCACTTGTAATGCTGAGAGATACCTTGAAAAGGGCACTTTAAAAAAACTTGATATAAATTCTGATTAATGTATAATAAAATTATAAATGCATAGAATGTTACTGAATGGAATCTGAGGACGGAACAGGCGGCCGTCGCCCATGGTTAGGAGATGTGGATTGTCACCCACCTATTTCATTCAACTACATTAGGCAGGCAACAATTTTTGTTACCTGCCTTTTTGATAAATTCTAATGCAAAATTTTGTTCGCTTTCCGGTAAAATTTCCATAAGATCAACAGCCTCTTTTGTCAACGCACTCATAAGTCCACTCCTTCCTATTACATTATTTATAGATATCTCCTCGCTTTGCTTTTGTTATTTTTTGATAATTATCATCATATCGCTCTAAATGTATAACTTTTTATTTCATTAAAATCATACCATGTCATGAAAAATATCTTCAGAAAATTTCATAGAAATTAGAGATATATTTAATAACGAATTGAGCATTTTAAAATTTATATGCCAGAATCAGCTCCGGAGAACTAAAGTCCGGCTTACTCCCATGCTTCCCACCGAACGTGCATTGGCGGAAAGCATGGGAGTAAGCCGGACCGTGATCCGGGAAGCCATTCGCATTATGGTTGATAACAACGTGTTAGAGCTGCAGGATGGCTTAAGTTATGTGCGGCAGCTTTCTTTTGATGAAATTGTAAATAATATTTCAAAGACCGTGAATCCAGATGAAATTTCCATGATTGAGATTATGGAAGTCCGATCTGTTCTGGAAAATTATATTGTCAAAAAGGCTGTGGAGCATATTACAGAGGAACAAATCAACGAACTTCAGGACGGAATTGATAAGATGGCAACGTTGATGGCCGAGGGCGGCAATGGCTCCACTCTGGAAAGCGCTTTCCACAGAGGTCTTGCTGAAGCCACGGACAACAGTGCGTTAAAAAGTATCTATGTGCTCTGTGAGGATCTGCTTAACAGCACCCTCCATAAGACATGGAGGGTGGCCAAAAAAATCGGCAGACCGAACACTGCTGTTAAAGATCACCAAGCAATTCTAGACGCTGTCCGCTCCCGAAACAAAGAGCAGGCCGAAACGCTGATGCAGGCGCATATGGATTATGCATGCGAAAATCTAAAGCGGCTTTACGAATCAGAAAGCGAAACACCCGCCACAAAATAATCCCCACTCTTCTTTACTCTTGCGGGACTCTCAGGATCAGTTTTAAGCCCTGTTTTTCACGAAACATCTGAAATGCCTTTTCCCACTCTTTCAGAGGAAAATGATGAGAAGCCAACGGCTCAAGCTTAACAAGCCCCTGCTGTATCAGCCTGATTCCCTTCTCCCAGTTCAAATAGCGTGAGGCCATAGAGCCACTATAATGCAGCTCTTTATAGCAAATTGTTTCAATATCAAAGGTAATCGGCTTTCCTGTCAAACCAATCTGGCAGAACCATCCTCGCTTCTTTATCATTTCAAGCCCGGAGCGAATTCCCGCCTCCGAACCCGAACACTCTAAAACCACATCTACACCGTATCCATCCGTAAGCTCATCCACCAACTTTTTCAATTCCTCTGTCTGTACATTAATCGTGTAGTCAAGCCCCAGTGATTTTGCTGTCTGCAGACGCTTTTCATCCACATTTGTTCCTGCTGCAATAACCTTCGCACCCTCTGCCTCTACAGCCATCAATATATAGTGTTCCTATTTTTTTCCGGATTTGGACCCCTCCAATTTTCATATGCATACACTCTATCAACATTTGCCATCCTTTATTTGCTCCTCTTCGCTCTCGCCCTTGTAGGAATATTCAGTTCTTGAAGTTTTTTTCCAAATTCATCATCCCTGGCAATCTGTTCAAAATCTTTGTCCATTCCGCCTAAAGCATGCAGCACTGCTGCATAGGTTCCAATTGCCACAGTTGGTGTTCCTTTTTCTACAGCCCACAAGGTAGCTCGACTGATGCCGGCCCTTTCCGCAACCAATTCCATAGAAAGATTGCGGCGCAGCCGAGCCATCTTAATCTGTTCCCCCATAGTTCCTAAAGTCTTTTGTGTTTTAGGCATGATTGGTGCTGATTTTTTACTCATGTTTTTACTCCTTATGTTTAATATAATAAACAAAAAGCAGTATATTGTCAATTATATTAAACATAAAAACATTATATGCATTATATCTGAATTTATTCAAATCATTTCGTTTAATAATATCCAAAAGCTTAAGTCACTGTCCGCTTGCATCTGGCAGAAAAATTATAGCAAACCCACATGCATCTCATTGCCGAACTACCATAAACCAAAGCCGGAAATGGCGCATGGGCATCCCTGAACTTCCTTTTCCGCTATGCGGAAAAGGATCTTTTATGATAAAATGGAACAAGCAAGGAGGAGATTTTTATGGATAATATTCAGGTCACTGACTGGTATCATTCTTTCTTAAAACAGCAGGTAAAGCCGGGCGATCTCTGCATGGATGCCACTATGGGAAATGGCAATGATACCCTGCTGCTCTGCCAATTGGCAGGTCCGTTGGGGCATTGTATTGCCTTTGATATCCAAGAGGAAGCACTCTTGCACACAAAAGCCCTTTTGGAAGCCAACAGTGTCCCGGGCTCTTCCTACACTTTGCTTCTTAAAAGCCACGAACACCTCAGCACCTATGCCAAGCCGGAAAGTGTAAGCTGTATTGTTTTCAATCTGGGCTATCTGCCCTCCGGGGATCATATGCTTGCCACAAGGTCTGATTCCACCTTAACTGCGATCGAACAAGGTCTTTCTCTTCTGAAAAAAGGCGGGATAATGACTATCTGCATCTACAGCGGCGGTGACAGCGGTTTTGAGGAACGGGATGCCGTACTAAATTATCTCAAGGGGCTAAGTCCAAAACAATTTCTTGTAATTGTTTCCCAATATTATAACCGGCCCAAAAATCCGCCGATCCCTGTGCTGGTAATCCGGCTTTAAATTTAGAGAAATCTTAAAGATTTATATGCTAAATTTAGCTATAATATGGATATACCATATAGTAAACCTTACTCGGGAGTCCTTATGCGAATTTTATTAGTAGAAGATGACAAAAAGCTAAACGAATCCCTGGCCTTTCAGTTAAAGAAAGAGGGATTTCTTGTTGACACCTGCCAGGACGGAGAGGAAGCTCTCTATTATATTGAAGAAAATATCCCTGATTTGATTCTGTTGGACCGAATGCTCCCCTTTATCAGCGGCACGGAAATCCTTGAGCGAATGCGCCAGGCCCATAACGAAACGCCTGTGATTCTTATTACCGCTCTCGGTTCCCTGGATGACAAGGTAACAGGGCTGGATTCCGGTGCGGACGATTATCTGGTGAAGCCCTTTGCATTTGAGGAATTGATGGCTCGAATCCGCTGTATCACCCGCCGTCCACGGCGCATGACACAGGATGATCAGCTTACCTTGGGGGATTTAACCTATTGCCTGGGAGAAAATACGCTTGCAGGTCCGGAAGGCTCCTGCAGTATGTCCAAAAGAGAAGGGGCCCTTTTGGAAGCCTTTCTGCGCAATTCCGGTCAGACACTTTCCCGATCACTTTTGCTCACTCGGGTCTGGGGCATAGACAGCGATGTGGAGGAAGGCAATCTGGATAATTATATTCATTTTCTCAGGCGGCGGCTGAAAGCTGTTGGAAGCTCTGTCCACCTGCGAACCGTCCGAGGTATCGGATACCGAATAGAGGCTTAAAGGAGCGCTTATGTTTCGCAAAGTACATCTCCGCCTGGCTGCTCTTTGCGCCGGCATTACATTTTTTATTTTAGCTGTTATGTCCTGGGGCTACCTCTATATCTCAGAAAAAAGCTTAAAAAGCAGCAGCTTTACTGCTTTCCAAAATGAAATGGAGGATATTGCAGACACCCTTATGGTAAGCAGTATCCTTACCTGGGATCAGCTTTCCAGGATTGAGAATCAGGGGACCTATTCCATCCAAGTCCTGGATAACGGCACTCCGCTTCTCTTTAACCGAAAGCCTTCTCCCGAACAGACAGTGCTTTTTGAAATGGCCTGGAATTATTATCAGGAGCATTTTCAGATTCTGTCTTTGGAGCCTGGCCCTTTCTCCTGCACGGAGTTTGACTTTTCCTCTAAGGGGCTTGGCTCCTCTGACTACTATGGATGCGCTATTATCACAGAGCGAAATGGCGGAAGCCTGGAAATTATGATTTTGATGCCTCTTACCGCACTGCAGCAGCAAATCCATACACAGAGGCTTTTGTTTGCCCTTCTGACCGCACTGACGGCTGCCGCTCTTTTTCTCTTCTCCTGGCATTTTACCAAGCGGCTTCTTCGCCCTCTGGAAGAGAACCAGCAAAGGCAGACCCAATTTATTGCTGCGGCTTCCCATGAGCTTCGTACGCCTCTGGCCGTGATTCTCTCCTGTACATCCGCTTCCCGATACGGAAATGAGGAAGAGCGGGCGCATTTTCTGGATTCTATTCAGTCTGAGGGTTCTCGTATGTCCGGGCTCATTGAGGATATGCTTCTTTTAACTCATATGGAAAATCATACCTGGACTATAGAAAAGCGTCCTACGGAGCTGGATACTCTTTTATTGGAGACCTTTGAGGCCTTTGAGCCTGTAGCTGCGGAAAAGTCCATCCGTCTTTTCATTGAGCTTCCGGAACATTCCCTTCCTCCCTGTTCCTGTGATCCGGAACGAATCCGGCAGGTGCTTTCCATTCTGCTTCACAACGGGATCAGTTATACGCCAAGCAACGGACAGATCCATCTGTCCCTTACTTTTGATGCCAGGGGGTACCGCATGCAGGTAGCGGATAATGGGATTGGGATTCCGGATTCGGAAAAAGCACATATCTTTGACCGGTTTTATCGTGCGGATCAGGCCCGCAGCAAAAAAGGACACTTTGGGCTGGGATTGTCTATTGCTTCGGAAATTATAAAGGCCCACCAGGGGAAAATCCTGGTGGGCGATACGCCTGGGGGAGGGAGTACGTTTACGATTGTCCTTTAAATCCCGCTCGCAGTCCCCCTACTTATGATATTCTTCAATGACGCATTCATGCTTCTTTGTCTTTTTATCATAGTTAATACCCACTAGCAAGAGCTTCCCCACATAATCTTCCAAAGCTTTTCCATATTTTCGTTCTTTTATCTGTTCAATGGCACCCTTTTTTGATTTATCCCATTTCAATTCTATGAGCAGGGCAGGTTTATCAAGGTGATTTTTCCTTGGCAGATACACAATGTCTGCATATCCCTCACCTGTTGGAAGTTCCCGAATCTCTGTGTAATAAATACGAGCACTGTAATAAGCCAGCGACATAACACAGGAAAGAGAATTTTCATCGTTGTAGGTTAGAATAGAGGTTTCCATGTGCATCTGCTCCAACGCCGCTGCCACCAGATCCTCTCTTTTATTCCAGGTGTTTCTCAGCAATTGTTCCGACTCATCCACCGCTTTCACGACTGTATCCCAGCCTGCTCCCTGAAGCGCTGTTTTAAACTCTCCGGAAATCTCATAATTGGGGATAAATACCTCCTGACTGGCAAAATCATATGCAAGATAACCCAAATGGATCAAAAGCGTCAGCACGTCATCCTTACTGTGAAAGGTTGTCATATCATTGTGAAAAGTTGCGGTATTTACCCGAACCCTACCGGCGGAAAGCAGGCTATTCACCAGTTCATAGAAAATCAGAGCAGTATGCGCCTGCATTTCTGTGAAAGCAATTGTAAAGAAAAAACAAATAGTAAATCAAAGGGATTTTAAAAGAATTATAGGAAGATACGAGGATTCCTTTTTGTTTCAAACGCCTACCAAACTGCAAAGCCATATCAGAAACAGTAAGGAAAAAAGCTTCCTTTCAAAGATTGCAAGCTTTGTAATAGGTGGAGAGGTATTTCCAAAGAAGTTATATGAAGAAATAAAGAATCATTGCCCCCAGAATAAAGTTTACAATATTTATGGACCGACAGAAACAACAGTTTGCTCAATAGTCAATGAATTGAAAGATGGCATTGACATCACCATCGGCCGTCCCATTGCCAACACGCAGCTCTACATTCTGGAGCCAGACAGGAGATCTGGGGCGGTGGCGGGCAGACGGAGAGATTGAATATCTGGAGCGGATCGATACCCAGGTAAAGCTCCGGGGACTGCGTATTGAACTCAGCGAGATCGAGAGTGCTATGGCTGCTTTTCCGGGAATTCGGCTTGTGGCAGTCACAGACGGGCGAGAGGAAAACGGCCGCCAGTATCTGACTGGTTATTACACGGCAGAAAAGGTGATCGAGGAAAAAGAGCTGCGAAGCCATCTGGCAGCCCGTCTTCCCAGATACATGGTGCCCAATTATTTTGTACATTTGACAGACATGCCCATGACCCCCAGCGGAAAGACAGATCGGAAGAATCTTCCAAAGCCGGATCTCACTGCACAGGAGAGGGAGTATATCGCCCCAAGGACAAAGCCGAGCAAAAGCTTTGCAGCCTTTTGGAAGAGATTCTTTCTCTTGAGCTGGCGGAGATCGGGGATGATTTTTTGAGCTTGGAGGGGACAGTCTGACAGCAATGGAATATATGGCATTGGCCCACAGCATAGGGGATTGACTTCGCCCTGCAGGAGGTGTTTGATTTTCCCACAGTGCAAACCCTGTGTGAAGTCTTGGAAACGGGGAAGAGGCCGGGGATCCAATATAGTGCTACTGATTTTGAAGCCTATGAAGAACTGTTTGCAAGAAATCAGATAGATGCAAAGTGGATGCCGGAAAAGAAAACCCTTAATGCCCCTGTACTCCGAATTTTCCCCTGTAGATTTGACTGCCGAGGGAATCGTGCGGATTGCACAGTATGCAGACAGGCAGACCGTATTACATCTTTACAGCAATCGTCCCGTTTATTTTAACCGATTTCTTGAAATTGTACATGCACTTGGGATTTCCATGAAAGTGGTTGAGGAAGCCGAATTCAGCAAAGCATTAAACCAGACGATTTTAGATCCTGACAGAGAATATATTTATGAGGCGTTTCAGAATGATCTGGATGAGAAATGAGAACGGACATCTTCTGTATGACAGCCGGATACATATTGTGAATGGTTTTACGGTATGGTTTTTAAAGCAGATTGGCTTTGAATGGAATGAGACTGATATGGAATACCTTACGGGTTATATTAATTATTTCCGCAGCCTTGGATATTTTAAAGTATAAAAATCAGTTAAAAAGCTACTTTTAACATCTGTCCGGACTGGCTATAAAATGTTTAGGCCGATCCGGGCAGATTCCTGACCGTAGATTGTTTAATTTCACAACAGAAAAGAACAAATATCGATTTCTAGTATTTTACTTTCCAAAACCGTGTATTTTTATTTCTTTTGAAATATATAACACTTTCTTTTTATTTACAAACACTGCATTTCATGATAAACTATCAGCAGCTATTCAATATTACAGAACTTTAAATAGGAGATTCTTATGCCGACTATTGACAATACATTAAAAGGTCTTATTTTTAACATCCAAAAGTTCAGCATCAACGACGGTCCCGGTATTCGCTCCACTGTATTCTTTGCCGGATGCCCCTTAAGCTGCCGATGGTGTTCCAATCCGGAGTCCCAGAACCGCAACCGGGAAGCGGCCCTTGCCTCCGGCGATCCCAAGCTGGCCGGAAAGGAGTGGACGGTAGATCAGGTGATTGCGGAGGTAGAAAAAGATCGCTGTTTCTATGAAGAATCCGGGGGCGGCATCACGCTTTCCGGCGGTGAGGTTCTTCAGCAGCACGCCTTTGCCAATGCACTTTTAAAAGAAGCCCATAAGCACTCTCTCCACTGTGCGGCGGAGACAACGGGCTTTGCTTCACATGAGGTATTTTCGGAATTTATTCAGAATATTGATCTGCTGCTTTTTGATATGAAGCATTGGGATCGGGAAATGCACCATGAGAAAACAGGAGTGTATAATGATATTATTTTAGAAAATATGCGTTATGCCCTGGAGCAAAAGATTCCGGTTATTGCACGGATTCCCGTCATTCCCGGCTTTAACGCCAACAAAAAAGCCGCCACAGGAATGGCTGCTCTTCTAAAGGATATGGGAATAACGGAGGTTCATCTGCTTCCTTTCCATCAGTTTGGGGAAAAAAAATACGAACAGTTGGGCATCCCCTATGAAATGTCCGGCATGAATCAGCTTCATCCGGAGAATCTGCAAGCCTATCTGGATATCTTTTTAAAGGATGGGCTAGAAGCTTCTTTTCGATAAATTTTATTATTACAGTCTTGTACCAGAAGGAATATTTATACCACAGGCAATTGGAGAAACTGTTTTTGACCTATTGTATCTGCCCGTAGTCCTGTTCAGCAGCATCGTTCCCATCGTGGGAGTTCTTACGATTCCGAAAACAACGGCCTATGTGTGGATCATCCTCATAGGCTGGCAGCTTTACAGGGAATCTCAGAAGCAAATTTGAAATGTATAAAAGGAGAAAACAGATATGATCAAACGCTACGCAGACTTATCTTTGGCTTATGCAATTGTTGCTATGATTTTTGGAGTATTTTACAGAGAATTTACAAAATTCAGCGGTTTTTCCGGGCGGACAAGTCTGTCCTTTCTGCACACTCATTACTTTATACTGGGAATGTTCTTTTTTCTGATACTTATGCTGATCGAAAAAGCTTTTCATTTTTCCGGTCAGCAGATGAACAGAGTTTTGATCGCCTATCAGCTCGGCCTGAATATTACCGGACTTGGCTTTCTTATGCGTGGCCTGACACAAGTATGGGGAACCGAGCTGAGCAAGGGTCTTGATGCTTCTATCTCCGGCATTGCGGGAATCGGCCATATTTTCATGGGCGTCTGCATTATTCTTATCCTGTCCAAAATCAGGAAATATGCGGCATAGGCACGTTACACGTGCCCATGCCGGCAGATAGTTAACACTCTATAAGCTCTGCTCCGTTCTCTCAATAATATCATCCTGTGTCTTTCTGGAGAGTACATTAAAGAAAGCACTGTATCCCGCCACGCGGACAATCAGATCCCTGTGCTTCTCCGGATGTTCCTGGGCATCCAGAAGCGTCTCCCTGGATACAATGTTGTACTGCACATGATATCCATGCAGCCTGTTGAAAAAGGCCCGGAGCAGCATCTCCAGCTTTTGCTTATTTTCCTCCTTGGACAGCATCTGGGGCGTCATCTTCTGATTCAGAAGAACGCCGCCGGTGATCTTTTCCGTCCGAAGCTTGGAGATGGACTTAAACACGCCGGTGGGGCCATTCTTATCTGCGTTGTGAGCAGGGCTGCAGCCTTCCGCCAGAGGTTCATATGCATTTCTTCCGTCCGGTGTGGCCATGGTTCCCATTCCCTGGCCTACGTTGGCACTGATGGACGAGGTTCCCGCATACCGGATTCCGCCGATGGGCCCTCTCTTATAACGGGTGCTGGGATATTTCTCAATCTCATCCAGATAGGTATCGTATGCTTCTACTACCAAAAGGTCTGCCGCATCATCATCGTTTCCGTACTTGGGTGCGTCATTGATCAGCATCTGCTGAATCTTCTTGTTTTCCGGGGACTGGAAATCATCAAGAATCGCATCCCAAAGCTGTTCTTTTGTAATCTTCTTTTCCTCATAGACAAGCTTTTTAATCGCCGCCAGAGAATCTGCCATATTGGCAATGCCCACCTGAAGACCGGAGATAAAGTCATAAACCGCACCGCCCTCTTTGATGGTTTTTCCCCGTCCAATACAATCATCCGTCAGGGCAGAGCAAAGGATATCCGGAACATCTCTCTCGGATGCCTTGTCAATGGCATTTTCCACAATTACGCTGTAGCGGGTCATCTCCCGAAGAGATTTATCCCATGCACTCATTAATTCTTCATAGGTTGCCATGTCTTTGAAGTATCCATATCCCTTTACAAATCGCTTTCCGCTTGTGAGATCCACGCCGTTGTTCATGACGCACAGAAGCAGTCTGGGGAAGTTGATGTAGGACATACCCGTACAACGGTAGCCCCATTTTCCGGGAACTGCCGTTTCCACGCAGCCAATCGCACTGTAATTATAAGCGTCCTCTTCTTTTACCCCCCAACCCATAAAGGATGGAATGATAACTTCATCATTATTCAGAGCCGGCATGCCGAATCCCAGCTTCATTACCTCTATACACTCATCAAAGAAATGCTTATCAAGATTTGCATGGTAACGAACTGTCAGATTGGGCTGCGTCAGCCTTGTCTGTGCCACAGACTGGAGAACCAGGAAACTCAGTTCATTCACGGCATCCTTTTTATCCGCAGTCTGTCCGCCGATGGTAACATTCTGGTACATAGGTGAGCCTGCGGAGCTCAAGGTATGAGCCTGAGAACGCACCTTATTGATGGTCAGTGTCTTAATCCACAGACAGGTCAGAAGCTCAAGGGCTTCCTCTTTGGTTATTTTGCCTTCTTTCAAATCATTGATATAATAGGGGTACATATACTGGTCAAACCGGCCATAGCTCAGGGAGTGGCCGTTGGACTCAATCTGCAGAATCAGTTGGATAAACCATACCGACTGCACTGCTTCACGGAAAGAGGCCGCCGGTTCATAGGGAACCTTTGCACAAATCTCACTCATTTCAAGAAGCTCTTTTTTTCTGTCGGCATCCGTTTCTTTCCCGGCCAATTCTTTTGCCAGCACACTGTATCGCTGTGCAAATGCACGAACTGCCTCAATAACAATGAGAACCGCATTATAAAATACATTCTTATCAATGCTGTCCGGATCCGTAAGCTCAAGGGCCGCCCTGCATTCTCTGGTTCTCTTTTCGTATCCCTTTAAGCCATCTGCCAAAAGTCGTTCATAGTTAACTGCCAGATGTGCATCCCCTGCATTTAATTTGCCCTCCATTCCGAATACGCCCGTCTCCATAAATACACTGACCTCATCCGGAAGAAGTGCCTCCCCTCTTGCCCGCAGGTTGTTGTTTTCCCAAAATGGGGCAATCTCACGAATCTGCTGCTTTGTCTCCTCCGTAATATAGAAGACATCGCCGTCCCGTTTTTCAAACAGGTCCAGTTCGTTTAAGACAAATTCCAGGGTGTATTCCGGAAAGACAGGGGCATTCCTGTTCTTTGTTGCCTGATTGCCGGCAAGCAAAGATTTATCCTCAATATAGATACTCATCTTTTCCAAAATGTTTTTCAGCATGAGAGCTCTTACCATAACCCGGGGCTGATTTAAGTTCTCTTTGTAAACCTCCGTTGCCCAAATAGCCCGCTCAGCATCTACATAAGGCTTCTCATCCAAAACCTCTTCACGGAAAGCTTTCATTCGTTCTGTTAAAGCACCAAAATGATCCCTATTTTCCATATTGCCCTCCAATAACGTTTCGTTCGTAATTAATTTATTTTCGTTTGCAAGAATATGCTATCATCTTTTTGGCTGTTTGTCAATGGAATTTTGATTTCCTCTTTTATTCGAAACACATTTTCTTTCATTAGAAAAAGATATTGTAGGATTATTTAAGAACATGCTATAATGGATGAGGAAGCTTATGCTTCCGAATTCGCACTGCGGACTAAAGCTAATAAGCGCACCCATAAGCAGTGCCAATATGGAAGTTGAAAAAGAAAGGATTCCCTATGAAAGAACGTCATCTTAAAATATTAGATATGGTCAATGAAAAAGACAGAATCAGCGTACAGGATCTGGCTGTCAGGCTGGGGCTCTCCGTTGTTACCATTCGAAAGGATCTGGAGGAATTGGAGTCCGAAGGGCTTCTGCGCCGCCAGCACGGATATGCCGCCAAAGCTTCCCCGGATGCCATCAATTCCCGTATGTCCTTCCGCTATCTGGAAAAAAAGAAAATTGCGCAAAAAGCCGTTTCTCTGGTGGAGCCTATGGAAACCATTATGATAGAATCCGGCTCTACCTGCGCTCTCTTTGCGGCAGAACTGGCGGCAGTCAACGATGTGACGATCATTACCAATTCCACCTATATCGCCCGCTCTTTGGGAACTGCTCCAGGAGCAAAGGTGATTCTGCTGGGCGGCGATTACGACACCGTAGCCGAGGTCACCACCGGCCCGGTCACCGAGCTTTGCGCCCGTGAATACTATGTAGACAAAATCTTTGTGGGCATTGACGGCTACACGGAAGAAAACGGATTCACCAATATCAACCATACCCGCTGCAGTACGGTTCGTGCCCTGTCAAAGCAGGCGGACAAGGTCATTGTCCTGACTACCTCCGATAAGTTCGGGAAACGCAGCGTAGCAAAAATGTTCTCCTCCAAAGAAGTGCATACCGTAGTGACCGATTCCCAGCTTTCTCCTGAATATGCCGACATTCTGCGCTCACAAAATATACGGGTAGAGCTTACCGAGATTTAATTAATTCATACAAAAATCTCTCTGCCAATATCATCCAAATATTGACAAAGAGATTTTTTGTTTCATTATAGTTTTACTCTCACCGCAGAAGCTCCGCTGCTCCAATAATCCCAAAATCCTTCTTTAACTCCGCAAACCGGAATTCCACCGGCATCTTAATATGGTCGTACCGATCAAACTCTTCTCTTACCCTGCCGAACAAGATATCTCCGAAATTGGTAAGCCCGCCTCCAAACACAAACACATTAATATTCAGCAGCTGATAGACATTGTACACACAGACCGCCAAATGATGCGCCATATGCTCAATCTCTTCCCTTGCCAGCTCATCCCCGGCCTCATAAGCTTTCAAAAGCGCCTCGCCATTTAATTCCTCCGCCTGGGATAAAAGGCTTTCTTTTCCCTTCAGCATACGAATTGCCAGGCGCTTCGGCAGATTTCGCCCGCTGATCTGAGACATAAAGCAACCATAATTCCCGCAGCCGCACATGATCCCCGCATCCGGAGTATCCAGCATATGTCCGCTCTCTCCGGCCCATCCATAGCTTCCCCGAAACACGTCCCGGTTAATAATAATGCCGCTTCCGATTCCTGTGCTGACCGCCATATATACCATGTCTTTGCAGTCCCGTCCCGCTCCCCGCCTATGCTCTGCCAAAGCCGCTACGTTACTGTCATTGTCCAGGATAACCTTTACGCCGAGTCTTTCCTCCATGTAATCTCTCATTCCGAAATCCTGAATGTTAACCATGGCGGATGTCATATGAATATAACCTGTCTCAAATCGGATATAAGAAGGCATGCAGATGCCAATGCCGTACACTTCTTCCAAAGAAGCATGGTTTTTCTCCAATATCTCCTTTATGGTAGCAATAACCCGATCAGAAAATGCCGGCCCGTCCGCCTCAATATCCGTAGGATGCTGGTAACGATCCAGGAGCTCCCCTGCCCGGTCGAAGAGACCGTAAGCAACCTTTGTTCCTCCTGCGTCAATTCCAAATATGTATTTTTTCTCCATCTTCAATCCTCATGCCATATTATATATTTTCCCAGGATGCCTTACTTTCCCTCAGGGTACTCATTGCACAGCAGGCGGTATGGCGGCTCATCCTCCTCAATGGTAGGAAAGCGGCCAATGGATTCATAAAACCGGTTATCACTGTTATCGTCATTGCACATGGACACTTCTCCAATCAATGCATAACCCGTACCCGGTTCTACAGAAAAATCATGATAGGTGTAGGGATAAAGAGTCAGGGACTCTCCCGGCTTTAGAATAATCTCCGAGCCGGCCGGAACCATGTATTTGCGGCCATCCCGGAATACTGCCACATCCGTATCCGCAAGGCTTTCATTTTCTCCCACATTCCACAGATGGAACACTACATTTCCGCCGCCACGGTTGATAATATCCTCCATTTTCTTCCAATGAAAATGGTTTGGAGAAAGCTGGCCCTCACGAAGCATCATAATTTTCTCCGCATAGGTCTTTGTATATTCAGGGTTTCCTACATTGCCGTTTCGCAGGGTTATAAGCGTCAGGCCAACCTTATCAAAATCCCCCAAGCCATAGTCCGTTACGTCCCAGCCAAGCGCATTATCCTTTATCTCCTGATACTCTTCCCCCTTTTCTTTCCATTCATCGGGAGTAAAACCAAGGAAGGGCGGAAGGGCAAACTGATGCTTTTCAAGCAGACCCTCAAAGTCTTTAATTACAGCGTTGATTTCCGAACGTTTCATATAAACCTCCTATTCCGTTTTTATTCCAAGTTTCTCAATACCTCTTCTGTCCTCATTTATCCTGAACAATTTACAAAAATATGTTCCCGCAAATTGTCTGGAACCGTCAGAACCGGATATTGCTGTATTATTATACCAGTCCCAGGCACCCAAAGTAAATAGCGCCTACGGCTTGAGCAAACTGTGCCACCGTATAATCCGGGTGGGCATCCAGCTGCTTCATCAAAGCAGTATTGGCAAGCCCGCCGTCCGCCGCATACTGATTCAGATCCGGCACCCGGTTCTTTGCCCCTTCGCACATAAGCCGGAAGCATGCAGGAGTCTTGACCAGACGTCCGAATAAGGAACGCTCCTTTGCCTCCGGTTCAAGAATATAATCTGTTTCCTCCCAGGTAACTGCCAGATATTCACCCACCTGCCGGAAAATGTCCGCACATACCGGATGCTCTGCTTCTCCCGCCTTCTTCATAAAGAATTCCAGACAGGGCTTACGCATATCCTTTGGCTCCGTAGGCACAACCAGCTTATCATCCTTCCATACAAACAGCCCCAGATCCAAAGCCTCCTGATAAACTGCCGGTTCCTGTTCGGGCAGATATTTTGCAGCCAGACGGAACACTCCCGACTGACAGGTATACTTTTGCAGTGTACCGGCCAGACCTGTATTAAAGTTATTGATGCTTCTCACATCATTGGCATCATACTTTTTTTGTTCAAAGCTGCCCAAATCAATGATAAAGTTATAAACCTCTAAAGGAATCTCCGGAATCGAACCATCGGGAAGCACCCATCCGGTCCCCAGCTCCGTACCCAGGGTATGGGCGAAAAATCCGTTGGAGACATCCTCTCCTGCCACAGCCTGCTCCACAGCCGCCGTAAACGCTGCCATGGGTCCGTCATTGGTGTTCATAACCGCTCCGTCCTCGGTTACATATTTTTTCAACTCATCACACAGTACGGAAATTTTGGCAAACTGCTCTTCATAATCCAGGCTCTTGTTCTCTCTCATTCCACGAGTCTTAAATGTCTCTCCGCCTACGATCAGATTTTGAATCACCACATCGGGAAAGCTCAGACCAATGGCGTCAAAATTCCGAAGCGCTTCTCCGGCTTCCCGCTCCATTGCTTCAATTCCCTGCTCCATTGCTTCAAAGGATGCGTCTTTATCAAGAGCTGCCATGTCAATCCCGGCTTCTTTTCCCTCCCCATACAGGCTTGCGGCTCCACGCATCAGACGTGTGATCATCATTACCGGATCAAGAAGCTGCTCCGCTCTCTCAAAAGCCGCCGGGAACCAGTCAAATTCCTTATAAACAGCCAAATTACCGTTGACACCGGCCGCCAGCTTAATGTCCGTTCCCCCTATGTCGATTCCCAGAATCATTTTATCCTCTGCAGCCTTTGGCAGAGCCGCAAAGATCGGTTCGCCTTTTTCACTCTTCGTCTTTTCCTGAACAGCTCTTTCTTCTGATATATCCTTTTGCTCAAATCCAAATCGGTATTTGCCCTTTAAAAGAACGGCAAGCACTCTCTCATTCACGTTCAGACTCTTCCCATAGCCGGAACGCTCAGCTTTCCCAAGACCTGTCTGAAATACCTCATCCAGCCCATCTGCCAGCTTCTTCGTCTTCTCATCTTTCAATTCCAAATAAATCTCAATCTTTACCGCTCCCAGAGAGGAAAGAATATTATAGATCATAGCATGGACATAGGAAGCTATAAATGCTTCTTCCTCTAAAGATGTTGTTGTTGGAAGCTGAAGAGGAAAGCTCCGTACACTTCCGTCATAGAGAGCCACATGTAAATGAAAAGGCCGTGTCCCACTCTTCTGAAACGCATTTCGTACATCTGTTATGTAAACAGGGCGATCCTCCTTTGCCTGTTTCAAAAAATTCTCCAGCATTTGTTACTCCTTTATAATGTACAAGATACCCTCTTCCTTAAGTATCCCATAGAAGCGTTCCATTTCTTCCTCAGAAAATGCCTTTCCTTCCACCGGATACTTCTTTTCCATGGCCGCATATTTGCTGCGGCAAAGAGGATTAAAGTTCAACAGTTCATATTTTCCCTTCTCGTCAATACTCTTTATATAGCGAGCAATGCTGCGGATATTTTCTTCCGTAGCAGTATAGCCCGGAATCAGCGGCGTCCGGACAAGCACCTTTGCTCCCTGATCCACCAGAAACTCATAATTTTCCAGGATTCTCCTGTTATCCGCCCCCAAAATCTCTCTGTGCAAAGCCGGGTCCAGGTACTTAATATCTATAAGAAATTGATTTGTCACCGGCAGCATGGCCTGGATTGCCGCTTTGGGCGCAAGCAGACAGGTTTCAATGGCCGTATCCGCTCCCTGCTCCCTGCACAGTCTTAAAATCTCGGCAGCAAACTCCCATTGCATCAGCACCTCGCCGCCCGAAAGAGTGACGCCGCCGTCCTCCCCAAAAAAGACGGAATCACGAAGCAGCATTTCCGCCGCTTCCCTGGCAGTAACCTCAGCGCCCATTCGCTGCAGTGCCGAACCGGGACAGACATCCTCACAGGTTCCGCAAAGGGTGCATTTGCCATGTTCTACATGAATACGTTCCTTAAGGGTCAATGCCTGACCGGGACATGCCGCCACACAGGTTCCGCAGCTTAAGCAGTCATTAGGGCTGTACCAGAGGGCCGGATGAGAATCCATTCCCTCCGGATTCTGGCACCAGGGACAGTGCAGAGGACAGCCTTTCAAAAACAAAGTACTGCGCAGCCCGCCGCCGTCGTGGACGGCGAACCGCTTTAAATCAAATATTATCCCTTTCATACGGCTTCATAGGTCGTGCGTGCAATGATCTCTTCCTGCAGATCCGGAGCAAGCTCCGTGAAATACGCAGTGTAGCCGGCCACGCGCACCGTAAGGCTGCGGTATTCCTCCGGCTTTTTCTGCGCTGCCCGAAGATCCTTCTCGTTCAGTACATTAAACTGAATATGGCTGATTCCCAAGCGGCAGACTGCCCGAAGCAATTCCGTAAATTTATAGATTCCCGTATCTGTTTTAAAGAACTGAGGAAGAAACTTCATGTTCAGCAGCGTTCCATTGCTTGCCTTGCTAAACGGAAGCTTCGCTACGGACTGAAGGAGCGCCGTAGGCCCCTGGCTGTCCCGGCCATACATAGCCGATACCCCTCCGTCCGCCAGCGGATCCTTTGCATAACGTCCGTCCGCAGATGCGCCCACATTCTGTCCCATGGGTACATGAGCCGACACCGTATACAAACCCATCTGGTAGATGCCGCCACGGCCATTGCGGTATTTCTTCAATCCATCCGCAAAATAATTCACCCATTTAACACCGAGCTGATCTACCCAGTCCACATCATTTCCATACTTGGGCGCCTTATTAAGAAGCATAGCCCGAATCAGGGGCGCATCCTCATAATTGGTCTTTAGAGCATGGAGCAATTCTTCACGTTTCAGCTTCTTCTTTTCATATACCAGGCTCTTAATTGCTGCCAGAGAATCGGCCACGTTTGCTACCTGAATTGCCTGAACTCCTGCAAAGTTATAGTGAGCACCTCCCTGTGTCACGTCCTGCCCTTTGGCCAGGCAGTCATCAATCACAGAGGAAAGGAAAGGCGTGGGGAGAAGCTTCTCATGCATCTTCTCTACCTCACTGACACATTCCACCATTCTGTCCGAAAAATAATCTATCTGCTTTGCAAAGGCTGTCTCCAGCTCCTCGAATGTCTCATAAGTGGTTAAATCTCCCAGATCAAGCCCTGTCTTTTCTCCTGTGAGCATATCAACGCCATGGTTCAGGGTCAGTTCCAGAGCTTTCAGCAGATTAAACATTGCCGCATCGCTCCATGCCAGGGCGTTGCCGTGAGTTGTCAGCTCCACACAGCCTACAATGGCATAATTCATGGCATCCTCATGACTCACTCCATGGGATTCAAGGGCCGGAACAACGGCTTCATCATTAAACACCTGAGGCATGCCGCTTCCAAGGCCAATCACACGGCTGGCCGCTTCCAGAAGCTCCTGGGGTGAATCCTTATAAATCCGCAGAGATAAATTGGGCTGAGGCAGTAAAAGATGAGACTGCGCCTGCAAAAAGAGATAGCTCAATTCATTGGACGCATCACTGCCATCCTCATTCTGCCCTCCAATGGCTACATTAAAGCCAATGGGGAATCCGGCAAAATACTTTGCGCTGTTGGAATTGCGAAGATACACCAGTTGATTAAACTTTAGCCACAGACATTCTGTCAGCTCCAGCGCATCTTCCAATGTCATGCCCTGTCTCCGGCTATTCTCATAATAAGGATACAGGTATTGGTCCATACGTCCCGGCGAGAAAGAAGAAGCATTTCCCTCCATCTGTAAAATCACATACAGGAACCAGGTGGCCTGAACCGCCTCCTGATAGGTCTCTGCCGGAGCTGCGGCCAGCTTGCGGCAAACTGCTGCTACCTCCAAGAGATTTTCTTTTTTCGTTTCCTGATATTTTTTCTCCGCCAGAGCTGCGTACCGCTCCATAAAGGCGCTGGCGCCTTCCATGCTTATAATTACGCTTCGGTAAAAGTCCCTCTGCTTTTCATCTGCTGCCTGATTAAGATGTTCTTTTGCTTCCTCTCGGATACCGGCAGGACCAAGCTTCAGCCATTTCTTTGTATTGGGACAGATATGTCCCTGAGAGTGATCCTTCTGGTTGACCTTGACTACCTTTGCAATGGCATCTACCTGGGGGCCCACTGCCGCTCTGACCTGGTCCTCCAGAGAGCGCCCTTTCCAGTAGGGCATAATATCTCTTCGAAAGGCTTCAATGTCCTCCTTGCGCACCTGGAACTTATCTTGGGATCTGGTAGGCAGAGTCTCGAACTCCCGATCCACCCAGGACGCCCCTGTCTCCGGAAATACGACGCCTCCCCGGACACCTGATGTGCGGTTTCCTACAATCCTCTCTTCCGGCTCAATCCGAATCTCGATTCTCAAAAGGGCTGCTTTCAAAGCCTTTGCCCTTTGAATACAGCGAGGTTCCCCTTCTGTCTCCTGATAGCTTTCCGTAACAATACGTGCCTGCTCAATGCTGGCAAATCTGGGTTCCTCCAGCATCTCTTCCTTCAATCTGGCAATGCGCTCCGAGCAGGTCAATTTAGAAATCTGTTCTATCTGCATTGTATCCCCTCCATTTTAAGTTCCGCATCCTCTTGTACAGTACCCTCTATACAGAAGGATTTCCAGCCACAGATGCATGTGTCCGTAAATCCTTCTGGCACCGTACAAGATGATGCTGTTTGTTTTATAAGTTCCGCATCCTCTTGTACAGTACCCTCTATATAGAAGTATTTCCAGCCACAGATGCATGTGTCCGTAAATCCTTCTGGCACTGTACAAGATGATGCTGTTTTCTATGTATATAATGTAGCATAAATGCACTCTCTGTCACACTCACATAAACATCCAATAAGTGTACAATTATGAACCTTTTTTGCGTATAACATAAGGCTGCCGCATTTAAGAAAACTCGCCGCATTAACATCCTATACGGTGCGGTTTCTGCTTAAGCGGCAGCCCCAAATCCTTTCTCTTATGCCAGAGCCTCTTCCAAGGCCTTGTACATAACATCCTTATCCGGTTTTTTGCCTGTCCACATCTCAATGTTCAAAGCTGCCTGATTGATTAGCATGCCAGCGCCCGTAGCACAGGGAATTCCTCTGCAGCGCAGCTCTTTGATCAGTGCGGTCTCCGTAGGATTCGGAATCACATCCTGCACGAACATATCGGAAGTGATAGAATCCAGATTGATGTTCGGCATAACCTCCACATCGGGGTACAGCCCAACTGACGTAGCATTTACCACAATATCCGTTCCTTCCGGAATGGAAAAAGGTCCGTCCCAGTCAATATAACGGCACTCCGTCTTTGTATTTTCCTGTAAAATCGCCATGAGAGCATCTCCCAGCGGCCGATCCTGTGCACGGTTTACAATTGTAATATCCGCCGCACCAGCCAGGCCCATCTCCACGCAGATTGCACGTGCCGCACCGCCTGCGCCGAACACAACCGCCTTTTTCCCCTTTACGTCCACACCATTGGATTCCAGAGACATCATAAAACCTTTTCCGTCCGTATTCTCCCCAAACAAATGTCCGTCATTGTTGACAATCATATTCACGGCGCCGATCAGCTTTGCGCTCTCGGAGATTTCATCCAGATAATCCATTACGGCAATCTTGTGGGGAATCGTACAGTTGATTCCACGCATCTTAAACGCCTTCAATCCCTTGATGGCATCCTCCAGCTTATCCTTATCAACATCCAGCGTCAGGAAATGCCAACGCTCCAGTCCCATAGCCTCAAATGCGGCGTCCTGAATCACTACGCCCGGATTTTCCGCTACCGGCTGTCCAAATACACCTACCAGGTGATCCAAATAATTCTGCTCTTTCATAAGACATATCCCTTTCTTTTATAAGTTCCGCATCATCTCTAACATCACCTTCTATATAGAGATGATTCTGTTTTCTTATACGCGTTCCCGTTTCAGCTTCCGGCCGAAACAGTCGCTTCCGATAATAATTACAATCAAGATGCCTTCACACAGTCTCTGATAGTAGCTGTCCACTCCAAGCTGGTTCATACAGTTGGTAAGAAGCTGAATAACGAACAGACCGATAAAGCTCTCTACCATACCGCCAACGCCGCCTGCGAAAGAGGTACCGCCGATAACAACTCCGCAGTTTACCAACATACCAGTGGTATCACCATATACGGAGGAACCGGTATTCATACGGGAAGACAACAGCACGCCGGCCAGAGTAGATACAACACCACTGATAACAAATGCTGCCCATTTGATTGGCACAACCTTGATACCGGAGTATTTTGCCACTTCATAGTTTCCGCCGATAGCATAACAGTTTCGTCCAAAACTGGTAAAGCGCATCACGCAGTAAAAAATGATAAACAGGATCAGCATATATACAACCAGAGACGGCACAGACCCAAAAAACTTCATATTGGAGATCTGCATAAACTCCTTACTCTTACAAGTCAAGGGGTGTGCGTCTGTCAGCTGCTGGCAGATCCCTTTTAACAGCATTCCCATACCCAGGGTAATGATGAAAGGCTCCGTCTTCTGGTGTACAACAAGGAAGCCATTGATAAAACCAACTACCGCACCGCTTAACAGGGCCGTAATGACCGCAACGGGGATAGAAGTTCCGTTATTTACCATCATAACGGCAATGATCCCGCCCAGGCACAGGGTTCCGCCGCAGGACAAGTCACAGCCGCCGCAGATAACCGCCACCGTGACGCCAAAGGCTACAATCTCAAGAATCGCCGTGGAACGAAGCATATCCAGCCAGTTGTATGCCGTATAAAATGTTGTGTTGAAGAAGAGCATCATCACCATCAAAGCCAGAATTGCAATGACTGCTTTTTGCTTCGAAATGACTTTCCATACTTTATTTACATTTGCTTTTGCATTCATTTTTCAGCCCTCCTTACAATTCTTTGCGGTTGTCCAGCCAGATAGCAACTACAAGCACAGCGCCGCGCATTACCGTCTGCATATAAGTGGACAGGTTCAGCATATTCATACAGTTTCCAAGGAGGGTAATCAGTACAACGCCGAGCATGGTACGGAGCACACTTCCTTTGCCGCCTTTCAGAGTGGTTCCGCCTACAACTACACACAGGATAGCATTTGTCTCATAACCGGTCCCGCTGGTAGCCGTTGCCGTAGTGACACGTGACAGCAGGGCAATAGAAGCCATTGCCGACATCATACCATTGATAGCGTATGCCAGGCGCATGGTACTCTTCATGTTGAAACCGGACAGATATGCCGCATCCTTATTGCCTCCCATCAGGGCAATCGCCCGCCCCCAGATGGTCTTCCTGTGGAAGAAATGCATCAAAATCAGCACAATAACAAACACAATCAATATAACAGGAATAATTCCAATATTAGAAGAGCCCAGAGTCGTAAAAAGAGAAATCGATCGGCTGCTTCTGGAAATACGCAAGGTCTCAGAGCCTGTATAAATAAGAGCAAGAGCCGTATAAATGGAGCTCATACCATATGTAATAAACAGCACCTCGGCCTGAGTCATGGCGCCGCAGGTCGTTAACACCAGACCGTTAAGCCATCCCAGGAAAGCTCCCAGCAGAATCCCCGCAAGCAAAGCTCCTGCCTGTCCAAGGGGATCCACCAGGCCAATAGTAATTACACCCACCAGGCTGATAATGCCCACAATAGACAGGTCAATAAATCCTCCGATAATAACAAATGTCATACCGAGCGCCGCAAAAGGCAGAGGGCCAAGCTGTCTCAATACGTTATTTAAGTTTGATGCCCCAAGGAACTTCGGCTCTGCAATAGCCGTGACAATAATCAAAACCACAATGCCGCAGAGAACCAGATTCTGTTTTAAAAACTCCAAAAAAGAATTTGTTTTTGTCTTTGTCATTTTCTTACCTCCGTTCTCACCCGATGGCTTTGTCCATAATCTCTTCTGCCGTCGCTTCCTCCGGATTAAATTCTCCGGTGATGCGTCCGTCACAGATAGCCAGAACACGGTTACTCATATTCAAAACCTCAGGAAGCTCAGAGGAAATCATGATAATGGCTCCGCCTTCCTCAACAATCTTATTCATTAACAGATAGATCTCAAACTTTGCGCCTACGTCAATACCTCTTGTAGGCTCATCCAGAATCAGGATCTTTGGATTGCGTTCCATCCACCGTCCCACAATACATTTCTGCTGATTACCGCCGGACAATGTCACTACCTTCGTCTCTGGGGTAGGAGTCTTGATGGCCAGTGCTTCAATCTGACGCTTTCCAATGTCCGCTTCCTTTGAGGAATCCACAATACCCATATGGGTCAGATCCTCTAAGGAGGCAATCGTAATATTGCTCTCCACGGAGAAAGGAAGAATCAGTCCCTCACGCTTCCGGTCCTCCGGAACGAGGGCCATGCCTGCCTGCTTCGCCTGCTTGGGCGTAGGAATCTTTATTTCTTTTCCCTCTAAGAAAACCTGATGACCCTTTACCTTATCCGCACCGTACAGCGCACGAATAATCTCTGTACGACCGGCGCCTACCAGACCAACCAGGCCCAGGATCTCACCTTTATGTAAAGTAAAGTTAATATTATGCAGCTTACGGGTATTCAGATTCCGCACCTCCAGAAGCGGCTCTCCCACACAGTGGGCACGGGGCGGATACTCGTTCTCAATGGTCCGTCCTACCATCTTGGCAATCATATCGCTTCTGGTCAGCTCTTCCACTGGTTTGGTATCAATGACGCAGCCATCACGCATGATTGTGACAATATTGCAATACTCAAAAATCTCATCCAGCTTATGGCTGATATAGATAACAGATACGCCCTTATCTCTCAGCTGATTGATAATAATTCCCAGCTTTTTCAATTCCTCCGATGTGAGGGAGCTGCTGGGTTCATCCATGATTATTAATTTGGAATCAAAAGACAATGCTTTTGCAATCTCCACCATCTGCATCTCAGATGCGCTCAAATCTCCCACCAGCGTGGTGGTGCTGATGCTGCTTCCAATGCTGTCCAGCAGCTCACGGGCCTTTTTATGGGTACCCTTCATGCCTTTTGTCTCGGAAAAACGTCCAAGGAAAATATTTTCTCCTACGGTCATAGTATTTACCAGGTTAAATTCCTGATAAATAATACTTAAGCCCCTGCGCAGAGCCTGTATGGGCGTTGTATGTTCAATGGTTTCCCCATTAAATACAACTGTTCCTTCATCCTTTTCATAAACACCGGATAAAATCTTCATGAGTGTAGACTTACCTGCTCCATTCTCCCCCACAATACCATACACAACGCCGCGGGGAATGGAAACAGATACATGATCCAGGGCTTTTACTCCAGGGAAGTATTTACAGATATCTTTTACTTCAAGAATATAATCGGTTGTCTTCTCCAACTTCACTGCCTCCCTTGCCTTATTTTGAAAGTAGCTGGTTCCGGTCTTGTACCGGAACCAGCTATCTACATAGTCAGCTCTTTTTTTACAAAGCTTGTATCTTACCACTCCGGATACGGATAATCATCAATGGTATCTGCTGTGATGATCTGCGGTTCAGTCCAAACAACATCATTTTCCAGTGTCTCACCATTCATAATCTTGGTAATGCAGTCAAATGCATCGATGGTCATCTGAGTGAAGCTCTGTCCGATACACAGAGACTGTGTTCCCTCTTTTACCTGATCAAAACCGATAGCACATCCATCCACGCCGATGGTATAAACATTTGCGATATCAAGATCGCTGGAAGCCTTCATAGCCTCGATACATCCGGTCAAACCTACATCCCAATGGCAGTATACGGCCTGAATATCCGAACCATATTTGGTGATAAAGTCCTCCATGATTGCCATGGCGTCTTCACTTGCCCACTCCTGGCAGTCCTGAGCATCCAATACCTTAACGGAATCATCAATGGTATTGAAGAATCCGTCATGACGGTTAATCTGTGCGGCATGGCCTGACTGTCCGCCAACCTCTACAACATTACATCCATCCGGGAAAGCTTCCATCAATGTCTGAGCAGCAATCTCTCCGAACAAAACATCGTTGGTACCGCACATGAAATCACGATACTCTGTGGTAGCATATCCTTCCGGCAACTCAGAAGAATACAGGCCAATGATAATTCCGGCCTCTTTCGCTTCCTGAATAGCAGGAATCAGAGCGCTTGGGTCAGTAGGATTCATACAGATGGCCGTATAGCCCTGAGCGATACAGGTTCCGATAGCGGACACACCATTCTGTGCATCATAATCCTCATCAAACAGTGTTACCTCAAATCCATACTCATCAGCAAACTTCTGGAACTGGCTCCATGCATATGCCTGAGACGCATTGGATAAGGACTGTGTAATAAACGCAACCTTTGCCTTGCCCTCGGATGATGCCGGAGCATCCGTTCCTGCGTCATCGCCTGCAGGCTCTGCCTCTCCCTCTGTCTGTGCCGGCTCACTTGTTGCTGGCTCCTGTGTTTTGCCGCCGCATGCCGTCATGCCGAATACCATGGCGATTGTCAGCAGCAATGCAATTCCCTTCTTCATTTTTTGTCCTCCTTCTTTTTCCGTTTTTATTAATCAACAGGGGTTCCCTGCTAATCACTATTGTGATATTGCATAAACTGTAGTCTTATGTTTCTTCTTTTTTATTTATTATAAATAATATTTTTTCCAACAATAACCCATAATGTTGTACAAAAGGTACACGATTCTGAACAAAAAGGTTAAAAAAAATACACTCAGCAGTTTTTTTGTTAACATTTTTATACAAATGTGTTGCAAAAACCTTCTGAGTGCATTCTTTATTTATATTTTTTAATTCTTCCAGGGTGCCAGAACCGTAACGCAGTTAACCTCCTTTTCGGTATGAACCAGAGTCAGTTCTCCGGTATCCTGATCAATTTCAAAAACGCAGATAGTATCCGTGTCCTGGTGGCCTGCCAAAAGATATCTTCCGCCGGGCGAAAGAATAAAGTCTCTGGGTATTTCTCCTCCGCTGTCCTTTCGCTGAATCAGTGTCAGCTTTCCGTCTTTGTCTATGTGAAATACCGCCAGATGGTTGCTTCCCCGCACGGACACATAAAGCCATTTTCCATTTGGATGCAGGCGGATGGCGGCTCCCAGACTTGGAATATCATAATCCTCCGGCATGGCAGATATGGTCTGTATCAGCTCCGCCTTACCCGTCTCCTTCTCGTATCTGTAAGTATTGACCTGACAAGCAATCTCCGTCATTACATAGAGATAATTTCCGTCTTTATCAAAAACTCCGTGGCGAATTCCCTGTCCCGGAATTCCCTGTATATCCAACTCTTCTTTCGGAAGCAGCCATCCCCTGTTCCAATCTCCCTGATATCCCGCAAGACGGTCCAGACCCAGATCCGCCACATAAACAGATTGCCCGTCCGGAGAAAGAAGCATCTGATGGGGATGGGGACCCTCCTGGCGCTCTGCATTGACTCCCTTTCCCTGATGGCGCAGAACACAGCTGGCATGTCCCAGGCTGTGATCCGGAAGAATGGGAAGCAGACAGAAGCTTCCGCCCGAATAATTGGCCGCCATCAGATACTTTCCGTCCGGAGAGAAAGCCAGATAGCAGGCATCCGCCCCACAGGTAAACTGTCTGTTCAGCAGCCGCAATTCTCCTGTCTTTGTCCCAATCTCATAGGCCGAAACGGTCGAACCGTCAATTCCCTCATATTCCTTCAGCTCATTCACGCAGTACAGATAAGGAGCCTTCGGATCCACCAGTATATAGGATGGATTCGGCACCGATAAAGTCTCCGCCATGCGCACAAGCTCCCCTGTCTCCTCATCAAAGCCGTAGCAGGTAATCCCTTTGCATCTGCCCGGTACAATCTCACCGGATCCCATTTTTGTCGGCTCCGTATAGCCTCCTGTAAAAAAACAAAACTTCTTCAATTTTAAACGCTCCTTTCCAAGAAAAGTGATTTTTTTATGGTTCCAAATTGTTACTTTTCAGACCCAGCCAATCACTCCGCTGATTGGCTGGGAGCCAGCACAGTTATGGGGCCAGATTTAAAATGCATAGTACAACATATTTTCCGATTTGACAAATGCTTCTCTTATGGATACAATAATCAAAAGCAAGGAGGATTACATATGGGTACCTTTTACTGGGAAGAACAATGGACAGATATCTTAGCCGAACAGGAACAGCTTCTTCGCTATCCCGAATTTACCAGAAAAACAGCGCTGGACCTGGGAATGGAAATTCTGCGGCTGGCACGGGAAGCTTATCACAAATCCGCCGCTATCCGTATTGTGGAGGACGGAACTACTATCTTTGCCTATAAAATGGAAGGCACTTCCTCCGAAAATGACTGGTGGATGGACAAAAAATTATCCGTCTCACGAATGACCGGCATGAGCTCTCTGCGCTCCTACGTGGAAGCGGAATCCGGCCGCCTTTGTCCGGAATGGGAAAAGAGACCAAATAACTTTGCCGCCTGCGGAGGATGCTTCCCTATTTTCCATGCAGACAACAAGACGCCCTGGATCCATGTGCTGGTATCCGGCATGAAGCATTATGAAGACCACCAAATTATCGCTGATGCCATGGCCATACAGTTAAACAAAACCATCCGGCGCATCCTGTAACAAGGACCGTCAGGCAGAGACTCCCTCTTCCTGACAGTCCTTTTTCATACAAATTTACTGTGCCTGAATCCTGAACTTGCGGCGGAAAATGGCAGGCGACTCACCTACGTTCTCCTTAAATACCCTGTGAAAGTACTTGGGAGAGTCAAACCCTACCTGATAGGCAATCTCATTCACATCCAAGCCGGAGGCCATTAAAAACTGTTTGGATCGCTCAATTCGGAACTGATTAATATACGAGACAACGGAAAGCCCCGTCCTCTGCTTAAACTTACGGGACAGGTAGGATTTGCTGATATGCTCCAGCTCCGCCAGCTCATCTAATGTAATTTTCTCCGCATAGTGCTTCTTAATGTATTCCAGCACACAATCCAGCATCTGGGTTCCAACCATAGCTTCCTCATTCTGCCGCATAACGCTGAGAAGCAGCACCTTTAAGGCATATTCCAGCAGAAGTTCATCCTGATTTTCTCTCTTTCCCTCCCGGTATACCATCTGAAAGGCATTGTACAGGATGCTGTCCCTCTCATGCAGGCGGATAGGCTCCTCAATAATAAGATCGGGTATGTCAATCCAAAAACAGATAATCTCCCTGCGCCGTTCCGGAATCCTTTTATCCTGATGTTCATGATGGGCCGGATAAACCACCGTGTCATACAGAGAAAAGGAGACATTTACTCCGGACACATCTACGTCCCCTTTTCCCTCCACATAATAAATCAGCTCATGGTAAGGATGAGAATGGCGGGTAAAGTTCCAGATACTGCTGTCCTCATCAAACCATTCACAAAATCTAAGCTTCGGCTTGCTGTCACGAATCACCTCATAAGCTTCTTTTAAATCCATCTCCCCACGTCCAATCCGTCTCCGGTAAATTGAATACTATCCTTCTCTCTCAGTCCTTATACCGCAGTTCTTTTCTACATTATTGCACACCCTGCCAAAAACCGCAACCGAATTGTACTTACAAAAATACAACGGAAACCCCGAAATCCCTTTTGGGGATCCCGGGGCTTTAAAAGAAGACAAAAAATTCGCAAGCGATTTGCATCGCTGCTGACTTGTAAGCTAGAAAATTTTTTTCTTGTATTCTGTCAAATTCTTTTTTATAATAGCATTATACAATCATATATCTGAAAAAGATAGGAAATTGCATCCAAAATTCTAGTACAAAACCACCAAGAGGAGGTTTTTATGGCATTACTCCCCTGCGATATCCCGGTGGACAAGCATGGACGTGAGCTGAAATCTCACGACACCGCATTTCCCATTGGCTGTTATCTTGATAATCTGACAGTAGATGCCGTTCCCTGGCATTGGCACAATGAGCTGGAAGCCGTAATAATTGCTGAAGGAAGCTGTACGTTTTTTGTTGATTCCGAAAAATATATTTTAAAAAAGGGAGACGGTATTTTTGTCAATTCCAATTTTTTGCATACCGTTTTGGATAACGACTGTATTAACTGCCAGCTCCATTCCATTACTTTTCATCCCAGACTGGTAGGCGGCAGTCTCGACAGTGTCTTCTGGCAGAAATATCTGCAGCCCCTGCTGACGGATCCTTCTTTTCGCTGCATTTTCCTAAGCCAGAGGATAGCTTGGCAAAAAGAAGCTCTGGAAGTAATAGAAGCCGCATGGCAAAGTGTCGTTTTCGAACCCTCCGGATACGAATTTCGGGTACGCAGCTTTCTCTCCCACCTGATATGGCTGAGCGTCAGCCACCGTCCCGTTGTTCAGTCCGTTCCCTCCGAAAAGTCCCTGCGGGACGGAGAGCGGATCAAGATCATGCTTCAATATATCCACGATCATTATGCAGAGGAAATCAACACCTGCCAAATCGCCGGAAGCGCAATGATCAGCGCAAGTGAATGTCTCCGATGCTTTCGCAGCACCATCGGCATAACTCCTATCAAATATGTGAAGCAATACCGTATTCAGCAGGCTGCCAAGCTGCTTGCCACCACCACGCAAAAAATCATCAGCATCGGAACACTTTGCGGATTTCAGGAAATGAGCTATTTTGCCAGATCCTTTAAGGCGCAGATGGGCTGCCTTCCTACGGAATACCGCAAAAGAATGTCCTCAAAATCATAAAAGGATTTTGAGGACATTTTTCATATGGAAAATCTTAAAATTCAAATACGGCAACTCCATAGGGCGGCAAATGATACCCAATAGAGTAAGGCTGTCCGTCACACTCGCTCTTTTCCGCCTTATAGATTAAGGGCTTCTCTCTGCCACTTCCGCCAAACTCCGCTGCATCGCTGTCCAGTATCAGCTTATACTGCTTCTTTCTTGGCACTCCAACCCGGTAATCCTCACGCTCCATGGGAGTAAAATTGCAGACAAAGAGCAGGTTTCTCTTGCCGTTCTTTCCAAAACGCATGAAAGAGAAAATGCTGCGGCAGCAGTCATTGGCATTGATCCACTGAAAGCCTTCCGGAACCGTATCCTGTTCATAGAGGGCCGGCGTCTTCCTGTAGAGCTGCAGCAATGCCTTCACATAGTTCTGAAGCTGCTGATGCTTTTCCTCACCAAGCAGATACCAATCCAGCTCCCTTGCCTCACTCCACTCCTGAAACTGGGCAAAATCCTGTCCCATAAAGAGCAGCTTCTTTCCCGGATGGCCCATCATAAAGGAATAGCCCACTTTCAGATTGGCAAATTTATCGTCATACAAGCCGGGCATCTTATTGATCATGGAGCACTTCAGATGCACCACTTCATCATGAGACAGCACCAGAATATAATTTTCACTGTAAGCATAGGTCATAGCAAAGGTCATCAGGTTATGAGCTCCTTTGCGGAAATAAGGATCCAGCTTCATATACTCCAGGAAGTCATTCATCCAGCCCATATTCCATTTAAAGGAGAAGCCCAGGCCGTCATTCTCCGCTATATCTGTCACCTTCGGCCATGCGGTGGATTCCTCCGCAATCATCATGGCTCCCGGGTTCCTTCCCAGCAGGCAGGAGTTCAGGTGCTTGAAGAACTCAATAGCTTCCAGATTCTTATTGCCGCCATACTTATTGGCTACCCACTGTCCGTCCTGCTTTCCGTAGTCCAGATAGAGCATGGAGGCAACTGCGTCTACCCGAAGTCCGTCCACATGATACTGCTCAACCCAGAAAAGAGCATTGGCAATGAGGAAGTTCTTTACCTCATTCATCTCATAGTTGAAAATCTTAGTTCCCCAGTCCGGATGCTCACCTTTCCTGGGATCCGGATATTCATACAGGGGCTGTCCGTCAAAATCCGCCAGTCCATGGGCATCTCTGGGAAAATGAGCCGGTACCCAGTCCAGGATTACGCCAATCTTATTTTTATGAAGGTAATTAATCAAATACATAAAGTCCTGAGGGCTTCCGTATCTGGAGGTAGGTGCATAATAGCCCGTTACCTGATACCCCCAGGAACCGTCAAAGGGATGTTCCGCAATCCCCATCAGCTCCACATGAGTATACCCCATCTCCTTCACATAGTCTGTCAGACTGTGGGCCAGCTCCCGGTAGCTGTAAAATCCGTCCTCATCCGGTCCATGAGGATGCTTTTTCCAGGAACCAGGATGTACCTCATAGATAGACATAGGAGATTCCTTTGGATTCCTCTCCTTCCGCTTCTCCATCCAGACACTGTCGCCCCATCGAAAACCGCTGATATCCGCAACCTTAGAGGCCGTTCCCGGGCGCTGCTCCGCTTCAAATGCATAGGGGTCAGCCTTGTAGAGCAGTCTGTGATCCGGTGTCTCAATCAGATATTTATAAAGACTTCCCATCTCCACATCCGGAACAAACAGTTCATAGATCCCAAGGGGCTCCAGGCGTTTCATCTCATGGCTTTCCTGGTTCCATCCGTTAAACTCCCCAATGACATGCACGCAATGGGCATGGGGCGCCCAGACAGCAAAATGTACGCCTTTCTTTCCCTTATGCTTTGCAGGGTGGGCACCCAGCTTCCAAAAAATATCGTAGTGATTCCCCTGGCCAAACAGATATTGATCCATATCTGTCACAAAGCAGGACGGAACCGCCGGCTGCCGTTTCCCTTTCGGCTGTACTTTCCTTTTCTGTTTCTTCGTTTCTCCCATAATACTCACTCCTGTATGATTTTAAATACCGCACTTCCGCCTGCGGGTATTTCCAAGTGAATTTTTCCGTTCTCAATCGGAAAAGCCTTGTCTGTGAGAACCTCAAGGGCCTTGCTTCCGGCCACCGGACAGGGAATATCCATCCGAACCGGATTCTCATCGTTATTCACCGCTGTCACTACCGCATCCTCGCCTAAGATCCGTCCAAACGCATACTGGCGGTTGGTAAGAGACAGCTCCCGGTACTCGCCGTCTACCAATGCCGGCGCTTCCCTGCGAAGCTTTGCCAGCTTTATAAGGAGCTCCCTAAGCTCCGGATGGGGCGGTTCCTTTTCCATTTTCTCCAGGTCGAGACAGGGCCGCAGAAAATCGTCATTAGGTCCTTCCTTTTTCCCTTCCACGCCCCATTCACCGCCATAATAGATAGACGGAATGCCGGGAAGCGTATAGAGAAGCGTATATACCGGCACCAGATGCTCCTTGTTGTTCAGCTTATTCACCAATCGATCCACATCATGGTTTTCCACAAAGGAATACAATCTGCGTCCCCGATAGATTCCTCCGTTTGCATCAAACTGTCTTCGAATAGTGTGAGCAATCTCAAAATAATTATGATCATTATGTCCGGAATAAAGACCCTTATGAAGCTCATAGTTGGTAACGGAGTGAAGCATATCCTCTCCCGTCCAACGGGCATAGTCTCCGTGAATCACCTCGCCCATAAGCCAGAAGTCTTCTTTTTTTGCCTCTGCCGTCTTGCGCAGATCCCGCATAAAATTGAATTCCAGACAGTCCGCACAGTCCAAACGAATGCCGTCAATGTCAAAGGTATCTATCCAGAAACGCACCACGTCAAAGAGATACTGACGCACTCCCTCATCATAAAGATTCAGATTGGCCAGTTCAAAACAGTTTCTCCATGCTTTGTAATAGAATCCATCATTGTAATGGGTATTCCCCTCAAAGCTTACATCCTGATACCACCAGCGATACTGAGACTGCTCCCGCTTTTCTTTCAAATCCAGGAAGGCAAAGAACTCGCGGCCCGTATGGTTAAACACGCCGTCCACTACCACCCGGATTCCGTTCTCATGACAGAGATCTACGAAATGTCGAAAGTCATCATTATCTCCAAGCCGACGGTCTACCAGTTTGTAATCCCTGGTATCATAGCCATGACTGGTGGATTCAAACAGAGGACCGATATAGACAGCGGTAACTCCATATTCTTTCATATGTGCCACCCACGGGTCCAGGCTTCTAAGACGGTGAACCACCTCTTCTTCCGTATTATATTTGGATGCTCCCGTCAGCCCCAAAGGATATATATGATAAAAAACTGCTTCCTCGTACCATTTCGCCATGATGTCGTCCTCCTATTTCCAAACTAATTCCATACTCCCTGCCGGAACACAGATTCCCCGGGATATGCTTATACTTACCCATGCCGGTTTCTCTGCAATTGTTAAGAATAAATCCCATGCATAAACTGATGCACCAAGGAGTTAATCTCATCCTGAGAAACCGCCATTCTAAGACCGTCATTTACCTCCAGCCTCATTTTTGTGTCAAAAAGAATCAGCCCGATAAAGCCAAGAGAAAACTGCCTCTGCCGTCCATGCATATTCCCAAGCAGGCCCGCAGCCGATGCAAAAATCTGTTCAACCTCCTGCTGAAGGCGAAGAACCAGGGGCCTGACCGCCTGATATGCCTCATTCTCCCTGGCCGAATGATAAAGGGCTAAAAACAAGGTATAAAACTTCGGTTCCTGCTCCGCAAAGGATACCAGCTCTCCGGCTGCCATACACAAGGTATTTTTCAAATCTCCCCTATAAGCACAGGCTTTATGCAGCCTTTCCATAAAGGCTGCTCCTCTGCTTTCCAGCAGCTCTTCCAGCAAACCATATTTACTTTTAAAGTAATAATAGAGTGTCGGCTTGGTGACACCGGAACGCTCTGCAATCTCCTGAACGCCCACTGCATCATACCCTCTTGCGTAAAAAAGGTCCAGCGCCGTCTCCAGAATCATCTCCCGGTTGTCCATCCGTTATCCCTCCACACTCATTCTATACCGTTCGGTATATTGTGTCAAGATCGGTTTTTGCCATCTTTCTTTTCTCTCTGTTACCAGTCCCTTGTTTTCAACTTGACATTACTTTTTCCGGCTTCTATAATCTAGTACAACGAATATTAAGTTATTGGCAGTTTGACTTGCCTATTTTCCTGATAGCACTACTCCCCAAGCCTCGCCGTAGCCACCGCTGCGACTGCGTTTGTGAAGCAGCACTCTCAGAAAAATATTCTGCGTCAAACTATCCAAAACTTAATTTTCGTTGTACTAGTATAACTTACATAAATGAAAATATCGGGCACCGTCAAAAAATCCAGCCCCAAAATCGGAGGTTTTACAGATGATTTTAACTCTTACCCTGAATCCCTGCATTGACAAAACCATTTATCTTGATCAATTGGAAGTCGGTTCCTATAACCGGGTAAAAAGCACACGGGAAGATCTGGCCGGAAAGGGCCTTAATGTGAGTATTGTCCTGAATAATCTGAATGAAGACACTCTCTGCAAAGGCTTCAATTTTAAAAGCAACGGACATTTGCTGGATAAGCTTCTTAATATTCACCATGTAAAATATGACTTTCTCTCTTTGGAGGGAGCCATCCGCACAAATATAAAGCTTTTTGACCAGTCCTGTCAGGTAATGACGGAGGTTAACGAGGCAGGCCCTTTTGTTCCCATGTCTGCCGTAGAGCAGCTTCTTAAGGATATGGAAAATGCGCTGGAGCATACGGACATTCTGGTCATGAGCGGCAGCATTCCTCCCGGAGTCCCCACAGATATCTATCAGCGCCTCATCCGAATGGCCAATGAAAAACAGGTAAAAACCGTGCTGGACGCCGCAGGCGAGCCGCTCTTTCTTGGGCTTTTGGAAAAACCTTATCTCATTAAGCCCAACACTCTGGAATTCAATCAGGCATTCCGAAAGGAGATAGAATGCGGTATGGACACTTTGGAAATTGCACGTCAGGTTGTAGACAGCGGCATTCCCTATTTATGCCTATCCATGGGAGAGGAAGGCGCTATGCTTATTGACAAAGAGCATGTCTATCGAGCCAGGCCGCTTCCCCTTGAACCTAAAGGTCTCACCGGGGCAGGTGATTCCATGGTAGCCGGTATGTGTTATGCTATCCAAAAACACTTTGACAGTGCGGATATGCTGCGCTATGCCATGGCTTCCGCCGGCGGTTCCATACGGCAGGAAGGTACCCTGCTTTCCAGGCAGGAAGATATTGACGAGCTTCTTCCTTTGGTGGAGATTGAGACGCTTTCATAGCCTATTATGAAAACCTATATTTTTTATACCACTGCCGACTTTCATTTATGGCGGTACGCCAATGGAGCACATGTAGGTTTACTATGATATTGAGCAGGCATTTTATATTTCCCGAGCATTTCTGTGGGAATATAAAATACCTGCCCTTATACTTTTGTCTCTATTCAAAATCCTTTTCCATTAAAATCAGATTTCCGAACTCATCCGTCCTGCCTTTGCGTCGTTTTCCAAACAGTCCCCGCTTGTCTCCCCGTTCCATGGCCTCATCAATCATTTCCTTTACTTCTGCCACGTTTACCAGATGATCGCTGGTCTGCCGATTACCGATACGGTTATAAAGCGCCAGGATTGCCATCTCGTCAAACACACACTCCTGCTCTCTTGCATAGGATTCTCCAAAAGCAACCAATTCCTTATTTGTAAAGGTAGGAATCTCTATGGTTCGTGTAAACTTGGCCGCCAAACTTTCACAGCGGATGAACAGATCGCGGATCTCATCCTTTTCATCCTCCAGAATTACCAGAAGGCCTCCTGTCTTCCGAGTCATAGCATGGGAT
Organism: Candidatus Merdisoma sp. JLR.KK006; assembly: GCF_036941035.1. Classification (NCBI taxonomy): domain Bacteria; kingdom Bacillati; phylum Bacillota; class Clostridia; order Lachnospirales; family Lachnospiraceae; genus Candidatus Merdisoma; species Candidatus Merdisoma sp. JLR.KK006. The sequence continues at coordinate 164,453 of NZ_JAYMNS010000004.1, read as the reverse complement.
AACTGAACTGCCGTCTGAGTCTTCATCCGTCCTGCCTTCTCGATCAGCAGAGCTCCCCCCTCCAGCTTACCAAATACAGCAGAGACATGTTTGCCGTTTAGGTTCTCCGCTTCTACCTTCACCATTTTAGCTGTTGTATTTTTACGCTGCTTCTGAAGTGCTTTTACAATATCTGATGCCAGAGTTGTTTTCCCCGTTCCGCCTTCACCTGTAATTACCAAGTTACCTACAAGGGAATCTTCTCTGGGCTCCCCACGCATCCGATCCTCTTCCAGCAGCTCTGCAAGCTGCTGGTTCATACCCCGAACAGACGTAAAGTAGGCAAATAGCTTCTTCTGCTCCTCGGAAAGCTGTCCAGGCGGAATAGTTGCAATCTCTTCCTCTAATGCTTTCTCCAGCTCCTCCATCATTGGGGATGGGGATACTGTCTCTTCCTCCGGTTCTTCTTCCACCTCTTCATTCTCTGATTCTTCTGCCTCTTCTGCTACTGGAAGTATCGGTTCTTCCTGTACAAATGGGCGGTCCAGACTCTCAGCCTCCAAAATATGGATGATATCGTCAAATCCATCCGGAAGCTCAAGCTCCAATATGGTTGCAATATCATGTGTCTCGTCCAAGCGGCTCTTGGGATCGCTCACCGGAGCCTCCTGTTCTTTTTTCTCTGGCTCTTTCTCCTTTTGTACGCTTTCTTCTTTTTTCCTCTGGATAGGTTCCACATGAACCCGAACCGAGAGCTGTCCTTCAATCTCATCAATCAACCGCTGAATCTCTGCCGGCAGTGTGGGAATCACTTCCGTGTTCAAATCTGGTAATTGACCGGTGGAACGCAGGTATTCTCTTTCTTTGCGCTTTGCTTCATCCCGTTTCGCCGCTTCTGCTATGGCCGCTTCCGTCTCCTTCTTTTTTTCTTCCCAGCCGTTCAAGATATCTTCTATGGTCATCTGCCCTGTGATCTGTCGTTCCAGCACATTTTCTTCCATATCGAAGGTCAGCTGTCCGCTCTCATTTTGTCCCAGAAATCTTGGAAGTCGAAAGGTTTCCTTTTCCAGCTTCTGCTTCGGCTTCTCCACAGGCTCGTCCTGCAGAAGCTCCAAATTCATCTGCCGAGGCTTCTCTTGCTCTTGAACAGGTACTTCTTCTGGCTTCTGTATTTCTTCTTCCAATTGAAACTGAACGTTTTTCTGTTCTTCCTCTAACTTTTTTTTGGCAGCTGCCTGCCTTGCCTCCTTCTGTCTTCTTCTGGCAGCTTCCTGTCTTGCTTCTTCCTGCTGTCTTTGGGCAAGTTCTTCTTCATCTTTTTCCGGCTGTACTTCTGCTGTCTCAAGCTCTTCTGCCATCGATGGTTCATCTTCCTCTTTTGGGATCCAGGGGGCCGGAACCGGCTTCTTTTTTGTCTCTCTGGCCAATTCTTCCTTCAAAAAGTCCTGAAGGCCCTCAGCCAAAGCTGCCTGAAGATTGCTTGTGTTAAACTCATCCATGTTGATCTGTTTAACCTGGATCTCATCTACCTGATTCTCAGATACCATCTGGCGATACTTTTCCTCTTGGGAAGCAGTCAAGGGTTGAATGCGCATCTTCAATTCCATGGCCTTCATCACATACTCGCCTTCGCTGAACCAGAGAATCAGATCATCACATTCCTCCACGCACTTAGAAATCATACCCTCCTTATAATACAAGGTTGCCAGCTCATACGCCCATTGCTCTTGATATTCCCGACTCTTATATTCCTCCAAAATAGCAATCTGATCTTCCACTGAAGATCCTCTTCCCTGGTAGATCTGATACTTTAACACATAGCGGCTCAAATCATGAGGCGCTATTTTAATAAACTCTTTGTACAATTCAATGGCTTCATCAAAATTCTTAAGCTTTACAGCCACTTCCACCATCCGATATACAATCATGCGGCCAATAGGGGCGCAGTCATATGCCATATTCAAGATCTCATTGCAGTCTTCATAGCGCTCCAGATTCTCATAAATCTCACTGACGCTTAAGAGCAGGCTTGTATTGCGGATCTTGCTCCAGTCTATAGAATCAGCAATCTTGGCAGCAGCCTTATATTCCTTCTGCCCCAGCAGCTTCTCCATCTGTTCGGTTTTTATCTGAAATTCATATTTATCCAATGATTCCACCTCAATTTGTTCCCAAAAACGCCATATCTTGTTTTCTCTAAAAATGATTTGTCAAAATATGACGTAATTATTTTTAGTGTATCACAGGGTATATTACCTTGTCAAAATCTTTTCTATTAAGAAAGTTTAAGAAAAATGGCTGGAAGCAGTTATCACTGCTTTCAACCATTTAATAACTCAGGCATTCGTCTCATATTCGACAATTTTCCGGTAAATATCCTCATAATCCACGTTCCCAAAATCGGTAACGTCAATGGCAATATCCAATCCCAGCGCAACATTATAATTCTTATGAGAAATGCTGGCAACAAATTCGTCAAATTCCGGAGCTATTCTTGATATGGAATTTAATTGTTCCGGCGTATAAGTTTCCTTATGGTATCGTTCCAGAAGATGTCCCGGATGCCGATCATCCTGATGATCACGTTTTGCACCCCGTTCATAGACCGTCTTCATATCTGCATACAGATAAACAGTAACCGCAGAATATCCGGAAGCATTGATCAATTCCTCAAGCTTTGGCTTATGCCTTTGATAAAAGGGATATTCAATCAGAATCGTCTTGTTCTCCCACATCCGTTTCTGAATAGTCAGGTAAAACTCTTCCAGACACCACCAGTTCAGCCGATCCTTCTGCTCATTATTGTCGAAGCCAAAGATATCCCAGTTTTTTTCCTTTATACCGTCATAACTGATCTTTATAATCTCATCATTATCAAGATATTGCAAAAAGCGCTCTGCAGTACCGCTTTTTCCGGTACCCGGACCCCCGGTGAAAATAATCAGCGTTCTTTTATTGGGTAATTCTCTCTTCATGGTTCATCCTCAGAATTGGAATTTCCCTTCCCGCATTGCCTGTACATTCTCCGGACTGATTTTCCCTTCCATCGGTCCGAATGCAGCCACATTCAGCGCACCTGCCGCTGCTGCGATTTCTGCACACTCAGCCAGCTCCTTCCCCTCTAAAAGGGCACATAAAAATGCGCCTACGGAAGTGTCACCGGCACCTGTGGGATCCACTGCCTCCACCTTGAACAAGCCCTGCTCAATCACCTGGCCGTCTCTTGTATATATCTTAGAGCCTTTGGAACCCTGCTTCAGCATAAGAATCTCCAGGTTCGGGTTCTCAAAGCATTTCTTTACGGCTTCCTCCACATCATCGATTCCGGTAAGAAGCTTAAGCTCATCAAGCCCCGGCGCAAACAGGCTCGTAATCTCCAGAATTGCATGAATGATCTCATAAGACTCTTTGCTCTTCTCCGGATTGGTCAGATGCTCTACACGCACATTGGGATCGAAGCTTATCTTTGTTCCCTGTGCCTTCATTGCCTTTGCAGTCTTTACAATCTCCCAGCCATAGCTAAGCTTTGCCGTTAATGCACATCCCATAACATGAAAATATTTTGCTTCTTTCAAAGATGGCTCCGTAACATCCGGCATCACGGCCTTCGTAGCAGGCGTCTCGTCCCAATGGAACAAATATCTTCTGTCACCATCATGATCGTATGCAACAAACGCACATGCAGTTGAACCATTGGGATCTATCAGCACCTTGGATACGTCAACACCGTCTTTCTTTAACCGGTTCACCATACATTCACCGAATCCATCCTTGCCCACACCGGAGATAATGCCGCAGGAATGTCCCATCCTGGCCACTGTGGAAATCATAATAGCCGAAGAACCTGACGGATACGGGCCGCTGAACAATGCGGTCTCATTTAAAGGCTTGTCAACCTCAGTTCGCATAATCTCTACCAGAGTCTCACCCATGGTCCAAATCTCAGCCAAGCTCTTTCACCGCCCTTTCCTTCTCTTCCTCTGATTGGAACTGCTGAATAAATTCTACAACCTCGTGATTAGGTCCAAGAATGGTAACATACTCCACTCCATGCTCCCAGTAAGGCAGGAATGCAGGACCCTCACGGAATTCAAAGCCCTGCGCCCGAGCTTCCTTCACACAGGCAACAATGTCCGTACAATTCAGGGCAATATGGTCAATTGCGCCAATGGCATTGGCTGCCCCCTCATCCTTCTCATATGTCTCAATGAGAATATTTCCATGTTCGAAAAATTTAACCGGATTTCCGTTATACTCCGTCTCCCACTTTAATTTAAATCCAAGGGAGAGATAAAATTTCTCTGTTTTCTCAATGTCATCTGTCGGTATACCAATATGCTGGTATCCTTCTACGTACTGTGTAAGCATAATACCTTCCTCCTTAATCGTCAAAGCTTACGGCAAGTTCCTGTATCTGTTCCGTCTTCTGCAGGAATGATGCATCCCGCAGGAAAAACAATGGCAGATGAATGCATAAATACATCTTCCGCAAAGTGAATGTATTTCATCATACATCTGCCAAAATTATACCCTATGTCAAGGTATAAATCAACGATTATGCATAAATACTCTTCAGAACATCCGGCGTCTTTCCGGTACAATTGAATAAATCACATTTGCTTGCAATTTCTTTAGCAATTGCCTGGCGGCCAGGTCCTGCGATCTTCCGGGGGTCATACTCTGTCTCCGGAAGTGTCTTGATGGCTTCTCTTACAGCGTCTGTGTAAACCTTTTTAAGCCCGGTTCCAACATTAATCTTGCTCATGCCCATTGCAACACACTTACGGAAGTCATCCTCCGGCACTCCGGTACCTCCATGAAGTACAAGGGCAATATCTGTCTCTTTACGAATCGCCTCCAGCAGATCGAACTGAATCTCTGGCGCTGCCTTGTAGAAGCCGTGAGCCGTTCCGATTGCTACTGCCAGTGCATCGATTCCGGTCTTTGTAACAAACTCCTTAACCAATGCCGGATCCGTATAGGCTTTTCCGGACTCCTCTACATGAATATTGTCCTCATGTCCTGCCAGCATACCAAGCTCTGCCTCTACGGAACATCCATTGATTCCATACGGACTGTGATTATGAGAAAAATCTGCAATTTCCTTGGATTTTGCGATATTTACTTCAAACTCTTCCTGAGAAGCGTCAATCATAACATTGGTGAATCCGGCTACAACTGCCTGCTTGATCTGCTCCATATCCGTAGCATGATCCAGATGAAGGCAGATAGGAACCTCCGGATAAGTCTTTGCGATACCTTTTGCAGTCTCGGCAATCAGCTCAAGGGAACCGATATATTTGATTGCTCCCAGAGAAGCCATCAGTATAACCGGCGCATTTTTGGATCTTGCACCCTCTACAATACCAACCATCTCCGGAATCGTGCTGAAATTAAATGCTCCGACGGCATACCGCTCTGCCGGGTCCACATCTGTTGTTGCACGTTTCACGGAATCGGCCATAATTTGTTTCATTGTAACTAAAGGCATAACTTTTTTCCTCCTATTTTAAGTTGCTACGCAACGGTACTAAAGGGTAAAGTCACTTCGGCACACCTGTAATGAGAGAAACTTTCATTCGAAAGAGCACTCATGAAAGTTCCCCTCGTGTGCCTTTGCAACTTTACCGTCCAGCATAAAATATTTCTTAAAACACTTGACATTTCTTAGCTGGACTATTTTATATTACTGCGCAATGGCACTAAAGGGTACCATCAATTGCTTCTTTCGCCATTACATATGCGCCATAAGCTACCACCTGGTCATTTAGCTGTGATATCCGAATGCGATCCTCCGAAACGTGAAAGCATGCGTGGCGCTTAATCTCATTCATCATGGATTTCCAGAAATATTTATCTGACTTTACCATTCCGCCCGCCAGAACAATCACATCCGGGTCGAACATGTTGATCAGGTTTGACAAGCCTACACCAATATAGTATCCCTCCTGAGTCAACAGGTCAATTGCATAAGGGTCATTTTTTTCAGCCGCTTCTGCCAGAATTTTTCCATCCACCTTATTCGGATCATAGCCGATAGACTCAAAAGCAAGTGATTTTATGCCGCACTTAATGTCTCTCCTCATTCGATGTGTAACTGCTGTTCCGGATGCGTAAAGCTCAAAGCAGCCGCTTCCGCCGCATCCGCATCTCGGTCCGGCAAAGTTAATGGATATATGACCAAATTCTCCAGCAAAACCGGAATGCCCGTGGAAAATCTTGCCGTTAATGGCAATTCCGCCGCCGCAGCCGGTACTGATTGTCTGATATAAAACTGTCTCTTCGCCCTTCGCCACACCAATCGTTGCTTCCGCAAGAGCACCAAGATTTCCGTCATTTTCTACAAATACCGGTGCGCCAAACTCTTCACAGAGCTTCGGTCCCAGAGGAAAGTTCTTCCACCCCATCATCGGAACGTCTATAATCATGCCGGTTTTGTAATCAAGAGGGCCGGGGGCAGCCACTCCAATGCCTACGATATCTTCTTTTGTTATTTTGGCTTCCGCCAGAATCTCATAAGCTACTTCCACCGTATTTTGGAAGACTGCATCCTCACCTTCATAAGTTCTGGAAGGTTTGACTTTAAAATTGGTTATTGGTGTTCCTTCTTCATTGAATACCACTGCTGTCGTCTTTGTGCCACCAATATCTAATATTAAAAAGTGTCTCATAATTTCAAACCCTTATTGTCTAATATGATAAGTTACTGTTGTTATGTACTTTAATCATCCTTATGCTTCTGAGACATATCGAGCACTACCGCAAGAATGATAATAGCTCCGATAACGACCTTCTGCCAGTAAGCGGAAATCTCCATCAAAGTCATACCATTGTTGATAACTGCGATAACCGCACATCCGAACATGGCACGTGCAACAGAACCGCTTCCGCCTGCCAAGGAAGTACCGCCCAGTACGGTAGCCGCAATAGCGAACATCTCATATCCATCACCGGTAGCCGGATGACCGTTGTTAACCTTAGAAGCCGCAACAACACCTGCAAGGCCCGCACAGATACTGCTGATCATATGACACTGCAGAGTAACCATCTTTGTGTTAATACCACTCATATGAGCTACATTGATGTTGGAACCAACTGCAAATACATGACGGCCGAATACGGTCTTTGTCAGAAGAATATGGAAAACAACTACAACAATTACCGTAAAGATAACGATACAGGGAATCATACCTGTCTTAAAGCTTTCTGTCTGAATAAGACGTCCTGCTCCAAGTACGGCAAATCCGTTTGGAAGACCATATACGGGGCCGCCGCCGGAAATAATATAAGCAAGTCCGCGGAAAGCCTGCATCAGGGACAGAGTACAAATCATAGGTACCAGATGTCTGTATGCAATCAGCCATCCGATGAAAAGACCAATAGCAGCACCGCCAATAAGGCCAACAGCTACCTGAATCAAGATAATAACAGGAGTGCTGGTAACGCCAAGGGCAAGTACTGCCTGTGCCGCAAGAATACCGGTAATAGCCATTGCGGAACCAACACTGATATCAATACCGCCAAGAATGATTACATAAGTAAGACCAGAAGCAAGAATTGCGTTCAGACACATCTGTCCGAACAGGTTAATAATGTTCGCCGGCTTTAAAAAGGTACTGTTGCCAATTGAGAAAGCCACAACCAGGATAACCAATACCACTACTACAATGTTATCTGTTAGTAATTTTTTTACATTCTTCTTTTCCATTTTATTTTTTTCCCTCTCTTTATAAATAATCTTTATTGAATTCTGCTACTTTTAATGCCGCTATGCTGACACCGGGCTGGCAAGAGAGATCAGATGCAGCTCATCAATTTCGTCACGGGCAAGCTCACCTGTCAGATGTCCCTCGGACATAACATAAGCTCTGTCCGCAACCTTAATGATCTCCGGCATATCGGAAGATACCATGATAATACATCCGCCCTCCTCTACAAATTTATTCATCAAAGCATAGAACTCCGCTCTTGCATTGACGTCAATACCCTTTGTCGGCTCATCAAGAATCAATATTTTTACACCGGCAGCTAACCACTTGGAAAGAATGACTTTCTGCTGGTTTCCGCCTGAGAGGTTACCGCAAAGCGCCTGGATATTGGGCGCTTTAATTTTTAATTTTTCCATGTAATCTTCACTGGTTTCTTTTTCCCAGGGAACATTCACAAACCCCTTCTTTGCATGGAAGGGAAGATTGGGAAGACCAACGTTTTCCTGTATGGTCTTCTTAAGAAGAAGACCTGTACGGCGGCGATCCTCCGTAGCAAGACCAATCTTTCGGTTGATTGCATCCGCCGGGTCCTTAATATCTACTTCCTCCCCATATAAGAACACCTTTCCGGAAGTAATCTTCGTTGCGCCAAAAATAGCTTCCATAACCTCCGTACGTCCTGCGCCAACCAGGCCGGAGAATGCTACAATCTCGCCTGCATTTGCATGGAAATTGATATTTTCAAACACACCCTTCTGACAGAGGTTCTCAACCCGCAGCATCTCTTCCTTTGCCGTATGCTCCGGTTTTACATAGGCTCCAAGCTCACGTCCTACCATGCTGTTAACAATGGTCTGCTCTGAAACCTCCTTAACCATATACTCCGCTACCTTCAGACCATCACGGAAAATGGAACAGCGTTCGCATACAATGGGAAGCTCCGCCATACGGTGAGTTACATAGATCATGGTTGTATTTGCGGCCTTCATCTTTTTAATCTGCTCAAACAGAGACTCAATCTCTTTCTCCGAGAGGGAGGATGTGGGCTCATCAAGTACTACTACTTTTGCGTGTTTGGAAATAACTTTTGCAATCTCTACCATCTGAAGCTGCGCAGCCGTCAGAGTGTCGCAGACTGTGTGCGCATCAATTTCAAGTCCCATCTCGTCCAAAACAGACTGAGAATCCGCTTCCATCTTCTTGCGGTCCAGTAAACCATTTGCCTGTTTCGGCTCACATCCCAGATACATATTCTCGGCAACCGTAAGATGCGGAGCAATTGACGTCTCCTGCTCAATTACGGCAATACCGGCATCCAATGCATCTTTCGGCGTTTTGAAATTACATACCTTGCCGTCCAACAGTACTTCACCCCGGGTTGGTTTGTAAATTGAAGCAATGATCTTAATCAGCGTGGATTTTCCGGCACCATTCTCACCTACAAGCGCATGACATTCGCCCGGATAAAAATCAATGCTGATATCCTCCAGTGCTTTTACACCAGGAAATTCTTTGGCAATATTCTTTACCTGTAACACCGGTTCCATATTCGTCCCCCATTCCTTTTTATTCCATATTATTTGGTTTGGAAAAAGGGCCCGGACCACTATGGTCCGGGCCCTTTAGACCAATGCAAATAATTGGTTTGCAGTTCTTTAATTATTTCAGATAATCTGCTACGTTGTCAGCAGTTACGAGCTTACACTCGATAAGAGATTTCTGATCTCCTGCGATAGCGCCGGTTGTGAAGTACTCTGCCATCTTCTCAACGATTCCTGCACCGATTCCTTCGGGATCCTGTGCTACTTCAGCTTCCCAAATCTTGCCAACCTCGGGATCCGCAATGTACTGGCAAGCAGTCTCACCTGCGTCGAATCCAACAATCTTGGTAGATGCACCGGCGGACTGAATAGAAGCAAGTGCGCCGTATCCGGTCGGGTCACCAACTACAAAGATATAGGAAAGGTCCTCACCGTACTGAGTAATCAGGTTCTGCATAATATCAGCAGCCTTGGACTGATCGTTGTCAGCATCCTGAGACTCAATAAGAGTTAAATCCTTGCCGCCGTCAATAGCTGCCTGGATGGTCTCCTCAAAACCTGCCTGACGATCCTGAGTGGACTGTGCGGAAGCGTATGTAATACATCCAACAGTGCTTCCCTCAGGAGCATGCTCTGCAATATATTCACCAGCGGTAACGCCGCCTGCATAGTTGTTGGAACCAACAAATGCCAGATACTGATCCAGATACTGATCATCTACGGTACAGTCAAATGTAAACATCTTAACGCCTTCTGTGTTAGCTGCCTGCATAGCCGGGATGGTTCCTGCCGGGTCATTAGCGGAAAGCGCAATTGCATCATATTCTGCTGCAACATAGTTGTTGATAAGGTCTGTACAGATAGATCCGTCAAGCTGCTGATCTGCCAGTGTCGGGTTGGGAATTCCCAGTTCTTCACACTTTGCTACGATACCAGCCTCAACGCTCTGATAAAATGCATCGTTCTCAGTACCAACGATAAATGCCAGCTTTAATTCAGACAGATCCTTGGTCTCTCCTGCCTCGGCATCTGCCGCAGGTGCATCAGCCTCGGGTGTCTCTGCCTCTGTCTCTGCCGCAGGTGTGTCTGCTGCAGGTGCCTCTGTCTCTGCGGACTTTCCTCCGCATGCGGCAAGTGTTGCCACCATTGCCACTGCCAATAAAGCAGCTACTAACTTCTGTTTCATAAATTTACCCTCCTTAAAATTTTGGTAGTATAATTACTACTTAGTGTAAATAGATTAACACTGTTTATTAATTCTGTCAATACATTTTTCCTGTTTTTTGTAGATTTTGTATTGGGATTTCCGTTATTTTCACCTGTATTTTAATATTTTTGGTCTTTTTTTGGTAATTTCAACATGCGTTTTCCAAAATCTTTGCCAGAAGCCTGCACACGTCCATTTATGTCTCCGGACAAATCTCATATCCTTTATGCTTCCGGCGCCGGGGGATATTCGTTGCAGAGCAGCCTGTAGGCCGGTTCATCCTCCTCAATGGTCGGAAACCTTCCGATGGGATTCTTGAAGCGATTATCCGTATTATCATCGTTGGTCATAGACACTTCGCCAATGAGAGCCGGTCCGCCCTCCGGAATGACAAATTCATGATACAAATAAGGATACAGCGTCATGCTCTCGCCCGGATGAAGAACTACCTTGCTTCCCGCCGGCAGGCTATACTGTCTTCCGTCCTGGCAGATCAGTACATCCGTATCAAGATACTCCTCTGTCTCCGGATCCGCATTGTAGAACTGGAATATAATATCGTTGCCGCCCCGGTTGATGATATCCTCCATCTTATTCCAATGGAAATGCATTGGGGAAACCTGGCCGGAGTCACACATCATAATTTTTTCCGCATAAGGCTTCTTATATTTGGGGTTGTGAAAATTACCGTTTCGGATGGTGATCAGCGCCAGGCCCAGAGTCTCAAAATGTCCCTCGCCATAGTCCGTTACATCCCATCCCAGAGCATTATCACGAATTTCATCATATTCATGCCCTTTGGTTTTCCACTCTTCCGGCGTAAAGTTCAGATACGGCGGAAGAAGGAACTTGTGCTCATCCAGCAACGCTTCAAATTTTTTGATTACTGCATTGATTTCAGATCTTTTCATTTTTTTGCTCCTTTATTTTTTATTTTATTAATTTTATTAATAGCTTCCTCAATCATTTCTTTGCCTTCAATAACGGAGAACTTTAATACATTTGTCTCCTTTTCAAAAGGCTTTAGATAGTGGACGGTATCATTTTCCACATGATAAGTTTTTCCGTACACGCTGGAATTTGACGGCTCCAGCCCCAATACATAGTCACCGGATGCCAGGGATTTCCATTCCATAAAGTATGGCAGGTTTTTCTGATTGAACTCAATGGTAAGTCCAATGTTTAATGCGTGATTTGCAACGAGAATCATCGTATCCAGATTCTCATCCGACTGCATGTCATGGATATATACATATTCGCACTCATTATCAATGGGTGCTTTCATCCTGTCCCACTCCTCCACATACTGCTGTGAAAACTCTTCCCGTCCGGTTACGCCTTTGGACGGCACGTACAGCCGGCAGTTCTCATCAAGGAATGGATATCCCAAGTTGCAGTGATACAGAAGCATCAGCGGCTCCGGACGAAATGCCTGATTTTCCACCTCATCTGTCACCGTAATGCTGTTCTCGCCCAAAACACTCTCAATCCTTCTGCGCAGAACCATATTCTCGCCAAACAGCTCCGCCTCACGCATCTCACCGGTAATGATAAGCTTGTAGGTATCACCCTCCCGTACTATATCTGTCCCCACATGCTCTGCCGGCGTGGTCCGCATTCTGCCGTGCATGGGATAGTCCTTTCCGTCAATGGTACAGGGTGCGCAGATATTTTCCAAACCGCAGGTAAAGAAGAGACCTCCCATAATGCTGCGAAGTGCTTCTTCGCCATTGGTATCATAGTGGTTTCTTCCTTCTAGGCCCGGCTTTGCCAGAAATGTCATATTCATTCCTTTATAAGAAAAATCGGATATATCCAGGGCCTTATCCAGGGCTGAATGAAAGAAAATATCTCCGCATTTTGCTTCCACTGCATTCATCTGCTCCGCACGGCCTTCCCTATAGGTTACCGGGCGCACATAAATCATCTGCTGGATGCTTCCGCAGTATTTCATCATTTTATTGTCCATAGTTTTATTCCTTTTCCCAAATTACTCAAGATTGGCATGATATTTCCAGAGGGCTTTCATGTCTATCTGCCGCTCGTCAATGATCATCTTTGCAACTACATCCCCAAAAAGAAGCAGGCTCTGTTCAAACAGGGTTGTCATGGGCTGGGTGGAGTCTATCTCGTCCTCCAGGTAGTTCTTGGTTCTCACGGGGATCCGCACCATGAACTCGCACAGCTCTTTCATCTCACTGTTGGGGTTGGAGCCGATATGAATGATTTTTGCACCTATGCCATGGGCTTTTTTTGCAATTCCAAGAGGGAATAAGGAGCCGCCGCTTCCGGAGCCCACAATCAACAGATCCTTTTCGGTAATGGCCGGTTCCGTAATCTCTCCTACATAATGGGTCTTAATCCCAAGATGCGCCAATCTCTTGCAGATAGCCTGAAGGGATAGCAGAACTCTTCCCACTCCTATAAAAAATACCTGGTCTGCTTCCAATACCGCTTCCACAAACTTCTGTACGGTTTCCGGCTCAACACTTCCCAGGGCCAAGTCCAGTTCTGACAGAACGCTTTTTACTGTCGCATTATAATGCTCGCCATAATATCCCATTTTTTCCTCCTTATCTTAAGTTGCTACGCAACGGTACTAAAGGGTAAAGTTACTTCCCGTCCAGCATAAAATATTTCTTAAAACGCTTGACATTTCTTAGCTGGACTTTTTAGTTCCGCAGAACACAGATGGTACATCTTCACTAAGAAGAATTTCCGGCCACAAGTACATGTGTCCGTAAATTCTTCTATGCACCATCTGTGTCCTGCTGTTTAAATTGCTGCTGGGCAGCACTAATCTGTCTCAAAAATTATTGATTGTTGATCTGATCTTCAAGCTCTTTCAGCCGCTTTAAGCTTCCGGCCGGATCCTCCCTGCTGATGCACGTACTTCCTGCGACAAAAATATTTGCCTCTCCTGCCGCTCCATAAGTACGGATATTTTCAGGAGAAATACGTCCGTCCAGAATCACCTTTGTATCCAGGCCCCTCCCTTTGATCATCTCATGAAGCTTGCGGATCTTTCTTGGAGCGTAATCAGCCTGGGCCTCCCCTTTTACTTGGGCAAAGCCCGGATTGATCAGCATCAAAAGCACCGCATCGCACTTATCAAGAATGTAATCCAGATTCGTAAGAAGAGTTGCCGGCTTCAGTGCAACGCCCGCACGGATTCCCTTGCTGTGTATGTAGTTCAGCATTCCGTCCACATGATCACATGTTTCAATATGGAATACAATCTGCGATGCGCCGGCCTCAATCAGCTCATCCACAAAAAACTGAGGCTCTGTTACCATAACATGGGCTTCAAATTCAAGATTTGTCTTCTTCCGAAGCTGCTTTACCGTATCAAGGCCAAGGGGCATACTGGGGCTGAAATGGCCATCCAGAATGTCTACGTGGATCATCTCCAATCCTGCTTCTTCTACCAGTCTGCACTGCTGTTCCAGATTGCACATGTCAAGGGTAATCATGGACGGCGATATGTGACATTTTTTCTTCCAGACATTTTCATTCATGGTTTTATATCTCCTGTAAAAATTTTTCAATCTTCGCTTTTGTAGGAAGTGATGCAATTGCTCCTTTTTCCCGAACGGAAAGAGAGCCACTTACATTGCCATAGGTTACTGCGCTTTTGAGAAGCTCCGGGGTCAGATCTCCCACATTTTCCACACCTTCATTTAAAAGCTTTGAAAGGAATCCGCCCCAGAAAGCGTCCCCTGCACCGGTGGTATCCGCAACCCGGTCTGCTTTGAAGGTTGGAATTACCCAAGACTGCCCCTCATAGAACAATTCCGCACCGTCACCGCCAAGAGTCAGAACAACTGCCGCAATCCTGTTTTCTTTCATAATATTTATAATATTGTCATGGCCGCCTACCATGTCCACTTCCTCATCGGAAAGCTTCAGGAAGTCTACATATTTTAAAATGGAGAGCACCTTATCCGCACAAGCCTGCTTATCATCATGCCACATAAGATTTCTGTAGTTGATGTCAAAGCCTACCAGCTTTCCAAGCTCATGGGCACGTTTCAGTAAATATTCCGTTGCCTCGGCAGCTTTTCCTGCTGACAGAGAGCAGGAACCTCCCTGAACAAGCCTGCAGGTCTTTATGTCTTCTTCTTTGATCTCATCCTTAGAAAGCATCATATCTGCGCCCGGTTTTCTGGCAAAGGTAAAGCTTCTGTCATTCTCTTCTGTGAGAGAAACAAATGCCATTGTAGTGATTGCCTCATCGCACAGCTTAGGTGAAAGCGGCGTTACCTGATTCTCTTCCAGTGTATGTATTAAAAATCTGCCGAAGTCATCATTGCCGACCTTGCAGTATATGCCGGAATCCAGTCCGTTTCTTGCGACTGCAATCGCTACATTGGCCGGTGCGCCTCCTGCGTTTCTGATGTAGCTGCCAGGCTCGCTTCCCGGCAGGAAATCAATAACCATTTCACCAATCGAGATAAAATCCATAGTCCCCTCCATCTTTTTTCCGGTTGTATCCGGCATATTTTTCGTTACCCTATAACCCTATCGGCCGGGTTTGAACGGTACTTATTTTCCCTTCATCAATTAACAGTGTTAATTAATGTTTTTAGTATATTCTTACCGTAATTTTTTGTCAATAACTTTTTATCTTTTTTGCTATTTTGCATAATTTTCTAGCCTGTTTTTGTGCATTCTCACAATTTTCACTCCTTGTGCCATGGATATATATTTGACAAGTTTTCGTTTCTTTCCTATAATTGAATTAATATGTTACATGGAGAAATTACTATGAAAAAAGGAAAAAATCTAACCGATCTTTTAGATTCCAATCGCTCTCAGGTTCTGTACTACCTGATTGATCATCCGGGCTGTTCCAGGGCCGAGCTTGGAGCAGCTACCGGACTGACTCTGGCATCCATTACTAAGATCATTCATTCCCTGTTAGATGCCGGTATTGTATATGAAACCGGTTTTGCAGAGGGTAAAAAAGGGCGCCGTTCCGTGGGCCTGTCTTTCTGTTACAAAAAATTCAAGGTTTTGGCCATCCGTCTCTCCTGGGAACGGCTTGTGATCCAACCCTGTGATTTTCTTGGTAATTTCTATGGTGAATTGGTTTCTATTCCGTTTCACGATATTTCTATCCAAAATATTAACGAGGTCGTGGAAGTGATTAGCAACAATATACAGCAGTTTTGCATCAAGTATCCGGAGATCTCTGCCGTGGGCATGTCCGTGCCCGGTCCTTATTATCGGGACACCGGAACTGTCATGCTGCCGCCCTATAATAAGGATCCTGCACAGCGCTGTTATTATCCATTAAGGGAAAAACTGGCCGCATTGACCGATCTGCCCGTCTTTCTGGAGCATGATGCGGATGCATGCGCTTTGGCTTACTGGTGGTTTCGAACCAACAGGAATCCGGATTTTGTTATTATGAATTTTCTTACGGATGCCGGCGTGGGTGTGGGACTCACTGACGGACGCAGAATTTTCACCGGAACCAGTAACTGTTCCTGCGAGTCCGGCCATATTTCTATCGACTATCACGGACCTGTTTGTCCCTACTGCGGCAGCAACGGCTGCCTGAATGCTTACTGCAGCGATAAAGCCTTAGAAAATCTGGCCGCAGAGCAGCTTCCTGAACATCCGGGAAGCTGGCTGAATGATACTCCGGATACTTCCTGCCAGTCTATTCTTAAGGCTGCCAAGATTGGTGATTCTTTTGCTATCCAATTGCTTAAGGAATGCGGCATGCACCTTGGTCATGGAATCATCTCTCTGCTGCACGTTTTTAATCCGGATCTGATTCTGATCAGCGGTTCTATCAGCAAAGCCGGCGATCCGCTGATGGAGGGCATTCAGGACAGCCTTACAAAAAGACAGTCCAATTATGCAACCATTCCGGAGATTCGTCTTCTTTTGGGTGAAAAAAAGCTGGATTTGTTAGGGGCAGCCACTTTTGCTATGGATCGAATGCTGAAGATGCCCACACGGTATTTTTCGCTGCCGGTTAATAATCAGATTATACCGCTTTCGGCGGAAGGATCCTGTTGATAGGTAAATATCGTATTGGAAAATTGTAAGTAAGAAATTACATATAGCACTACAGTATATAATTCTAGTGCCGTTTTTGCTGAAACCGCCACAATTTTGCAGCGGTTTCAGTTTTTTCATATTAATTAAAGAATTAAAGAAAAATAAACCATTATTATTTTCAGTTATACAGCAGCATCCCTACGTGATAAACAACTGCCGCTGCAAGCCAGGCCATCACCAGCTGGAACATCGCCCCAAAGACTGTCCATTTCCACGAATTGGTCTCCTTCCGAATGGTCGCCACTGCCGCCATACATGGCGTATAAAGCAAGCAGAAGGTCATCAGTGCATAAGCATTCACTGCCGTAAAGCCCAGGCTCCCAAGTGCCGCCTTCATTCCGGCCGTTCCTGCTGCCGAAGTCACATTGGTAATTCCAAAGAGCACGCTCATACTGGAAACCACAACCTCTTTAGCCGCCAATCCTGCAATCAGCGCCACAACTACCTGCCAGTACCCTAGTCCTACAGGTCTCATAAGTGGTGCAGCCACACGTCCGGCCATAGCCCCAAAGCTCACAGACATGTCTGTCACCATTCCTTTCGGCCCAAAGTTCAAAATCACCCAGAGCACAATAGACGCTGCAAAGATCGTAGTCCCTG
The DNA here is from genome assembly GCF_036941035.1 of Candidatus Merdisoma sp. JLR.KK006. Lineage (NCBI taxonomy): Bacteria > Bacillati > Bacillota > Clostridia > Lachnospirales > Lachnospiraceae > Candidatus Merdisoma > Candidatus Merdisoma sp. JLR.KK006. The sequence continues at coordinate 147,342 of NZ_JAYMNS010000004.1, read as the reverse complement.
CTTTTCGCAGATAGTCTTCCACTTTCTCCCAGGTATAAATAGCAATACTGTGAACATTCGGCGACTTATACTCAGGCAGCTCAATCAAAAGTGTATTAATCTCCTTCTTTCTGGTAAAGAAATTCATCACCAGCGCCGCCAAAATAGCTATCACAATCCCCAGCACATACATAGAGTAAGCCACCAGCATGGCACAACTCGGGAAAAACATCCCCGAAAAAAGCACATAGATAGGAAGTCTTGCACTGCAGGACATAAACGGTGTCACCAAAATCGTTTTTAGCCGATCTCTTGGATCCTCCAGCGCCCGAGATGCCATAACCGCCGGAACCGTACATCCAAAGCCCAGCAGCATAGGAATAAAGGCCCGCCCGGACAATCCAATCTTTCCCATAATTCCATCCATCACATAGGCCACTCTAGCCATATAGCCACTGTCTTCCAAAAAAGCAAGAGCCAAAAAAAGAATAAAAATATTCGGCAGAAAAGTGAGAATGCCGCCTACGCCTGCGATAATTCCGTCCACCACCAGGGACCGAAGCAGTCGGCTTACCCCAAATGTATCCATCATGTTCAGAATCACTGCTGTAACCTGATCCAGCCCTTCCTCCATATATCCTTTCAGCCAGTCACCAATGGTAAAAGTAAAGAAAAAGACAAGAGCCATAATCCCCAGAAAAATAGGAACACCCCAGACACGGTTCGTGAGTACCCCATCAATCTTATCCGTAAATTCTGCTTTCCGGCTCTTACCAACCAGACATTCTTCAATAATCTCTTCAATAAAATCATACTTCTGACTGATAATCTCCGTTTCGCAGCTTTCTTCGGCAATTCCTGTCATATCAATGGGATATTCTCTCCGAATCTCATCATCCCATTCCAGATGCTTGATAGCATACATGCGCATATTGGAAAGCTCCCCATACTTTTCCCTTAAGCGATCCGCCACCGCATCAATCTTATCTTCCAGATCATCGCTGTACACCATCACAATATCCTTATGATGATCATGCTTGTGACGGCTTATCCCTTCATGGTGATGCTCCAAATTATGATCAATCTCCCGATCCTTATGGTGAATCACTGCATGCATCAAAATCTCCAAGCCCTGCTTTGTTCTGGCACTTACAGGAATACAGGGGATTCCCAGCATTTCCGGCAAACGGTGCAGGTCAATATCCATACCTCTCTCTTCCACAATATCCATCATATTCAAAGCCAGAATCACTGGCTTACCAAGCTCGATCAGTTGAAGAGTCAGATACAGATTGCGCTCCAGCGACGAGGCATCGGCTACATCAATGACCACATCCACTTCATTTCCCAGAATATAGCCTCTGGATACTTTTTCTTCCATTGTATAAGAGGTCAGGCTGTAGATACCCGGCAGATCCACAAGCCGCATAGCTTCTCCTTTAAAGTGGTAAGTCCCCTCCTTCTTCTCTACTGTCACTCCCGGCCAGTTTGCCACCTTAAGCTTTGCACCTGTATAATCATTAAATAATGTAGTCTTCCCACAGTTCGGATTGCCCGCAAAGGCAACATGGATCTCACTGTTCATAAGCGCCCTCCTCTACCAAAATGCCGTCAGCAATTCGCTTTCCTATGGCAAATCTGGTTCCGCGTACCTTCATAATAATTGATCCGCTCTTTTTATTATTCAATACCCATACTTCGGTACCCTTTGTCATTCCTAACATTTGAAGACGGCGCTTTACCTTATCCTCAAGTTGTATCTCTGTTACCTGATAGCTATGCCCTATGGTTCCCTCTCGCAATGTCATTTTTGTCTCCTCTATTACAGCTCTATCAGCTGTCCTTGATACTGTCGTTTTTTATTCTCTGCCTCTTCTCTCGTATAAAACCATAGCACTATAGAAAAAGAACGTCAATATTTATTGATAATAATTATCAATAAATATTGACGTTCTTTTTACTGTTCACTCCTGGACCGTGCACTGCGCCGCACGGTCACAGGCCAGTACAGTACTGGGGCCGAAATCCGGCCTCTTGCCGTAAGGCAACTTTAAATAGGCCGGATTCGTTACTGTGAACAGTAATGCGTTCTTTTTAACACTTTATGCATTTATCATCTGTCAAATATGCAGATTTCTTGTAGCCGCAATCGCAAGAGAGCCATCCCCAATATGGCAGGACACGCTTAGCGAAAGAGGATCCACAAATTCCACAGAATAACCGGGAAGCGCTGCCTCTACCTCGGCTTTAAACTTCATTGCCTCTTCTTCATTGTTGGTATGGGCAATATCCAGATGCACATCCTTCGCATCCAATCCTCCAAATCGAGTCTCAATATCATTTCGAATAGCATCAATCATGGTCTTCTTGGCCTGCTGCATGGTTCTGGCTTTAGAAAAGGTATCCAGCCGCTCACCCTGAATCTGCAGCACCGGCTTTAAGCGAAGCATAGTTCCAATAGCTGCTACTGCCGGTGTCAAACGGCCGCCTTTTTTCAGATACTTCAAAGTGGCAACGGTAATATAAATGCTGGATTCCAGCTTCACTTTTTCCAGAATCTCTTTAATCTCCGATGCGCTTTTCCCCTCTTCTGCCAAGCGAATGGCATCTGCCACAGACTGACGCTGTGTAATGGAAATCCGCTGGTTGTTCACCACCTGAACTCTTCCGTCAAAATCATCCGCCAATGCTATGGCTGTCTGACAAGAGCCAGACAAACCGCTGGACATGGGAATATGCACAATCTCATCATACTCTTTTAAAAGCTCATTCCAAAGCTCCAGAACGGATTCCGGCGAAGGCTGTGAAGTTGCAATATCCGCATTCTGGGTCAGCTTCTCATAAAACTCCGCCTGTGTCAGACTGATGCCTTCAAAATATTCTTTTCCGTCAATAGTAAAGGGCATGGGCAACACGCGGATTCCCATCTCACTGGCAGTCTCCTGTGTAATGCCGCTGTTGCTGTCCGTTACAATCGCTGCTCTGCTCAATACCTGTTCCTCCTCAACTATTATCCTGATGTTACCATCATACAATTCTATACAAACAGTACCAGTATAACAGTTTGAGTTTCAAAACACAAGCTTATTTTATTTCTTCATCTTCGGCTGGAAAATCAGGCTGGCAAGATAAGCAAATACCAGCGCTGCACAGATTCCTACAGCACTTGCCTGAAAACCTCCTTTAAATATCCCCAGAAATCCTTCTGTCTCCACAGCTTCCTTAACCCCTTTCCAGAGGGTATTGCCAAAGCCCAAGAGCGGTACTGACGCTCCTGCCCCTGCATACTCCTGAAAAGGAGCATAAACTCCTATAGCTCCCAGCGCCGCCCCAGTGCAAACCAGAAGCACCATAATTCTTCCCGGCATCATCTTTGTCTTTTCCATCAAAATCTGCACCAGGGCACAGATAAGGCCTCCCACCCAAAATGCATTTATATAATCCATCATATTATAGCCTCCTAGTATTTAAAGTTCCGCGCTCCTGTACTTTTATCCGGCATGCTCAATCACAACTCCATGAGCAATCCCCGGGACACTCTGTCCCTCATTATAGCTCACAGTAGAGAGCAGGGCTCCTGTTGGAACAAAAAGCACTCTTTTCCACTGATTTTTCTCAATCTTCGGCAGTATATGCGCCGCCAATGTCACTGCAGAACAGGCACAGCCGCTTCCGCCTGCATGTGTGTCCTGTTTCTCGCTGTCATAGATAAGCATTCCGCAGTCCAGATGTCGTCCTGTAAGATCATATCCCCGTTCCTTTGTCAGATCCAGCAAAATGGTCTGCCCCACGCTTCCTAAATCTCCGGTTATAATATAGTCATAATCCGAAGGCTGACGGCCGAAATCTTCCAAATGCCGGCAGATAGTATCACAGGCTGCCGGGGCCATGCATGCCCCCATATTCAGAGAATCCTTTAACCCAAAATCTACTACTTTTCCAGGGGTTGCACCTGATATACGCGCCTTTCCTCCCTGGGAGGCAAGTACAAAGGCGCCGCTTCCCGTAACAGTCCAGGTAGCTGCAAGGGGCCGCTGTCCTCCATATTCCAAGGGAAAGCGAAACTGCTTCTCTGCACTCCCAAAGTGACTGGAGGTTAAAGCCAGAACGGTCTCTGAATATCCTCCCTGAACTGTCATAGCAGCCAGCATCAGAGCTTCTCCAATTGTGGAGCAAGCTCCATAAAGTCCAAACAGGGGAAGCTTAAGATCCATCACGCCAAAGGATGTGGCAATAAGCTGTCCCAAAAGATCCCCTGAAAAAAGATAACGCGCCGCTGAAAGCCCTGCCGGCATTTTTTCCATAGCTAAAGCTGCTGCTCTTTTCTGCAAAGCACTTTCTGCTTCCTCCCAGGTATTCTGTCCTGCCATGGGATCCTGTTCTATCTCATCGAATTGGGATCCCAAAGGACCTTCTCCTTCCTTTTTCCCCACAACAGAGGCCGCACTGACAATATACGGAGCCTTCTGAAATTGAATGCTTTGTTTTCCTACGATTGTATCCATCTTTTTTATCCTTCCTGCGGTTCTGTGTTACACCACGCCTGTCATCATCAAAATCCAATAAATCAGTCCCAGCAGCCAGCTGGTAAATACTCCATAAAGAATCACCGGACCGGCAATAGTAAAGATCTTGCAACCAATACCAAAGACTTGCCCTTCCTTCTGATATTCAATAGCCGGAGCTGCCACACTGTTAGCAAATCCGGTAATCGGTACCAGGGCTCCGGCTCCGCCCCACTTAGCTATTCCCGGAAAAATATTAAGTCCCGTAAGGATCACACTTAAAAGCACCAGCAGCATGGAACACCACGCCCCGGCAATATCTTTCTCAAGCCCCAGACTGCCGGCATAATTCAAAATAGCCTGTCCCAGACAGCAGATAATGCCGCCCGTCACAAATGCCTTCACCATCTGCATAGGCAGACTGTGAGTAGGCGTCACCTGCTTTACATATTCGTTGTACTGCTGCTTTTGCTCTTCTTCAATAAATTCCTTCATCTTCTTCCGCCTTTCTTCTCTTAGTCCTTTTCACCAGCGAAAATAATAGAAAATCAGGGAACCCACGGTACGTCCCACAGCCATAACTGCTATGACAAGGGCTAGTCCCCTGCGCATGTCAATACGGCGTGTAAAAATAGGAACAATATTCACAATCTCCGTAAGCGCCATAGCCCATGCTCCCACAAAAATACCACTAAAAACCCCGAAAATTCCAGCTCCTACTGTGCCTACAGGAACCATAAGCTGATACACACTCACGACATTGCCCAGAATTCCCCCTGCCGCCACCGCATCTTCATACCAAAAAATATGCTTTGCCGTATGGGTCTGATCTGCAAACTCTGCCACCAGTCCCAATGCAATAATCAGGGCAAACAGGCCTCCAGCCACACCCAACCCGCAACTAAAACCAACCATTGCCATAAAAATCTGCTTTATCCACATACCGCAACTCTCCCTTACTGCTCCTTTTTATGCATTCCGTTTCGGCTGGCTGTATTAATCAAGGTTGTGTTCACATCATCCTCATAGAGCCGCATCTCCACTTCGATTGGTGTTGGCTCTTTGGTGAGACGCCTTCCGCCAATATGATTAAAGAAAGCGATAATCCCTGCCGCAAGCCCCAGAGAGTAAGTAAGTTCCAGAATGGTGAAGCCGTCCGATTCCTGCCCTGTCATCAGCATATAAAACTGTCCAAACATGTCTACTGTTGATACGTCATTATTAAATGCCATAATAGAAAATGCCGATCCAAAAAAGCAGATAAGACACACGACTGCCACCTTCAAAAATGTGAGAGCCGGCTGCTCCTTGGGTTTGGTGGAATATTCCACAATAAAGTCCTGCTCTCCCATATTTTGAATTTCCAAATTGGGATAAACCCCCTGTATCTTCTCCACCACTTCCAGAATAGAAAACACCCTTCGGGCCGCACAGGAATGCTTACCCTTTTTCACATTCTGGAAGGTATAAAGCTTTTCTGTCTTCAGCCGATTTACAATGGCCGAGTCGGCACACTGCATCTCTCCGGCTTCTCCCAGAGTTATGGTCTGGTTATAGGTTCTTGTATTTTTCCCAAACTTTAAATACAGAATCTCACTCATGCAAAAGCGTCCTCCTTTGGAGACCATTCCTGCTGATAAACCAGAGTTCCGTCTGTAATGGTTTTTTCCTGATTTCCTGCATATACATAGTAAAATATCCCAAAGATTGTTGCCCCAAGGACAATGGAGATCAGCCATACCCTGTACTTTGTTCGATTCATAAAGCGCCTCCTATTCCGGTTCCGTAATCTTATGATGTTCTATTATGTCCTTGAAGCTTTTTATCTATACCTCACATTCGTTTTTTCAAAGCCAGAAGAATTTTCTTTTCCAGTCTTGATACCTGAACCTGTGACATACCAAGCTCTTGTGCCACTTGGGTCTGTGTACGATCATGGAAAAAACGCAGGAGGATCAGGCGCCGCTCCTTAGGTTCTAAGGAGTTTAAAAGCTGCTCCAAAAGAAGCTGACGAAGCAATGTCTCTTCCTCATCCTTTCCCTGTTCTACCTTATCCATCAAGCTTAAACCTTCCCCATCCCCCTGATAAACAATTTTTTGAAGTGATTCTACCTCTGCGCTTCCATCCATGGCCTGCACAAGCTCTTCTGGTTCCACCTCAAGATGCTTTGCCAGTTCTTCCACCCCTGGTTCCTCGCCCCGTTCCATCAAAAGCTGCTCCCGAAGTCTGGCAGCACGAATCGCCAGTTCTTTTAAAGAACGGCTGACCTTGATCATACTGTCATCTCGCAGGAATCGTTTAATCTCTCCGGCTATCATAGGCACTGCGTAGGTGGAAAACCGCACATCAAAGCTTAAGTCAAAACGATCTACCGCTTTCACCAGACCTATTGCCCCAATCTGAAACAAATCCTCTGCTTCCACTCCTCGCCCCAAAAATCGCTTCACCACATGATGAATCAGGCCCATATTCTCTTCTATCAGTATCTCTCTTGCAGTTTTATCTCCTTCCCGTGACCGACGAATCAATTCCTCCGTGTGATCCATAAGCTATGCTCCGTGATGCCCAATTATCTTTTTCATGATTACAGTTGTTCCCTCGCCTGGTTTGGAAATTACCTGTATCTCATCCATAAAGGCTTCCATGAAAAGGAAGCCCATACCAGAGCGCTCCTGTTCCGGGCAGGAAGTATACAAAGGCTCCATTGCTTTCTTCACATCCTGAATTCCAATCCCCTGATCCGACACTTCCAACAATAAAAGTTCCTCCTCTATCACACCGGAAATCGTAATCTTATGTACTTCGCTTCCATAGCCATGGATAATAGCATTGGTAACGGCCTCTGAAACAGCTGTTTTCACATCTGCAACCTCTTCCATACTGGGATTCATCTGGGCCATAAAAGCTGCTACAGTTACTCTGGCAAATGCTTCGTTGGCTGATATGCTGTCAAATTCTATCTTCATCTCATTCTTTTTCATTCTGCTTTTCCTCCCCGCTTCTTTTCCACTGGAATAATCTTCATAACACCGGAAAGCATCAAGATCTTTCCCACTCGTTCCTGGACCTGTACGGCCCGAACATTCCCGCCCAATGCTTTCATAATTTTATATCGTCCCATGAGCATGCCAATCCCTGAACTGTCGCAAAAAACCGTATCTGAAAAATCAAACACTATCTCTCTGATATCCCTTTGCCGCACCAGCCTGTCCGCCTCCCGACAAATTCCTTCTGCACTGTGATGATCTAATTCCTTTGGAACCGCTATCCATAAGGTCTTGTCCATTATCTTCTGTTCGCCCTGTGCTTCTGCATTCCTCTTCATTTCATATCCTCCTTGTTCTGATTACGCCGCACTTCTATGACCATCCACAGTGCGGCTATATTAAAAATCTGCGCTCAAAAAGGGACATACCTTTTGGTATGTCCCTCTCTTCAGGGTTTCTCTCTTGTTCTCTCTTATTGCTGTGTCTGCTGTATACGTGCAATCGCTTCGTTGGAGTAACGAGCCCGTGCTGTAGCCGGATGCTTCTCAACAAACTTCTGGAACAGCGGAAGGGCTTTTGCAGTATCTCCTTTTGCCTCATAGGATCTGGCCAGATAATACATGGCATAACCGTCTTCATAGTCTTCTTCCACGGCAATTACCTGTTCCATATTTGTAATAACTTCATCATGGTTTCCTGCATTATAAGCAGCAGATCCTGCATCGAACAGACTCTTTACCTCTTCAATATGAAGAGGGCCATAGATCTCATTATATATAGTCTGCGCCTGAGGGGACAGTTGTTCCGGATCTACCTCATCCAGCGCCGCAAGCGCCGTCTCCGAATCCTCTGCCTGCACTGCTTCATAGGCCTCCAAAAGCTTCACATAATTAACGCTTGTATCCGGTTTTTCTTCTTCTACCGTCTGCTCTGACTGCAAATCCTCCAATTGCTTCTGGAGACTGTTGATCTCTGCCTGTTTTGCTGAAATCTGGTCCCCATACTCTACAATCTGCTGATTTGTCTCGCTGCGGACTGACCGTATCTTGGCAGGAACCACCAGAAACCACATAAGGGCCACGCCCACTACCAGACCAATGAGCAGATTCAGCACCACATTCACACCTGCATTATCCTTATAGGTGGACGGCATAATAATCGTCTCATTCCCACTGGTATAGGAAATCACATCCGGCGCTTTCCCCCGATCTTTTCCCTCCCGTTCCGGCTTGTTGCCGTTATTCACAGATGTTCCGGTCCGCTGCTCCAGCTCTTCCAAGTACCGCAGAGACAGATTGTCTGTCTTATCTATGGCAAGAGCACGGCGCAGCTCCCTTCCTGCCCGATCATACTCTTCCGCCTGAATATAAAGAAGGGCCAGCAATTGGTGCGCTTTCACCAGCTTCGGATTCAGGGAAAGAACCTTTTTTAACTGGATCACCGCCAGATCATCACTTCCCTGCTGGCAATAAAGCAGAGACTGATTATACTTCTTAATGGTCTGGTTAATTGTCTCCAGACGAGCCGGATTATTCTGAATTGCCCGGATATATTCGTCTGCAATATTCTTATTGGATTCCAGATTTTTACTGATAATCCATTCCGTCAAAGCAGATACAACCTCCCCGGTCTCAAAATAAATCAGACCCAGAAGATTTCTCGCAGGTATATGCTCTTTATTTAATTTTAAACTAGTCTTAAGATCCTGAATCGCTCCGGAAAGATTCCTCACCTTCGCCTTCTCCAATCCCATATTATAATAGGTATTGGACAGTCTTATGAGCCTTCCATATATCTTAATGTCTGTTCCGCACGCGCTGCAGTATTCCGGATCCTGCAATGTAGCTCCACATTTTATACAAAGCATTCTCTAGTCCCACTTTCTAATACTGGCTGCTGTTTTTCATTTCCTTAAGCATCTCCTGAAGAAGATCGGCCATGTCCTTGGGCTTATTGTTATAGACATTTTCTTCTACCTGTTCCACTTCCAGGCTGGGATGAAATCTCTTCAATTCCTCTTCAAAATCAATCATGCGCCGTCCTCCTCAATATACGCTTAATACTTCCCACCAGATACAGAGATCCCACACAGAATAAAATCCCGTCCCCCTTTTCCTTAAGAGCCGCAGAAAAGGCTTCCTCCACATTCGGACACGCCAGCACTTTTGCAGTTCCAAACTCTTTAAAAAGCGCTGCTGTCTCTCCTGCATTCACACAGCGGCAACCTCCTACCTCTGTGACAATCACTTGTTCAACGGGCAGTTCCTGACAGATTTTCTCTATCATATGTCGGTAATCCTTATCTCCGACCGCCGCAAACAGCAAAGTCACCGGATAATTTTCCTCCAGACGTTTTGCCGTCTTCACAAATTCTTCCACGCCGGCTTCATTGTGAGCCCCATCTATGATAACATGAGGCAGTACTGTCTCCATTCTGCCCTGCCATCTCATGTGGGCAATTCCCCGTTTTATTACTTCATCTGTAAATCCGCCTTCCAGCTCCATGGCCTTCAAAGCGGTCACCGCTAAAGCGGCATTTTTTACCTGATATTCTGCCACACTGGATATAGAAAGCTCAATATAATCATAATACCCAGAATTTATGGAAAAATCAATATTTTTATTCGACATAGAGGAAATTTTTAGCATTTTTTTGTTGATTCCAAAGGCCGGGGAACGAAGCTCCTCTGCTCGCCTTTGAATCACCGTTCCTGCTTCCGGATTCTCCGCATCGTAGACTACAGGCACGCCCTCTTTGATAATTCCCGCCTTTTCTCCCGCTATCGCTTCCACCGTGTTCCCCAGATACTCTGTATGATCTAAGCTGATAGATGTAATCACTGTCACCAGGGGATGAGCTATGGAATTGGTTGCATCCAACCGCCCTCCCAACCCTGTCTCCAGCACCAGATACTCCACTTCTGCCATTTTAAAAAGCATCATTCCAATAAGAAACAGCAGTTCAAAATAGGTAGGATGAGCAAAGCCTTCTTTCTCCATCTGCTCCACACAGCTCATGACCATCCGAAAAGCCTCAAGGAATTGTTCATCATTTACCTGTTCCTCATCTATGACAAACCGTTCATTCACATCCACCAGATGGGGGGAGATAAATAACCCTGTATGCTTTCCTGCCTCATGCAGCATGGAGGCCAGAAATGAGCACACGGAGCCTTTGCCGTTGGTTCCGGCCACATGAAGAATCTTCATCTGCTCTTGGGGATTTCCCAGACGGTGTAAAATAGCCTTTGTATTTTCCAGCGTATTCTTTTTTGTAAACTTAGGCGTTTCTTCAATATATGCCGCCGCTTCCTCATATGTCATTTTTCCATATGCTGTCTTTCTGTCCATCCTTCTTTTAAATCCTTCCTGATTTGCCGAAATTCCTGCATAATGATTTCCTGCTATTTGGTAAGTGAGGCCAGACGCTCCTTTACCTGGTCCATCATCTGACTGTATTTCTTTAGCTTTTCTTTTTCCTCATCAATCTTGCTCTGAGGTGCGCGGCTGATGAACTTCTCATTACTAAGCATTCCATTAACACGGGCCAGCTCTTTGGTAAGGCGTTCTTCCTCTTTCTTCAGACGCTCAAGCTCCTTCTCCATATCTACCAGATCCGAGAATGGCATGTAGACAGCCCCATCCGTAATCAGGGCGGAAACCGCATCCTCACTGATTCCTGCCTTATCTGACTGAATAGTCACATCTCCTGCATAAGCCAGAGCAGCAAAGAAAATTCGTCCTTTTTCAAAAATGCTGCGCACTTCATCCTTTTCGGAAACTACGAATACGGATGCCTTTCTGCTGGGCGGAACGTTCATTTCTGATCTCACATTCCGAACTCCCCGGACAGCGTCTTTGATCCTTTCTACAGACAATTCATCAGCATCAAAGACCCACTCCTTTTTATATTCCGGCCATGAAGAAATCATGATGGATTCCTCACCTGTCAGATTGCAGAAAATCTCTTCTGTAATAAATGGCATATAGGGGTGCAATAGCTTTAATGCATTGGCAAGAACTGTCCGCAGGGTCCACAGAGCTGCTGCCTTGGTCTGATCTTCCTCCTGATAAAGCCTTGGCTTCACCATCTCAATATACCAGTCACAGAACTCTTCCCAGATAAAGTCATAGAGTTTCTGCACAGCAATACCCAGCTCAAACTTATCCATATTAGCCGTTACATCTTTTGCCAGAGTATTTACCTTTGAGAGAATCCATTTGTCCGCACTGGTCAGCTGCTCTAAGTTCATAGTATCCGGAATCCGGGACTTCTCCATATTCATCATAATAAACCGTGAAGCATTCCATACCTTATTGGCAAAATTCCGGCTGGCTTCCACACGCTCCATATAAAAGCGCATGTCATTCCCCGGCGCATTGCCTGTCACAAGGGTAAACCGAAGTGCATCTGCACCGTACTGATCGATAATCTCCAGCGGATCAATGCCGTTACCCAGAGACTTACTCATCTTTCTTCCCTGAGAATCACGTACCAGGCCATGAATCAGCACATGGTGAAAAGGGGATCTTCCTGTCTGCTCATAACCGGAAAACACCATCCGAATCACCCAGAAGAAAATAATGTCGTAGCCCGTTACCAGCACGTCCGTGGGATAAAAGTAGTCCAAATCTTCCGTCTCCTCTGGCCATCCAAGGGTCGAGAACGGCCACAGGGCAGAGGAAAACCAGGTATCCAGCGTGTCCGGATCCTGCGTAAAGTGCTTGCAGCCGCACTTTGGACAAGTTTCTGGCTGTTCCCTTGCCACTACAAGTTCTCCACACTGGTCACAGTAATAAGCCGGAATCCGGTGTCCCCACCAGAGCTGCCGGGAAATGCACCAGTCACGAATATTTTCCAGCCAATGAAGATAAGTCTTGTCAAAACGCTCCGGAACAAAAGTCAATTCTCCATTCTTTACTGCTTCAATGGCAGGCTTTGCCAGCTCCTCCATCTTTACAAACCACTGCTGCTTGATAAGCGGTTCTACGGTAGTTCCGCAACGATCATGGGTTCCTACATTATGAGAATGATCTGCCACTTTAACCAGAAGTCCCTTTTCTTTCAGCTCCTCCACCATCAGCTTCCTTGCTTCATAGCGATCCATGCCTGCATATTTTCCGCCATTTTCATTGATGGTGGCATCGTCATTCAGTATATTGATCTCCGGCAGATTATGTCGTCTTCCCACCTCAAAGTCATTGGGGTCATGTGCCGGTGTAATCTTTACCACACCGGTTCCAAATTCTTTGTCTACATAAGCATCTGCGATAACCGGAATCTCTCGTCCAACCAGAGGCAGAATAACCGTCTTTCCGATAATGTCCTGGTATCGCTCATCATCGGGATTCACTGCCAGCGCCGTATCACCCAGCATAGTCTCGGGACGGGTGGTAGCAATCTCTACAAACCTGTCGCTATCCTTGATTGGATAATTGATATGCCAGAAATGGCCCGCCTGCTCCTCATGCTCTACCTCTGCATCAGAGATGGAAGTCTTACATACGGGGCACCAGTTGATAATCCGGGAACCTTTATAGATATAGCCTTTCTCGTAAAGCCGAATAAATACCTCCAGAACAGCCTCGGAGCAGCCCTCATCCATGGTAAAGCGTTCCCTCTCCCAGTCACAGGAGGACCCTAGCTTCTTCAACTGATTGATAATGGCTCCTCCATACTCTTCTTTCCATTGCCAGGCCCTCTTTAAGAATCCCTCTCTTCCCAGTTCTTTTTTGTCTATGCCCTCTTCCTTTAACTGGTTTGTCACCTTAACCTCTGTGGAGATGGATGCATGATCTGTTCCCGGAACCCAGAGAGCATTGTAGCCCTGCATTCTTTTATAACGAATCAAAATATCCTGCAGAGTCTCATCCAAAGCATGGCCCATGTGAAGCCGTCCTGTTACATTTGGAGGGGGAATCACAATAGTAAATGGTTTTTTGCTCCTGTCCACCTCTGCATGAAAATACTTTTTCTCCAGCCATTTTTCGTAGATTCGATCCTCCATACCTTTTGGATCGTAGGTCTTTGCTAATTCTTTCATTTGTAAAATCCCTCCTTCGGAAAATCTGATCGCTTTACCCGGGGCAGCTTGATTCATTGCCTGCGTGCAAAACGCCCTTTCAGAATCTGAAAGGGCGTCAAAAAACGCGGTACCACCTATCTTATATGTGGTTTCCCACATACATCTCCAAGACCTCATAACGCTGGTCATGCGTGAACAGCTACTGTTATTTCACCATTCCGGCTCCAAAGCTACCTCCACAGCCGCTTTTCTGAAAGGAGCTTTCAGCCTTTGACCCCTTATCTCTGACAGATGTGCTTTCTGTGTACCCTCTTTTTCTTCGCCTTTTTCACTTTTGATAGTTTCTAACATAGCAGGCTTTTACTTGTTTGTCAAGGTTGAGATTTTCAATTATGTCTTTGCCTACATTCTTTTTTATTTGAGCTGATTTAACAGCCCATTACAGAGAAACTCCTTCATCCAGGCCGTATTAAGCTCCGGCATCTGTTCGCTCTTTTCCAGATACATTACAAAGGCTGCCATATTTGCCAGCGTTGTGATGCACGCGGCAGAGGTCGGGATATCCTCCCTAATCTCCCCGTTCTCCTTTCCCTCCCGGCACATTTCCCACAAAACCCGAATCGGGCCGCAACCAGATTCCTTTCTCTTTTGAAGCTCCTCCAAAATTGTTCCGCTAAGTCCGCTTCCCTCTGTGGTCAGACGCAGAATCCGCACAAAAACCTTTTTCTCACGAAACCGTCTCTCCATCCAGTCAAAGGCATAAACCACTTTTGCCCGAAAGCCCTCATGGCGGTCAAGTTCTTCCTTTTCTTCCTCAATCTTTTGTTCCACATCATAAAGGAGGGCACAGGCTATAATCTCCTCCCTGCTTTTAAAATAGTCGTATGCCGTTCCTTTTCCGATTCCTGCCCTTGCCGTAATATCGGATACTTTGATTCCGTTTACATCGGCACCTTCATCCAGCAGTTCCAGTACGCCCCGGTACAGAGCCAGAACCTTTGGCCTTGTTTCTTTCATTTACTCCACCTCCACAGTTTTCTTTCTGCGGATAAGTAGCGAATAGATGCAGGGAATGACAAACAGCGTCAGCAAGGTACCATAGAGCAGACCGCCGATGGTTACAATCGCCATAGGCTGAACCATATCCGCACCCATGCCCACGCCGGCTCCCATGGTGGACAGACCCAATATCGTAGTCAGTGCCGTCATCAAAATAGGACGCATACGTGTCTTTCCTGCTTCTACCAAGGCTTCCGTCTTACTCATTCCCTTGTCACAGAGCTGATTGGTATAGTCGATCAATACAATTCCATTGTTTACGATAATACCTGACAGCATCACAAAGCCAATCATAGCGATAACGCTGAATTCGCTTCCTGCTGCAAACAATCCGAAGAGACCGCCCGTAAAGGCCAGCGGTACGGTAAACATAATGATAAAAGGCGACAACAGGGACTGGAACTGGGCCACCATAATCAGGTACATGAACAGCAACGCCAGAAGAAGCATCTTCACCAACTCAACCATGGACTCCATAATCGTCTCATTTTCTCCCTGCATTTCAATGGTATATCCCTCCGGTGCCTGATATTTGTCAAGCTTTCGCTGCACCTCCGAGGATACCAGACCAACGTTGTGATCATCATCAATAGATGCCGTTACGCTGATATAGCGGGACTGGGCATCTCTCATAATCGTTTCCAGCCCCTCTGCCTCAGAAAATTCTGCAATATCCGTCAGGGGCACATGCTCCTTGGTATTATCATTTTTTGTGACAGTAAGCACCAGATCCTTGATCGTCTCTCTAGTCAGCTCCTCGTCTTCTCCGTTTACCACCAACACATCAAAGTCCTCCGTGTCTGTGGACAGGGTCGTAGCACTGGTGGGATCCGACAGCTTCGCCATAATCTCTGAAAAGACTCCTGCTGTGGTAAGCCCCTCCTGGGCAGCTTTTTCTTTATCAACCTTGATACGAAGCTCTCCCGTGGTCTCTTCTATTCCATCAGATATGTCAATGGTTCCTTCCGTCTCTTCTACAAGCTTTGCAATATCTTTCGCAATCTCCTGCAGGCGATCCAGATCCCGGCCTTTTATCATAATGGTTATGCCGCTGCCTCCTAAGGCACTCATATCCATACTGGAAGTAGATACCTCGATCTCTGCTTCCATATCCTCAGTAAGCTTTAGGATCTCGTCTTTCAGCTCTTGATTCGTAAGCTTCTTATCCTCTTTCAAAAGCCCATAGAGGGATATCTCATTGGTGGCGGTATCTCCGCTCACCAGTCCCATGCTGCTTCCTGACGCAGCCATGGCTCCTACCTCAGTCACATCTTCCAGGGTTAAGAGACGGCGCTCTAATTCATCTGCCTGTTCTGCTGTCTCACTAAGAGGTGTTCCTTCGGGCATAGTCAGTGTCATACTGATCTGTGTGCTGTCCATTTCCGGCATAAAGGCCGTTCCCTTTGCAAATTCCATCACCGCACTGAGAACCAGAAGCCCCACCGCCAAAATCAGTACAACCGCCCTGCGCCGCAATGCCAGTCGGATCAGCCTTTCATAGCCATCCATAAGCCGCTCAAAAAATCTTGAGGGCTTCTTCTCTTTTGTGTTTTTCAAAAGTGCGGATCCCATAGCCGGAACCAGAGTCAATGCTACCGCAAGGCTGGCTCCCAGGGAGTACGCAATGGTCAGTCCCATGTCTACAAAGAGCTGTCTGGTAATTCCTTCCGTAAATACAATGGGCAGGAATACACATACCGTGGTCAGGGTTGATGCTGCGATAGCTCCTGCCACTTCCTTTGCTCCCTCAATCGCCGCCTGCGCCGCACTGAATCCCTCATTTCTGAGACGGTAAATGTTTTCAATTACTACAATCGAGTTGTCTACCAGCATACCGATTCCCAATGCCAAGCCGGACAGAGAAATGATATTCAAGGTCACGCCGCTGAAATACATGCATACCACTGCCGCAACTACACTGATAGGGATGGAGCAGGCAATAACCAAAGTGGGTCTTAAATCCTTCAGAAAAACTATCAGGATTAAAACTGCCAGAATCGCTCCGGAAACCATATTGCTGAAAACCGAATCTGTTACCAGATCAATATATACGCCCTGATCCATCAAGGGAAGTAATATTAAATCCGGATCCTCCTCCTGCAGTTCTGCCATTCTCTTATTGATTCGGTCAGACACATCGCCTGTAGAATAGCCGGTCTGCTTCTGAATGGTCAGCATCACGCCTGCCTGCCCGTTGATGCTGGCGTAGACCTCATCGGAATTATCTGTCATGAATACATCCGCCACATCACTTAAATGTATGGTGTCTACTCCGTCCATTTCCATGTCAATGAGAACCATGTTTTGGAGGCTTTCTACATCATCCACCTTGTCGCCCACACGAACCAGATAGTCGATGCCTTCTTCTATCACATAGCCCGCCGGCATAGAGAAATTCTGGGCGGCAAGAAGATTCTCTACCATCTCTACGGTGAGGATGTCGGTCATGTCTGCGTTGTCCAGAGCGTCCGATTTGGCTTCTGCCAGATCCTCTTCACCCTCTTTGATGGAATCCCAGCCTTCGCTTAACTGCTTCCTTGCATCACTTAGCTGCTCTTGGGCATCACTGATCTGATCCCAGGCATCCTCTAGCTGTTCCTGCGCAGCTTCTAACTGCTCCTTGGCAGATTTCAACTGGGATTTGGTAATGTTCAGAGTTGCGGAAGCACTGCCCATCTCTATAGCTGCTATCATTTCGCCCATGTTGACTTCCGTAAGCTTTTGGCTTAGCTGGGCATCGGCAGCTTCCAGTTCCTTTTTGGCTGCTGTAAGCTGTTCTATTTCTGTCTGGGAAAATGCTGCCAATGCTTGATCTGCCTGATTCTTCTGCGCATCTATTGCTCCAACTGCTGCCGTCAGAGTTCCTAGATCTCTAACATTACTGAGCACCTCTTCAAAAGGCGTACCTGCAACAGAACTTTGTATTTCCAGAATACCCTCTTCTACAACTTTATCCCCAAAACCAAGATTGGCCGCCTCTGCGGCCTCTGCCGCTGCCTTAAGTGCATTTAATCCCTCTGACAGCTTCCCAACCGCCTCTGCCGTTGCTTTGGCGGTTTCATATTCATTTAGCCGCACTTGAATTGCTGCCAGGTTCTTTGTAATCTCAGCTTTCCCCTCATTGATCGCCGTCTGAGCCGCTGCCAGTTGAGCTGCAGTTTCTGTTTTTTTGCCGTCCAGCGTATCTATGCCGGCGTTCACTTCATCCAATCCATCCTCCAAATCTTTTTTATTCTCTTCCAGCTCTGTCTGATTCTCCTGCAGTTCAGCAATGCTTTCATTTAATTCAATCTGACCGTCATTCAGCTCCTTCTGACCGTCCGCCAGTTCTTTTTTGCCGTCTGCAATCTCTTCCTCTGCGTCTTCAAATTCACCCTCTATGTAGCCAAAGACCTGCTCATTAATGATATCAATTTTTTCCTGACGAATCACCACCTGAACATTCTCTTCAATAAGGCCGGAGGCATTTACGGAAGCGACTCCCTCCAGACTCTCCAACTCCGGAATGATAGAATCTTCCGTAAGTTTCGTCACCTCCGTATGAGACAACCCTTCCTTTCCCACGGCCGCTACCATAACCGGCATCATGTCCGGATTCAGCTTCATGATAATCGGGCTTCCTATGGAATCGTCATCCCACATGGCTTTCAGCTGATCTAGATTCTCACGCATCTCAATAGTCACGGAATCCATATTGGCTGTCTGCGCAAATTCCAAAATTACAAGTGAATAGTTCTCCGCAGAAAGGGAACTTACATTCTCAATATTGCTTACCGTGGCCATAGACTGTTCCACAGGTCTTGTCACGATACTTTCCACCGTTTCCGGACTGGCTCCTGCATAAGTGGTCATAACAATTGCATAGGGCAAGTTCATGCTGGGCAGTAAATCTGTGGTCATCTTGGTAAAAGATACAACTCCCAAAACGATAACAAGCACCACTGCCACAAATACCGTATACGGCTTCTTTACACTGTACCTGGAAATCATTTTTTCACGTCTCCTGTCTTCTCATTCTCCGACCGACCAGTCGGTTCTGCTCTATTATAAAAGTCACACCCTGGTCATGTCAAGTTAAAAAAGTATAAAACAAATCGGAAATATCTTACCTCTTTCGGATATTATTTGTCAAAAATTAATGGTTTTCATTAAACATTTTCAAGCACAAAAATATGATACCGAAATTTCTTCCGATATCATATCTTTTTACTTCACATCCTATTGCAACTATAATCTTTAAACTAATCTCTGCATCCTATCAGTATTCAGAAAATACAGAAAGACACTTTTAATACTTGTTATATTTCTCAATTTTATAAATACTTCTTCAGCACTTCTGCCTTATCCGTCTTCTCCCAAGGCAGATCCAAATCGGTGCGTCCGAAGTGGCCGTAAGCTGCCGTCTGCTTGTAAATGGGTCTGCGCAGATCCAGCATCTTGATAATGCCTGCCGGACGAAGGTCAAAGTTCTCACGAATCATCTCTACCAGCTTCTGATCGGAAAGCTTTCCGGTTCCGAAGGTATCTACCATAACAGAGGTAGGCTGTGCTACACCAATAGCGTAGGAAAGCTGAATCTCACATTTTTCTGCCAGACCTGCTGCTACAATATTCTTTGCCACATAACGTGCCGCATAAGCTGCCGAACGGTCTACCTTGGTACAATCCTTGCCGGAGAACGCTCCTCCGCCATGGCGGGCCATACCGCCGTATGTATCCACAATAATCTTTCGTCCTGTCAGTCCGCTGTCACCGTTGGGGCCGCCGATTACGAACCGTCCGGTGGGATTGATAAAGAATTTTGTATCCGCATCTACCATATCAGCAGGCAGAACCTCATCAAATACGTATTTCTTAATGTCGGCATGAATCTGTTCCTGGGTCACGTCCTCACTGTGCTGGGTAGACAGCACAACCGCATCCAGACGAATGGGCTTTCCCGCCTCATCGTACTCTACCGTCACCTGGCTCTTTCCATCCGGTCGCAGATAGGGCAGTGTGTTGTCTTTCCGAACCTTTGTCAGCTGCAGGACCAGCTTATGTGCCAGAGAAATGGGATAAGGCATCAACTCCGGTGTCTCGTTCGCGGCATAACCAAACATCATACCCTGATCTCCTGCTCCGATAGCTTCAAGCTCGCTGTCAGACATCTGATTTTCTTTTGCTTCCAATGCCTTGTTTACTCCCATAGCAATATCTGCGGACTGTTCGTCAATGGCGGTCAGTACCGCACAGTTGTCTGCATCAAAGCCGTATTTTCCACGGGTATATCCTATCTCCCGGACCGTATCTCTTACAATCTTCTGGATGTCCACATATCCCTTAGTAGTAATCTCGCCCATAACCAGTACTAAGCCGGTAGTAGTAGCTGTCTCACAAGCCACTCTGCTCATGGGATCCTGCTCTAAGAGAGCATCCAGAATGGCATCGGAAATTTGATCACAGATTTTGTCCGGATGGCCTTCGGTAACGGATTCTGAAGTGAATAGTAGTTTTTCCATGTTGTATCTCTCCTTTTTTAAATAATTAAAGGCCCGCCAAAGGCGGACCTGACATATTCTGATAATCAAATCCCCTTATTGTTCGATTACTCGCTCAGGTTGGCACCTTCCATCGCTGGGGTTGCCGTGACTTCATAGATCCTTTGTATCTCCATCACTCTGAATAAGAGAAATTCACAATATTCAATTTGCTTACCATCAACACTAAAATACACCCATTGCTTCCATTTGTCAACCCACTTTCAAACGGAATTTTTGTATCTCTTTCTCCTCACGGACTTTTTCAATCATAGCACCGAGACTTTTTAGCTTTTCTTCAAAGCATTCATAGCCCCTCTCAATAAAATGTACATCCTCCACGATCGTAATTCCGTCTGCGGCAAGTCCCGCAAGTACCAAAGCCGCTCCGGCACGCAGGTCAGGGCTGGAGATCTGCGCTCCTGTATACTGAGCCACTCCATCTATGATTGCTGTATTGCCTTCCACCTTGACATTAGCTCCCATACGAGCCAATTCATCTACATATTTAAAACGATTCTCAAAAATACTTTCTGTTACTATGCTGGTTCCTTTTGCCAGTGCAAGGGCTACTGTAATCTGCGGCTGCATATCTGTAGGAAATCCAGGATATGGCAGGGTCTTTACATTGGTAGGTTTCAGCCCTTTGGAGCAGACTACACGCACAGCATCATCAAGCTCTTCTATCTCGCAGCCAATCTCCAATAGCTTGGAAGTAGTTGCTTCCAGATGCTTGGGAATCACATTTTTCACTGTAACGTCTCCTTTTGTCACCGCTGCTGCGAACATAAAGGTTCCGGCCTCAATCTGATCCGGAATAATAGAATATTCGGTAGCATGAAGCCGTTCTACGCCCTTAATACGAATCACGTCCGTACCGGCGCCCTTGATATTAGCGCCCATACTATTCAAAAAGTTCGCTACATCTACTACATGGGGCTCCTTGGCCGCATTTTCAATGACCGTATTGCCCTCTGCCATAGATGCTGCCATCATAATATTGATGGTAGCTCCCACTGATACCACGTCAAGATAAATATGACTGCCGCACAGATGCTCTGCCTCTGCGACAATAAAGCCATATTCAATCTTCACATTTGCCCCCATAGCCTTAAAGCCTTTTAAATGCTGGTCTATGGGGCGGCTTCCAATATTACAGCCTCCCGGCAGCGGCACCTCCGCTCTCTTATACTTTCCAAGCATGGCTCCCAACAGATAATAGGAAGCGCGAATCCTCTTAATATACTCGTAATCTACACTATAGCTCCCAATCCCAGAGCTGTTAAGCTTCACTGTATGGCGATCTATACGCTCAACCTGTGCTCCAATCTCCTCCATAGCCTGTAAAAGAACATTCGTATCCCGCACATCCGGAAGATTCTCTACCATTACCGTTTCATCCGTCATAATGGCGGCTGCAAGAATTGCCAGAGCCGCATTCTTAGCTCCGCCAATCTCCACTTCACCGACAAGTGGGTTTCCACCCTTTATTACATATTGATCCATCACTGGCTGCTCCCAATCTCTATATATTTTAACCGAGCAAAATATCTATCATCACAAATACTCGTGTTGGTTTACTTTATTAATTCCCAAAAACCCAGGAAATATCCTCAATCTAGTATAACACATTCTGCTCATTTGTAAATACCTTATCTTTTGCCGTTTCCCGCCGCACGCCGAAAACGTCATACTAAAAAAGAGCTGCCCCAAAGCAAGACAGCTCCCTTTTTCCATCCTTTTTAATCCAAATAATTCAGCGGATTCACCTGACTTCCGTTTATGATAATCTCAAAATGCACATGTGGTCCTGTGCTTCGGCCTGTATTTCCGCTCAAACCAATCTTTTCCCCCTGCTTTACGCTTTGACCCGTCTTCACCAAAATTCTGCTCAAATGGCCATAACGTGTCTGGCGTCCATCCGGATGGCGGAGAGTAATGCAGTTGCCATAGCCGCCGAACCATCCTGCCTGAACCACAGTTCCTCCGCAGGAAGCCATAATCGAGGTTCCAATCGGGCACGCCCAGTCAATACCCTTATGCATTCTGCCCCATCTCATCTTAAATCCGGAGCTGAAGCGTCCGCCTGATAACGGCTTGATGTATGTGGGCGGTATCTTCGTTCCTCGCTCTATAATCTGCGGAACCGGCTCTGTAATCACAGTCTCTGCAATCATCTCCCGGCTTTCTTCCTGACCGTTTTTCTTGGTAATGAGAACCGTCACTTCATGATGTCCCGGCTCTGCCGCCTGACGCTCCGCCGTCTCCGTAGTATACCATTCATCATTATCTATATACTGAGTCTCCGCATAATAATCTTCTTCATAAGTAGCTTCCTCTATGGAAGTTACAGAAAGCTCCGGCTCTGGAACTGTAATGATAATCTCATCACCAGGATGCAGGGTTGTTCCCTCATCCAGCCCCTCATTGAGAGCCAATACATCCTTTACCAGCAAACCATTGCTGTTGGCTATCACAGAAAGCGTATCTCCGGACTGAACTTCATACACCTGATTCTTTTCCGTATCCTTAGTTACCATATCAATGGCTTCCTGGGTGGGCGTAATCATATCATTGGATACATAAGCCTCTACGATCTCTACCCGGTCAGTGAACTCCACATCCTTTAAACCATCTCCGGTGGCCTGGCGGATGTCCTCTTCCTGACTGTCCCCATTGCGGACCTGCTCCTCGGTAACCGTCATAGTAATCACATCTTCTACTGCCTGGGTTACATCATAGTCTCCGACACCGGCAGTTGTTGTTCCAAGACGCGAAAGACTGTCACTCTGCACCGGAAGCAGCTCCAGCTCTTCCGGCTCTTCCTGTTTGGAAATCTGCACAGTATAAACATTCAGTTCCCGATCAGCATCGGAAACAATGTTAATCTGAAATTCATTTTCTTCATCATAACGGTTTTTGGTGGCATAAAGTACATCCATTACATCCTGATAACTGCCGAGGGTCACTGTAAACTCATTAATCTTCATCAAATACGCTTTATGCTTGGCTGTTGCCACAACCTCACACAGCTCCTGATAAATGGCCTCTGTCAATGTCTCTGTGTCCATGGTACTTCCGAATACCTTCGGAATCTTTTCCATGCTGTACTCCACGTCTGCCAAGACCAGTCCTTCAGTCTCTCTGGAAATCCGTGCCCTTGCATCCAGAAACGCATCTTCTACTACCTCCGGATCCTTTACAGACCCTACCAGATTTCCCTCCAGGGTTACCTCATAATAACTGTCACCATTACCAAAACCTGAACCCAGCAGCGGAACACCGACAAGCATACAGCCGCAGGTAGTCACTACTGCCTGAATAAATACAAGCTTAGATCTTTTGCCAAATAATAATTTCTTTCTATTCATTTGTTTTCCAATTCATATTCTGTCTGTAATAATTTCGTAACAATTCCTATTCTACCAACAAATCCAGCGCTTGTAAAGTTTTTTCTAACGTTTCTTCTATCGTTAGCCCGTCCTCTTCCACGGTTACATGGGCATATTTCTCATAAAGCACTGACCGTTCTGCATAAAGCCCCTCCATGGTCTGTCCCTCCCGAAGCACTACACCGCGTCCCCGTATATCCCTCAGGCGGCTGACAACCGCCTGGCAGGAAAGCTTCAGATACACCACGGTTCCTATCTTTCTCAGATGCTCCATGGCCTCTGCACCATATACAACACTGCCCCCCGTGGCAATAATTGCCTGTCTTGGATTCAGCTCCTTATTTACCTGTTCCTCAATTTTCAAAAACCCTTCCGGCCCCTCTGCTTCAATAATCTGGCTGAGCAGTCTTCCTTCTTTCTTCTGTATCGCCAGATCTGCATCAATAAAATCCTTGCCCAGAACCTTTGCCAAAATGACACCCAATGTACTTTTTCCCGCTCCGGGCATCCCAATTAGAACAATGTTATTCTTCATCTATTTTTTCCGTTTCTTCCGCACACTATACCCAAAGCTTCCGCACTTCTCACCCAGAGTAAAATATTCCCCATGAGAGTAGGCCAAAAGCCCTGTATCATTTAAATGAAACTTTCCCTTCTCATCCAAGTAAGACTCATCTACATTCACTGCAAGCACTTTTGCCAAAAACATGTGATGACTTCCCAGCTCCTTTATCTCTGTCACCTTACATTCAAGGTTGACCGGACTTTCCACAATAAGCGGAGCTGCCTTCAATTTTCCCGCTTTCCCCGGCGTCAGATGAAGATCTGCAAACTTATCCACATCTCGGCCGGATTTTACTCCACAGTAATCCGCAGCATATGCCAGCTTCTTAGTTGTAAGATTAATTACAAATTCTCCTGTTTCCCGAATAATATGATATGAATACCGCTCCGGACGGATAGATACAGATACCATAACCGGATCCGAGCAGACAGTTCCCACCCATGCAAGTGTGATGATATTGGGTTTTTCTCCTTCCCGTCCGCAGCTTACCATTACGGCAGGCAGAGGATAGAGCATATTTCCCGGCTTCCATTGTTGTTTCTTCATACCCATTCCTTTCTTTGGTTCCATCTCAAAATAACTTGTACACTTTACTGACTAGAAACTCCCGTAAACTGCACAAGTTATTTTAATACAATCGTTTATTGCTGAATCACGCTTACCAATGCAGGAATCAGCTGCTTTTTTCTGGATACAAGGCCTTTCAGCTCATAGCTGTCTGAATCTTCCGGCAATTGAAACGCTTCTCTCACCAGACTGTCCGAATTAGAACCATAGCAAAGAAGCTCTGTGGTTTCCCTTACAATATTGGTCAGCATAAAGAAAATCATATTTAATCCTACTTCTTTATAAGCCACCTCCAGGTAAGGCATCAGCTTCTCCCGAATCTCTCCAAGTTCAATGGCATTCATAGAATTGATTTGTCCTACAGCAAACTCCACACCATTTACACTGAACCGTTTGAAATCCTGATAGAAGATCTCTTTTGCCGTTCTGGAACCCAAATTGCTTCCGGCAGAGAACATATCAACAGCCAGTTCTTCAATCTCAATCCCTGCAATCTCTGCAAGAGCCTCCGCTGCAACCTTATCCACCGCTGTACAGGTGGGAGAGCGGAACATCAATGTGTCCGAGATAATGGCAGAGCATAGAAGCCCGGCAATCTTCTTAGGTATTTCCACATTCTGCTCCTGATACATCTGATACATAATGGTTGCAGTACAGCCTAAAGGCTGATTGCGGAAGAAAACGGGTGACATGGTTTCCAGAGAGCCAATTCTGTGATGATCGATAATCTCCAGAATCTCCGCAAACTCAATGCCGTCCACAGCCTGAGACCCTTCATTGTGATCCACCAAAATAAGCTGCTTGCGTTTCAGGTTCAACAGGTTCCGTCTGGAAATCATGCCCACATAGTTCTCATTCTTATCAATTATAGGGAAATCCCGATAACGTTTCTGACCCATGATTTCTTTAATATCCTCTGTTTTCTCACTGACATTGAAAATAGTCAGATTCTCCGATTTCATAAAATATTGGATGGGCATACTTTGATTAATCAGCCTTGCCGCAGTAAATGTATCATAAGGTGTACTGATAACCACACAGCTATGTTCTTCGGCCAGCTTCCTTATGGTAATAGAAACCTTAGCCCCCTCACAGACAATGATGCAGCCTGCCCGCATCTCAATAGCGCAGAGCTGAGACTCGTATCTGTTTCCCAGAATGACCAGATCTCCCTCTTCAATATAGTCCTCCATCAGATCTGGATTGGCCGCTGCAATCAATACCTTGCCCCGGTTATAATAGTCATCCTCAGATCCAATCAGCAGGCATCCCTCCAGAGTTTCCACTATATTCCGATATTGGGTATTGGCTGTTGAAAGAATCTTGCTGTCATAAACATCCATATAAGCGGTGGCAATATCTCCAATCGTAATCAGCCCTTCAATCTTCCGTTCATTTGTAATCGGAAGTGTCACCACGCCTAACTGGCGCATCAGATTCCATGCCTGCTTTAGTGAAAGGTTGCCGCGAACTCCTTCCGTCTTTCGAATCTCAATATCTTTTACCTGAGTCATCACATCTGCCACATAGACAGGAGCTTCTGCCTGAAAAAAGTTCAGCACATACTGCGTCTCCTGATTTAGCTGTCCGGCCCGAGCCGCAATATAACCTCCGCCATATATTTGATTTTTCAGATAAGCATAAGCCAAGGCTGAGCAAATGGAGTCTGTGTCCGGATTTTTATGACCGATAATATACACTGGTCTTGTAAGATCTTTTTCCATACCTTTTCCTTTCAAACATCTACTATACAGATTTTATCTTATTTTATCATTTCCATGTGGGCATTACAACCATTTTCCCCAAGACGGTCCTCGGAATATTTTATGTATTTTGCCCTATTATTGCTTTTTTCCTTACAGTTATTTTGTGTATTTTCACAATAAGTTCACATTCCGTTCACACTTTGTTCATTTTTAAATGATATACTGAATTTACGTTAAAGGAAGAACTTCCTTCCAGATAAAGTTGCTTTCATTACACATATAGATAAATTTTTTCATAATAGCCTCGGCGTACTCAGTACGTCGGGGCACTCCTCATTTTGCGTAAAAACTATGAACCGGACGGCAAAAGTAATGTAGAATCCGCTCTATTGTGTCATCCCCAAATGAAAAAAAACACGCCCCACAATCTCTTCCTGCTTAACTGCCCCAAACATCCTTGAGTCTATAGAATCCGCTTGATTATCGCCCAGCACAAAATATGTACCTGCCGGAACCTCGTAAGATGTCTCCACGCCTTCCTCACTTATTTCCACTTGTTCATTGCCGCATGCTGCAATCCGCTTCACATACTGTATGCCATCCTTGCGCTGAATAATCACGATATCGTCCTTTCGGTATTCTTTGTCCAGACGATAGAACACTACGAGCTCCCCATCCAGCAATGTCGGTTCCATAGAACTCCCACTGACAAAGGCAATACCGATTATGTAATGGAGAAGCACATAAATGGCTCCTACCAATATTACACTTTCCGCAAAAAGCTGCTTAAACTCCCGTCTTCGCTGAAGCCTATCCAACTTTTCCTCCAGTATTACTGCCGGATCCTGTTTTATTCTTTTTCCCATACAACTATCCCAGTTTGTTCCCCTACTACCAGATGAATTTTATCTTTCAAACCGCCAAGCCTGCTTATCATTTGCTCCAATTCATCCCGAAAAGTCTCTAACTGATGAATACGATCTCTTTCCTTTTCCTTCAGCTTCCGGTCATACTCGCTCGCTGCATTTTCTAATTTCTGATTACATTCACTCTGTGCTTCTCCCAGTTTCCGGTTGCACTCACTTCTTACTTCTCCTACCTTCTGGTCATGTTCACACCGTGCTTCCTCCAATTTTTCATCGCACTCTCTCTTTATCTCTTCCACCTGACGGGCATGTTTCTTTTTTTCTTCTTCTAGCTGACGAGCATATTCACTCTTTATTTCTTCCATACGCCGGATGCGTTCGCGATTCGCTTCCTCTGCGCGCTGTACAGACTTCTGCTCTGCTTCTTCAAGAAGCTGTGCATGCTCTTTCTTCATTTCCTCCATCTGACGCAGATATTCTTTTTGAACAGCTTCCAGTTCCCTTGCATGTTCGGCTTTCAGTTCCTCCTGCTGCGCCTTCAGAGCATCCACCTGCTTTGCGCACTCTTCCTTTATCTCATTCTGAGATCTTTGCAGATGGTTGCGAATTTCAATCACATCCTCCTGCTGTTGCTTTTTCATCTGCTTTAGCTGCCCTCTTACCTGTTCTCGCATCTGCTGAGCACGATTCTGGTACATGCCGTTTAACTGCTGCATTTTCTCCAGTACTGCTTCTTTCTGATATCCAAACAATCCTGTCTTAATTTTCATTTTTTGAAGGAATTCACTAATCTCCGGATAGTCAACGGGCATAGTTGATGAAACGATATCCGGCATCTCTAATGGCTGAAACTCTTCTGTTTTTACTTCTGCAGTATTTTCTGTTTCCATTTTCTTCATATTCTCCTTTGTTCTATGATGTCCCAGATATTTTACGATCATAACCTGTAATATATATTTTTGCAAGCAGGTCCTAAATCTTTACTTTCTGCTGAAAATCAGATATACTTAAAATCAGCTTTTACATGTTTACAGGAGGTTTTGCATGTTTCGTTTATGGGCCAAAACTTTTAAAAATAACCGCATGCTTCGAGATACTGTCATTTGTGACAGCAGCAGCGACACACGTACTCACAAGGTCTTGCACGCTTTGGACGAGGTCTGCTCTCAATTTGACCTTGGACGGCCTTTATGGCTGGACTCCAATGTTCGGGAATTTCAGAAGCATGCCAAGGCCAGATTCTACAGCGACAGCTTTATTGAGCAGATTGATTTTGATTATCTGGAAATCCAAATGTTAGAAGAGGATGACTGAGCAAAATCGGTTCTAACACGTCTCTTAACAGTGAGCATTTTCACTAAACCAGATTCTCCGGATTCAGGCACTCTAATTCCGGAATCACAAATCGTCCATTCTTTCGAATTAATCGATCATCAAAATAAATTTCTCCGCCGCCGAACTCTTCTCGCTGAATCATTACCAAATCCCAATGAATTGCGCTGGAATTGCCATTTGGCGCATCTTCGTAACAATTGCCAGGAGTAAAATGAATGGAGCCCATGATTTTCTCGTCAAACAAAGTATCCTTCATAGGAGCAAGAATGTAGGGGTTCACACCAATGGCGAATTCTCCTACATAACGGGCACCCTCGTCCGTATCAAATACTTGGTTCAATCGTTCTGTATGATTAGATATCGCATTTACAATCTTACCATCCTTAAATTCCAGGCAGATATTCTCATAGGTAACGCCTTGATACAAAGATGGTGTATTATAGGTGATTTTTCCATTGACAGAATCTCTTACAGGCGCCGTATAAACCTCTCCGTCCGGAATGTTCAGCTCACCTGCGCAGGCAATCGCCGGTATCCCTTTAATAGAAAAGTTCAAATCTGTCCCCGTTCCGGTTAGGCGAACCTTGTCTGTATCATTCATCAGCTCTACCAACGGTTCCATGGCTTTTGCCATCTTGGAATAATCCAGATTACACACCTGGAAATAGAAATCCTCAAAGGCTTCTGTGCTGGTGCCGGAAAGCTGTGCCATGGACATATTGGGATAGCGCAGAACTACCCAGCGAGTCTTTGGCACGCGAATATTATGATGAACAGGTGTGGAATACAAGGTATCGTACAAATGCATCTTTTCAGACGGAACGTCTGAAAGCTCCGACACATTATCGCTGCCTCGTACACCAATATAGCAATCCATCTGAGACATCTCCTGCGATGCCAGATCTGCCATCAATTTTAACTGCTCATCAGTACAATTCAACAAAACTTCCCTTTGAAGCTTGGGATTGATATAGTGTACAAACGGAAGTCCGCCGGCTGCATACACCTCCTTCACAAGCTGTCTGGCCAAATCCTCTGTAGCGGGGCCGGTATAATTAATATATGCCTTATCCCCTTTTCCCACCTTGCAGGAATAATTCACCAGGTTTTTCGCCAACGTTTTAATTCTCTCATCCATAGTTTCATTCTCCTTAATTTATCTAAACTTCTTGGACATTCCTTTTATTATTACTGACTCTTCGGCGGCAGGCAAACCACAAACAGATTGCCAAGCTCTTCAAACATCTGGGTACTGTCATTCATTCCCTTTCGATAGGATTCTCCCGTAAGCGGATCCATTAATATGACATTTTGCGGATCATAGCCTGTGATCAATTCCGCAGTGGATACCCCCTCTAAAGCCAGCACAGGATAGCCCTGACTTACATAATACAGAACCATATTGATCGAGCACCCAGACAAATCCAGCACCCTGCCATCCAGGTGCTCCGTCAAAATCTCAAAAGGAGTACGCCCTTCTTCCAAGTAAGGTGCAATATCTGAATAATTGTTCTCACTGCTTAAAAGAATCTCTATAGCCGCCTGCATAGCAGACTCATCCGGTCTCTGTTGAGGATTCTCAAGACCGGTAATTTCCGTCCGTGTCTTTCTTCCGCCTCGTTTCCAGATATAACTCTGTTTACTGTCTACAACTACGCCCATCTGTTCATAGGCTAATTGTACTGCTTCATTGGCTGCCCCAAAAGCTCCCACAAGCTTCCCATTATACGCATACACAAAATAGCGTAAGTCTGCCTCATCATTTTCAAGCTCAAGAACCCTGTTTCCTTCAAACAGAACCTGCTTTGGCATAAGACGTTTCATCTGCGTCTCCCCCGGACTATTTGTGAGATTAAAATAAAATTCTTTCTTTTTAGTCTCAGAATTTTTTATGTCTAATGATATCTTTTCCTCAACTTTCTCTGCATTATGCGTAATGGGTTCCGGAGCGGCTTCTGTATATCCTCCATTTCCATCCTTGACCACGCAGTCCAGGGAAATTCGATTGTTTTCAATGGAAATATCTACTACATATTTTCCCTGCTGCTCATATGCAAACTCCGAAATTTCATTACCATTTACTCCCTCTATGGCTACATAGCCCATAGGGAATATAATGCTTCCGGTAATACTCTTTGTAATATCTTCTTTTCTTGCCTCTCCATAGATAAAGTCCGTTCCCATAAAACCAAGGGCTCGGATATGAAAGCCTTCTTCTGCCTCTACTGTACGTTTGCGGTTTGTCTCCAGATTCAGGATTTCCACAGCATCTGATTCATTCAGTGAATTTTCCCTCTGCCATGCTATTAAATGTCCGTCATCTGAAATCAGGCAGCTTTCCTCTCCAATTCCTGTTACAATCTCCTCATAGCTTCTGGTATTCAGATCAATTTTACAGATATTCCCATGAAGGTAAAGATAGAGGATCTCTTTTTTGTTTACATAAGCCAGCTTTCCCACCTCTGTCCGCAAAACCTGGAATGGCTTATTGCTTTCAATAAAGATTCTCTCCTCCACAGAATTGGTTAAAGCACTGTAAGTATAAACCGCTACCCCTGTTCTTCCTTCATGCTGCCCGCGATTCATATATCCATATACAAGAAAATTCATACCGCCTGATTCATCCACATCAATGATCTTAATGGCGTGTTCCTCATAGCTGCATCTTAAGTCTTCCCCATCTCGGAATCCAAATACATAAGATAGTTTGTTCTGTGCCACATCATAGCACCACAACTCTCCATTTTGGACAAAGGCAATGATATTTTCCTCTTCGTTTTTGTGATACTCTACTTCTGTATTTAAAATGCCAAGTTCTATTGAATTTTGCGAAAATATCTTCAACTCCGGATTAAATATCCGATCTGCTGTTCGTTCATAATTCAGCAGATACATCCGCTGTTCCGTATAGCGGACTCGATAAGACTCCTGAACTTGGTAATACTCTGTCTCTCTGTCTTCATTTTCATGGCTTACCTCATATTCCAGACGAACAGATGCAATAGAATCTTCCAAATCTATAAGATAAGTTCTCACCGGTCCGGACAGCTGTACTTCCATCTCATCCCAAATCATCTGCCGGTAACGGGAGTGAATATTTACATATGCAAGTGTTCCATTGTCCGCTGATGAATCTGGTTCCAAAAAAGACGTGATGCTTACAGTATTTTCCTTATCAAAAAGCGCCTCATGAATTAGGGTGATAAAATCCATGCATTCCTTCAGATGGTGTTCTGGCAGATTGAGAATTCGGGTATAGTAATAAGCTTCCCCGCCCCGGGCCAAGTCTAAGCGGAGTACAAGAAGGTATTCTTCTCCATCATCTAAAAGATCTTTTAACTGAAATTCTGCACGAATCCGATCCTCTTCCCAGATATAATCCATAACCTGGGCATCTTCTACCAAACGCTTTGTATCCAGACTTCGAACCTCATAAAAAATCTGCGATACTTCTGTGTTTGGACATTGTACGGTTAATTCTACCTTGCGATCTGCCGGGAGCGGAAGTACCGCTTCTCGCAGAAGGCTTCCATCCATAGGCTGGGTATAGCCATGCATCAGATTCAGCTGCTGTCCATTTTGCTCCATATAAACCATCGGAAGCGTTGCAGATGCCATGGAATCCGTCAGGTCCCGGTTTCCCACGGACAGCATATAGCTCATACAGAAAATGCCCAGGAAAAATGCTGCCAGAATGGTTAAAATTTTAAGTACCAACTTTTTCATTCGGCTGCTCCTTTCCTTGATTCGTCCATGCTTTTTGGACATAAAGGTATCCCTGTAAGGGGTTTCCTTGATTTGTCCATGCTTTTTGGACATAATTTTCGGCTTTCGCAGGCATCCGCAGGCGCATATTCCGATACAAGCAGTCTCTCCAGCGTCGGCTGCACATGCAAAGCCTCCGTACACTTCTCATAAGCCTCGCTGCTCACCTTGTGTTCCCCAGGCCGCTTTACCGCCCGTATCAAAATATTCTTAGGCGTGTGCTCCATATCAATAAATTCCAATATCTGCGTGTCATAGCCCTGCTGTTCCAAAAGCTCCGCCCGCAGGCCATCTGTCACAAGAGCCGCAATCCGCTCTTTTAAAAGGCCGTATTTCAGTACCGGATCAAGCTGTTCATTTTGAATCTGTTTGTTTAACTCGTGCTGACAGCAAGGGACCGACAGAATCACTTTCGCATCCCATCTAATCGCCTTATAGAGGGCAAAATCTGTAGCCGTATCACAGGCATGGAGAGTAACTACCATATCCACCTGTTCTTCTCCTTCATATTTTGCAATATCTCCTCTTAAAAATTCCAGTTTTTCATATCCATACTTTTCCGCTAAGGCACTGCAGCGCTTAATCACATCCTCCTTTAAATCCAGTCCCGTAATGCGGATATTTAAGTCCTTACATATCTTTAGATAATAATACATAGCAAAGGTTAAATACGATTTACCGCATCCAAAATCCAGGATCCTTATCTCTCGCTCCTTTGGCAATGCATCTTGTATATCCTCAATAAATTCCAAAAAACGGTTAATTTGCCGGAACTTATCATAGCGGGAATGCACCACTTTTCCTTCAGCAGTCATAACGCCTAAATCCACCAAAAAGTCTATTGACCTACCCTCTTTTAAAAGATACCTCTTCTTTTTATTATGTGCCAACTCCGGTACTTTTACGCCTGCACTTTTCTTCTCTTTTATTGTAACCTTTCCCTTTTTACTTACTAAAACACTGGCCATGCCAAGACCGCTCTCCAGTTGGAGCTGCCGAAAGGATGTGTCCATCCATTCCAAAACCCGCAAAACGATCTCCGTTTTTCCAAGATTCTCATGAAAAGCCTTTGTTCCCCGAAACAGCTCAGCCTGAAAGCAAAGTGTCTCTTTCAAAAGCACAGGGCGAATTGTGATCTTTGTTATATCTATATTTCCTCTTGCTCCGCTTATAATGATTCGAAGCAGATCTTTATTCAAATATTTTTCTAGTAAATCCTTTAATTCTTCCATTTATCAACCTTATTCCTATCTTTTAAGCATCCGTATTTCATTCTCGTCTACTATAGCATAAACTGCCTAAAATTACTAGAACAGATCAAAGAAAAGGCCGGAAATGTGCGTAAGCTTCACACATTTCCGGCCTTCTGTTTTCAATACATCCTATTGCACCGCCGGTCTCTGCGGCGGCAGCGGCGCTGATACATCTCGTTGAGAAGCATCATAGTGACGAAATCCTCCATCCAGTTCCGCCCGTTTGTGTCCTGCATCATCAGATCGTCCTGGTAATCCTTCTTATTCAGCCGGTCATAAACGCGACGGCTGATCCGGCGGATCTGAAGCTGATCCGGATATTCGTCAAACATAAAACTTCCGTCGTACTCCATCCGGTCACATTCTTCCTCTACCAACGGTTGAATCTGTCTTGCAAGAGCCGGATAGAGTTCCCTAAACTTTCTTTGATCTCTCGCTTTTTCATCTTCCCATGGGCAGAAAGGGCAAAAAGGGTATCGCCCATGCGCTTCGTAAAAGGGGGTGGGGTTTTGTCCCGGTAAGTATTGCTCATAATAAGGGGTCATAAAAAAATCCTTTTTCAATAGTATATGCGCAACACCTTTTCCTGTGTACCTTAGCAGGCTGAACCCTCATTTATGTCTCCTCCTGTGCCGCCACACGTTCGATGTGCATAGCTAGATAGCCAATCTCCACCTCATCAAGAGGCTTGCGCAGATAGTTCTCCAGATGTCTGCACACCTGAGACGCCAGTTCATAGGCTTTGGGGAATTTTGTTGACATATAGTCATTCATGTTCAGCTTCAGCTTTTCCCCCTTTACAGCCCGGGCCGCCATATAACGCACATGGTTCATCAAACGATTATAGGATAGGGACATAACATCTATGGTCAGCCCGGTGGCATCCTCCACCATCTGAATACATTCTCGAACGGTCTGGGCAATCTGCATAGAGAGGGCCACATTTTCATCCTCAATGGCTGAGTGAATATGTAAGGCAATATATCCTACTTCATGCTCATCAATCTCTACATTCAAGCGTTTCTTAAGTATTGGCCGAATGCACTCTGCTGTCTTATACTCCATATGGAACAAAGCCCGAATGTCACTGGTTAGAGGATTACTAATCTGTTCATTATTCTGAATCCGCCGGACTGCAAAGGCAATGTGATCTGCCATGGGAAAGAGGATGCTCCAGTCAATGCGCCCAAAGATTCGTTCGCTTTCTTTCAGCACCTCTTCGGCAATTTCCAGAAAAACTGGGTCTATATCTTTTACCAAATCCATAGCAGTTCCACGCTCCGTATGCTCACGCAGAGAATATACGGTGCAGCCATCGGGAACCTCCATGCGTTCACTGACCTTTCTTCCAAAGCCAAGGCCCTTACCAATAAGAAGATACTCCCGGTTGTCTGCCATGTTAATCGCAATAACCGTGTTATGATTCAGCGCTTTTTTTACTCTGAACATCTTTTCTGTCCCCCAATTGTTTATCATACTCCCAACATTCTTTCCCTTTCATTTAGAGAACAAAGAATAACTTGCCACATAGCAAGCTATTCCTCGTTCTTTGAAGAATTTTAAGAAGCTCAAAACTACTTGTTATTGTTCCTCATAGGTGTCTACGGCATACAAAGCATCCCCTGCCTTCACCGCTCCTGCCGCAAGCAGACGAATCTTCTGATTCTCCCCAAGCTCGGTACACAGTACCGGAGAAGCAAGGGACGGTGCATGGCTCTTTAAATATTCCAGGTCAAGCTTCATCAGTACATCACCCTTTTTCACCTGATCTCCATCCTTTACCAGAACCTCAAAACCCTGGCCGTTTAAATTTACCGTGTCGATTCCCATATGGAGCAGCATGGCAATTCCCGATGCAGTCTGGAAGCCAATGGCATGCTTTGTCTCAAACACAAAGCAGACCTCTCCATCCTCCGGAGCGCATACGGTTGGTTCCTCCGGGATTACCATAGCGCCGTCTCCCATCATCCGTCCTGCAAATGCCTCATCTGGGGTTTCGGAAATGTCGGCCGCCGTACCCGTAACCGGGCTATAAATGGTAACGCTCTCTGCCACCCTACCCTCTGTTTTCTCTGTCTTTTGTTCTGCTGCTTTTTCATTTTCTGCCGCCTGAGCCGGAGCATACTCTTCATCCGGTGCGTATTCCAGATAATCCTCCAGATTAGACTTAATCACAGTTACTCGGGGACCATAAATCACCTGCACGCCATTACCCTTGTGAACTACACCGGAAGCTCCTGTGGATTTCAGCATGGCATCGTCCACCAGCTCGGACTTGTGAACTGTACAGCGAAGTCTTGTGGCGCAGCAGTCCACATCGGAGATATTTTTCTTTCCGCCAAGCCCTCGGCATATCGCTGCTGACAGAGCATCCTCCTCGGAAACGCCGCCGTCCTGTGCTCCCTGTCCCCCCTTTTTCTTTGCATCCACATCGCTTCTGCGGTACAGCTTTACTTCTTCACTGTCATCACGTCCCGGCGTCTTCAGATCCATTTTCCGGATAAGGAACGAGAACAGAAAATAGTAAACGACAAAGTAGGCCGCACCTACCACTACAATCCAAATCCAGCTTGTTTTTGCATTTCCCTGAAGAATGCCGAACAGAAACATATCAATGAGACCGCCGGAGAAAGTCATTCCCACACCAACGCCGAACACGTGCATCAGCATATAAGCAAGACCGGCAAATACACAGTGGATGGCATACAAAAGCGGCGCTACAAAGAGGAAAGTAAATTCCAGGGGCTCCGTAATTCCGGTCAGCATAGACGTCAGAGCTGCGGATAACAAAAGACCTGCAACGGCTTCCTTCTTCTCCGGCTTTGCCACTTTATACATAGCAAGGGCTGCTCCCGGAAGTCCAAAGATCATCAGCGGGAACTTGCCTGCCATAAATCGGGTTGCAGATACGGCAAAGTGCTCTACCGTAGGATCTGCAAGCTGTGCGAAGAAGATATTCTGAGCGCCCTCTACCATGCGGCCTGCAACCTCCATAGTTCCGCCGAGAGCCGTCTGCCAGAAGGGGAGATAAAATACATGATGAAGACCAAAAGGAATCAGCGCCCGCTCCATCAGACCATACACCCAGGTTCCGGCATAACCGGATTCCAGCACCACACCACCCACGGCATAGATTCCCTGCTGAATCACCGGCCAGATGTAAAACATCAAAATGCCCACAATGGTATAGGTCAAACCGCTGACAATAGGTACAAACCGGGTGCCTCCGAAGAAGGACAATACCTGAGGCAGTTCAATCTTATAAAAGCGGTTGTGAAGGGCTGCAACACCAAGTCCTACGATGATACCTCCGAACACGCCCATCTGCAGTGATGTAATGCCCACAACTGAGGTTGTAGCTCCCTCCAGCATGGCCTCCGCTCCGCCGTGATTCCCGATCATGGCACCGATGGAAGCATGCATTATGAAAAATGCAATTGCCGCTGCCAGAGCTGCCACTTCCTTTTCTTTCTTTGCCATGCCGATAGCAACACCCATGGCAAAGATGATGGGAAGATTGGCGAATACGATATCGCCGGCTGCACTCATTACCTTTAAAATGGCATTTAAAAAGGTTCCGGGACCCATGATCCCCATCAGGCCGTAGGCCTCAAGCATAGTTTCATTGGTGAAGGAGCCACCTACACCAAGCAGCAGACCTGCCACTGGCAAAATTGCGATTGGAAGCATAAAGGAACGTCCCACTCGCTGCAATACACCAAAAATCTTGTCTTTCATACCGAACCCTCCATTTTAGTTCCGTAATACTTCTCACCATTCCGAAGTATTACTGTTTTCGTTTTTTGGTTTTTGGACGTTTTATCCACATCTTGCTACTTACTATGCCCACATTTCCCCATTTTTTACGCAAAAAAAGCATTAACGTGCATAAACATCCAAAATATTCATGCATAGTTAATGCCTGCCGAACAGTTACATACTATATCACTGGAATTAAAGTAACATCTGAGGAAGGATTTGTCAAGAATTTTTTTATCCTATGTTCAGATACCTCTCTATCTTCTGAAAGCGCTCTTCCATATTCAGTCCCTGAGGATAATCATTTTTCGTATTAGAAAACAGGGTAACGCCGGTTCTCTCTTCCAGCCTTACCCTGTTTTGAACTATTTAAGCCTGCGCCCTTTGCTGCTGCTTCTCTTTGTAATGATGCTCTTCCTCCAGCATCATGTCCTTTACTTTCATCAGGCGAATCTGAGATCCTCTCTCATTTTCATCCAGCTTCATGGTAATATATTTAATATTGCTCTGCGCCTGAGGAATGATTACATGCTCCAGAGCGTTTACACGACGGCGGGTCTTCTCGATCTCGCTTGCCATAAGCTGACACGCTTTCTCCCTCTCCGCCAACAGCAACATATCCGGCAGAATATCCGCCAAAGACTTTACTGCGTCGTCCAGATCACTGGAGGTAAACGCAAAACCGTAGGAGTAGATATCATTGCTGTCCGCAGTCCGGGTCTTGTATTCAAACACCGGAATGTCTACGCTCATAACGTTCTTGGTAGAGGTTTCCAGATAAACCTCCTGCTTAGGCGCCATCAGCGCCACCCGGAGAATCTCTTCCGACATACCTGCCTTGGCAATGACAAAATTCTTGTTGGCAGATTTGATGCCGGCCTCCACTTTCTCACGAAGAGCCATGTTTTCACGGACCATATCAAGGAACTGACGCATCAGCTCGTCTCGTTTATCCTTCAGAAGCTTGTGTCCCCGGGTTGCAGTGACCAGCTTTTTCTTCTGCTTGGTCAGCTCCATTCGGGTTGGAGTTACCTGGGTAGATGCCAATCAAATCACCTCCCTTTCTACTTATTTCGCCAGTCCAGCTCGAAATCACCTTGTGATTTCTCACTGGACGGCATTCGCCGCATGCAACAGTCAAACCAGAAACTGCCTTGTGAGCAATCTCCCAATTCAGTTTCCGCTTCGCCTATTGCGCCTGGCTCAAAACTTACCATAGTATTCATCCAGATACTTGTCATCGATACGTTTCAGCTCACTCCTTGGCAGGATAGAAAGAAGCTTCCAGCCAATATTCAGAGTTTCCTCAATATCACGGTTCGCCAGATATCCCTGGGATACATACTCTTTCTCAAATGCATCCGCAAACTTCGCATAAATCAAGTCAATATCGGAAAGAGCTGCCTCACCTAAGATAACCATAAGTTCCTTAGCCTCTTTACCACGGGAGTAAGCGGCAAACAACTGGTTCATGGTGTTGGCATGATCCGCACGAGTCTTTCCGTCACCGATACCCTTATCTTTCAGACGGGACAGAGAGGGCAGTACATCAATCGGCGGCGTAACACCCTTACTGTAAAGCTCACGGCTTAAGATTACCTGACCCTCAGTGATGTATCCGGTCAAGTCAGGAATCGGGTGAGTCTTATCTCCCTCAGGCATGGTCAAGATCGGAATCATAGTGATACTTCCGTCCCTGCCCTTCTGACGTCCGGCACGCTCATACAGAGTCGCCAGGTCAGTGTACAGATAGCCCGGATAACCACGACGGCCCGGAACCTCCTTACGTGCTGCGGATACCTCACGAAGAGCGTCCGCATAGTTGGTAATATCCGTCAAAATAACCAGTACGTGCATGCCCTGCTCAAATGCAAGGTACTCTGCCGCAGTCAGCGCCATACGTGGTGTTGCGATACGCTCTACGGCCGGGTCATTTGCCAGGTTAATGAAGAGAACGGTACGGTCAATAGCGCCCGTCTCCTTAAAGCTGTTAATAAAGAAGTTGGACTCCTCAAAAGTAATACCCATGGCGGCAAATACTACGGCGAAGGACTCATCCTTGCCCCGAACCTTTGCCTGTCTTGCGATCTGGGCTCCAAGCTGTGCATGGGGCAGACCGGAAGCGGAGAAGATAGGAAGCTTCTGTCCACGTACCAGGGTATTCAGTCCGTCAATAGCAGAAATACCTGTCTGGATAAACTCGTTGGGGTAGTCACGGGCTGCCGGATTCATAGCCAGGCCGTTGATATCACGGCGCTCATCCGGTAAAATCTCCGGTCCCTTATCAATGGGACGTCCCATACCGTCAAATACACGGCCCAGCATATCTGCGGATACGCCTAACTCCAGGGTTCTTCCCAGGAAACGCACCTTACTGTTGGACAGGTTGATACCGGTTGCACTCTCATACAACTGAACCAGTGCGTTGGTTCCGTCAATCTCCAGAACCTTACACCGGCGTGTCTCGCCGTTTGCCAGCTCAATCTCACCGATCTCATCATAGGTTACATTTTCAACACCCTGAACCAGCATCAGCGGGCCGGCAACTTCTTGTATTGTTCTATACTCCTTTGGCATTTAGAAGTCCTCCTTCCCGAGCAAATTCGCAATCTCCGTTGCAAGCTCATTGGTGATTGCATCATATTCTTTCTGAATGTCATCATTCAGTGTGTATTTAAAACGGCCAATTCGCTCACGAACCTCCATCTTAATGAGTCCGTTCACATCAGCGCCCTTATCCAATGCTTCCACACCGTCTTCGTAGAATTTCAGCACCAGCTTCATCATCAGGTACTGCTTCTCCAGAGAAGTATAAGTATCTACCTCATGGAAAGAGTTCTGATGGAGGAAGTCCTCACGGATAGAGCGGGCCGCTTCCATCTTCAGACGATCCGGTGCGGAAAGCGCATCCATACCTACCATCTGAACGATCTCATTTAACTCTGCCTCTTCCTGAAGAAGTGACATAAGGTTCTGACGCAGCTCCATCCAGTCATCGGCCACATTCTTGTTGAACCAGTCTGCCATATCATCCACATACAGGGAATAGCTGGTCAGCCAGTTGATAGCCGGGAAATGACGCTTGTAAGCCAGAGCGGAATCCAATCCCCAGTATACCTTTACGATACGCAAGGTTGCCTGAGATACGGGCTCGGAAATATCACCACCTGGCGGTGAAACGGCACCGATTACGGACAGAGCGCCCACACGGGAATCCTTTCCAAGGGAAACCACACGTCCTGCACGCTCATAGAACTGTGCCAGACGGGATCCTAAGTAAGCCGGATATCCCTCCTCACCAGGCATCTCCTCCAGACGTCCGGACATCTCACGGAGAGCCTCGGCCCAACGGGAGGTGGAGTCTGCCATCAATGCTACGGAATAACCCATATCACGGAAGTACTCCGCAATGGTAATACCTGTATAGATAGATGCCTCACGAGCCGCAACGGGCATGTCGGAGGTATTGGCAATCAGCACGGTACGCTCCATCAGCGAACGGCCTGTCTTCGGGTCTTTCAGTTCCGGGAACTCGTTCAGTACGTCCGTCATCTCATTTCCGCGCTCGCCGCAGCCGATGTAAACTACGATATCAGCCTCGGCCCACTTTGCAAGCTGATGCTGGATAACCGTCTTGCCGGAACCGAAAGGTCCGGGGACGGCTGCCACACCGCCCTTGGCAATGGGGAAGAGTCCGTCTACTACACGCTGGCCGGTAATCAGAGGCATCTCCGGCGGCAGCTTCTCCTGGTAAGGACGGCCCTTACGAACGGGCCAGCGCTGCAACATGGTCAGCTCCTTGTCGCCATCTTCCGTAGTAACAACCGCTACTACCTCTTCTACCGTAAATTCTCCGGCTTTGATCTCTTTCACTTTACCGGAAGTTCCATAAGGAACCATGATCTTCTGTACTACGGATGCTGTCTCCTGTACGGTTCCCAGCACATCACCCGGCTCCACCTCATCGCCTACCTTGGCAACAGGTACAAAGTTCCACTTCAGATCACGCTTTAAGGAGGGAACCTCCACACCACGCTTTAAGTTATTTCCTGACAGCTTCATAATGTCATCCAGCGGACGCTGAATTCCATCATAGATGCTGCTGATAAGTCCCGGTCCTAATTCTACGGACATGGGTACATTCATGGACTCTACAGGTTCGCCAGGTCCAAGTCCGGATGTTTCCTCGTATACCTGAACAGACGCCTCGTCCCCATGCATCTCTATGATCTCGCCAATCAAACGCTGGTTGCTGACACGAACCACGTCGAACATGTTCGCATCCCGCATTCCGCTTGCGATGACCAGCGGTCCTGCTACTTTCTTTATTGTTCCTATACTCATTT
Source organism: Candidatus Merdisoma sp. JLR.KK006 (assembly GCF_036941035.1). Lineage (NCBI taxonomy): Bacteria > Bacillati > Bacillota > Clostridia > Lachnospirales > Lachnospiraceae > Candidatus Merdisoma > Candidatus Merdisoma sp. JLR.KK006. The sequence continues at coordinate 105,712 of NZ_JAYMNS010000004.1, read as the reverse complement.
GGACGAATCACCCACTTTCTATTTAATTATTACTGAATAAAATATCCGATCCAACTGCCTGTTCTACGGATTTGCGAACGCTCTCGATTCCCTTGCCCGTATTGCCGGACACACCGGGAATCAGAATCACTGCGGGAACTACCTGCTCCCGAAGCTTTTCAATCTCGTGTTCTATCTGGGCTGCCAGACTCTCCGTAATGTAGATCACGGCGTACTCGCCGCCGGCCAATTGGTGCAGCTTTTTTGCGGCCTCAGCAGGGTCTGTCACCGGAAATGTATCAAGACCCAGCGTAGCAAAGCCATAAATGCTGTCGTAATCTCCCAGCACTGCAATCCTATACATACATCTCCCTTACCCTTTCCCGGATGGAATCATCCGACAAGCCGTTCAACTTTCCGGACAGGATAATTCTTACCGTTTTGATCTCATTTTCCCGGGCCAGTGCATAAGCCACAATGGGTCCTACGGAAAATGAATTGTATTTCTGAGGGCGGATGGTATAGATAATCCGGTTGTCGCACCAGCGCTCAAAGGCCGAGGGCGATACTGCCAAAGCCTCCGCACCCTCCGCATAGTCCGTGCCTGCCAGGTAGTCCCGAATGGCTTCCGGGCCCCCAAGAGCCGCATGAGCCAGCGCTTCTACATCCAGGGTGTCACAGGGAGCCAGTGCTCTCCTCATAAATTCTAATGATTTTGCGGTTTTCTGTGAGCGAACTGCAATCTTGATATTGGCTACGGCTACGGTAGATTCCGCATAATTACGGATCACTTCATCCTTTGCCGCCTTGCCTGCCTGATAGATGGCATCAAGGGTCGCCCGATCTACAATCACATCACAAAGCTGACCATCCCTTGTATGGAGCAAGGTCTCAAAGGCCTCTGCAGCGGCATCAGCCATATACTCCGGAAGACTTGCAAAATCCCTGCTTCTTACTGCTTCCAGGATCGTTTCCGCCGAAGGCTCCGTATCCTTATAAAAGATACTGGAGCTGTGTCCTTCCGTGCACACTTCCTTAATAGCCGCTTTCAGGTTATGAAATACATTGGGATAATCCAGAATGCCAAACGCCGACATGTCGCTTACAAGCTCCCGGATATCCTCCCACGTTTTCTCCCGCTCTCTGGTCAGAATCTTCTCCGCATCCATTGGAGTATCCGAGTCTCCCCAGCCCTTCTCCTGCAAAAACTGCAGGCAGTTCTCATAGGTTTTACGGGCCAGCAGCTGCTCAATGGCAGCTGCGGAGAAAAGGGTTAACTCCTTGGAACGAATTCGCGCAACCGCATAGGTATATTCCAAATCAGACATTTTCTAACCTCCTTATGCGTGTTATGCGAACAACTCCTGATGGATCTTATCCTGCAGCGTATCTCTCTGGGTGTTGAACAACGCACGGAATGTACAGTTCTCCTCAATACCGCCGTATACCAGGATAAATCCGTTTTCTATTTCTTTGCTTTCCTTCTTAAGGGTCAGGCTGCCGCCCTTCTTAGCGGCAATATCGGAAATCTCTTTCTCAAACCCAGCAGGAATGCGATTTAAGTCTGCTGCGGAAAAATAGATCTCTCCGCTTTCAGACAATGTAAACTTCTCAAGCATCTTCCGAATCATATCAAAATATGCTTTCTCGTCCATTGTATTCAGAGATGCATATGCCTTTTCCAGAATGGAGGCAATCACTTCCTGCTTTGCCTGCAAAATAGCGGTTCTGCGCTGCAGGTCTGCGGAGGATTTTACACGCTCCAGGTAATTGGCGGCATCTGTCTCTGACTGCTCTAAGCTTTGCTCAATCAGCTTTTCCGCTTCCGCCTTTGCTTCTGAGACGATCTTGTCAGCTTCTTCCTTTGCCCCGTTTACACGGCTTTCGGCTTCCGCTTTTGCCTCATCCACAATCTGGCTTACCATTTTCTCTAATCCAGTCATCAATCAGCTCTCCTTCTCTCGGATTTTTATCTTATTACTTAAACCGGGATAGAGTTTACAGCCAGGATGGAAACCAGAAGTGCAAGGATCGCATAGGTCTCAACCATGGCAGGGAACAGCATAGCCTTACCGAACTGCTCCGGCTTCTTTGCTACGATGCCGATAGATGCCACAGAGGTCTTGCCCTGATTGATAGCGGAAATCATACCTACGATACCGATAGGCAGGCAGGCCGCCAAAATCATAAGACCTGTAGGAACGTCAATAGCTGCCATGCTGCCGCCCAGAAGACCTGTCTTGGACAGAGTAACGAAAGCTACCAGCAAACCGTAGATACCCTGTGTACCGGGCAGAAGCTGCAGAATCAAAACCTTAGAGAACTTAGCCGGATCCTCAGTAACAACGCCTGCTGCAGCCTGACCTGCGATAGCTACGCCCACTGCGGAACCAATACCTGCCAAAAGTGCTGCAACTGCTGCTCCTAATAATGCGTAAACGCCTCCTAATTGACCTAACATAATTATTTTTCCTCCTTAATATCAACATATTTTGTTTTCATATTAAATGGGTTGAAGGGTCTTCCTCCACCCTCGTAAAACTTTCCGAAAAACTCTACATACTGCAGACGGTTGGTGTGCACATAGGCTCCCAGAAGGTTGATAGCCAAATTCAAAACATGGCCTACCACAAATACCAGGATAAATACAATAGCGCCCACAACTCCGCTTCCCATCATACTTCCCATGGAGTTAATAACGGAAGCAATAACGCCCGTAGCCAATCCAAGAGCCAGAAGTCTTGAATAGGACAGTACGTCACTGAGCCATCCCGTTACATTGTAGAGATCGTATGCTCCTAAGGCAATCCGCAATGCAAAGTTCTTATTAGCGCGTCCGGACATGAGACAGATGCCTGCCGCTCCTCCAATCGCCATCACCTTGGCCAAAGTATTCACCGCAGCCGGGAAAGTAAAGTACATCTGAGAAATGGATGCAAACATACTGCTTGGCAGGAACATCAAAATCAATCCCATCAAAAAGATAAGCCAGAGTCCTACATCACAGAAGCAATCCAGATACTTCTTATCCCTGATCAGCATATAGGCTTTCAGGCCAAGTCCCAGGAACATGTGAATGAGTCCGAACAGCATGGAATAAACCAGCATTTTCATCGGATCATTCAACGGAACAAACCAAAGGGCCTTGATGGTCACCTGGTTTCCGAAGAAAGTTCTTGACACTACGTCCACCACATCTCCGAAATATCCGCCAAAAAGCACGCCCCATACTAACGTGGACACGCCGCAGTACATAAACAGCCGAAGAGATTTCTGCATTCCCTCTCCCATACGGGGAAACTTTTTAAGTATAATAGCGCAAGCTAAAAAGACAATGAATCCATAGGCTGCGTCGGAAAGCATCAGTCCGAACAGGAAGATGTAGCACCACGCCATAATAGCGGTGGGATCAATCTCGCCCTTACCCGGAAGTCCAAAGGACTCCACAACTCCCTCAAAGGAAGCCGCAAGCTTGCCGTTCTTAAGAAGAATCGGCGGTACGTCCTCTTCCTCCACGTCCGAAACCTCGACACTTAAGGTAAAGCTCTTCTCCAGCTCCTGTCTTATAGCCTCTGCTTCCACCTTCGGCACATAACCTGTCAGCAAAAATGTGTTCTTGGACTGAATCAGCCCTCCCAACACCTCATATTTATCCAGTCTCACCCGGTAGTAATCAGCTGCCAGCTCCAAATCTCTTCTGGATTCTCCAAAAGAGCCGATCTGAGAAATGATCTCTTCATTCTTTTTAACCAGAGCCTCTCTCTTTTTCCGAAGCTGTTCCTGACGGTCCGCCGGCAAAAGGCTTCCAATTTGAGACGGCCTCGCAAAGCCTATGCTTCGCAGCCCCTCTTCCATGGCAGCAGCGTCTTTCTTTCCGCAAAGTACGCAGAGGTAGGTTTGATCTCTGTCTGTGGAAATCACCTCCGCAAAAAAAGCCTCCACATCGGGAACGGCTTGGGTTACTGCTGCATAAAGCTGCTCGGTGTTCATTAGCTCAGAAACGGTTCCCACAAAACCCACTGTTTTTTTCGTTCCCATAAAATTCATGGGAACATCCAGATTCTTCCAGGGTTCCAGCGCTTCTATCTGGTTCTCCCGTTTCTGAATGTTTGCATTGTTCTCTGCTATCTGTCTGGAAAGGGACACCAACTGGCGTGCCTTTGACATGATTGCATCCTGCCCTCTAATGACACTGTTGTACTTCTCTGAGTCTACCAGTGCCTTACCTTCCAGTGAGGCCAGCATGCCTTTCTTTTCCGGAACATATTCCTGCAGTATCTCTAAAGCGCGCTCCGCTACCTGTGCATTCTTTTCAAAAATATTCCTGGAGCTGGACGTATCCATCTTCTTAAAAACTTCATCTTCTTCCACATTGGCATCAATCTCTACAACGCCCTTTTGCTGAAGAAGCTCCAGAAGCTTTTTTCTGTCCTTTTTCATTGCACAGATGCCAATCCGCTGCATCTCCAATACTGCCATATACATCCCTCCTTTCATTGACTTATCCACGCCCCTTGGATATACAGGGATACCCGCAGGGTGTTTCATTAATTCGCCCAGTTTTTGGGCGTACGGGGTTACCTCATCTTTTGGGGCACTCCTCTTTTGGGCCTACGCAGCTCTCTTTAGATCAGCCCGGAGGTTACGGCCTGTACCGCTTTTTCTTCCTCCTGTGCCGCAAGGGCTTTCAATGCGTCGGCTTCTTTCTGTGCTTTGGCGGCCGCCTCTTCCATGAGCTTGCTGCCGGTCTCCTTAGCCTCCTGCATACGCATAGCCCCCTTTTCCTTAGCCTGTGCCGCAGCCTTCTCCTGAACCTCTTTGGCCTCTTCTTTCGCCTGGGCGATTAGTTTTTCGCTCTGTTCCTGGGCTTCCTTAAGAATCGCCTCTGCCTGGGCTTCCGCTTCCTTCACAGCTTGAACTGCTTCTTGAACCACTCAATCACCACCTGTTCTCTTTCAATATCATGTAATAGAATACTCTTACATACACCCTTAAATATTAGCATTTCTTCTTTATCAAGTCAATGTGTAAAACAACAATTTTGTCTGATATTTCCCTCATTTTTACTTGATTTAACAATATTTTTGCAATCAAAGTCACAATTAAAGTACTCATATTGTCTTGAACCCAAAACACAAAGTATGATATGATGAAATTCAATCTGTTATTCAAAAATTTGAAAGAAAGATATGAGGAATGAATACGATGCTACAGACTATTACAGACATCAACAGCGCAGTCAATAATATTGTCTGGGGAATCCCGGCCATGGTCTGCATTATCGGCGTAGGACTTTATTTAAGCTGCCGTATCCATTTTATCCAATTCCGCAAGTTCGGTCACACCTTTCGGGTAACTATCGGAAAGCTCTTTGCCCGTTCAGATGCCGCCGAGGGATCCGTTACGCCTTTCCAGGCGGTCTGTACCGCACTTGCCGCCACCGTAGGCACGGGTAATATCGCCGGCGTGGCCGGTGCTATCGCTATCGGAGGCCCGGGAGCCGTATTCTGGATGTGGGTTTCCGCCCTCCTTGGAATGTGTACGAAGTTTTCCGAAGTAACTCTGGCAGTTCATTTTCGTGAAAAGAACGAACACGGAGACTGGGTCGGCGGACCTATGTATTACATAAAAAACGGGCTTGGGCCCCGGTGGAGATGGCTGGCCGTGATATTTTCTATTCTGGGGGTTCTTACCGTATTTGGCACGGGAAATGCCACACAGGTTAACACAATCACTACGGCTGTTAATACCGCCCTTTTGAATTATAATATTGTTTCCGAAGCTTCTCTGGGCACCCTTAATCTGATTATCGGTATTGTGATTATGATTTTGGTTGCTTTGATTCTTCTGGGCGGCATAAAGAGAATCGGCCGTGTTACGGAGCGTCTGGTTCCATTTATGGCCGTATTTTATATTATTCTGGCTATTGGCGTGATTCTGATTCATATTCAAAATGTTCCCGGCGTATTTGCTTCTATTTTTCAGGGTGCCTTTTCACCCTCCGCTGTTACAGGCGGCGCTGTTGGGACTATGTTTCTCAGCTTGAAAAACGGTGTTTCCCGGGGTATTTTTTCCAACGAAGCAGGCCTTGGTACCGGCTCTATCGCTCATGCGGCGGCGGATACGAAAGATCCGGTTAAGCAGGGATATTTCGGCATTTTTGAAGTGTTTACAGATACGATTATTATCTGTACGACTACGGCCTTGGTTATTCTCTGCAGCGGCGTTCCTGTAGGCTATGGGGCGGCAGCCGGTGCCGAACTGACTATCAGCGGCTTTACCGCAACTTATGGAAACTGGGTGTCCATTTTTACCGCTGTGGCTCTTTGCTGTTTTGCTTTTTCCACGATTCTTGGGTGGGGGCTTTACGGAACACGGTGTATTGAGTTTTTGCTGGGTTCCAGGGCAAATAAGCCCTTTATGCTTGTGTATTCCGCCGTTGCCATTCTTGGAGCCACCGTGAATCTGGGACTTCTCTGGAGTATTGCGGATACCTTCAACGGATTGATGTCAATTCCCAACCTGGTTGCTTTGTTCCTGCTGGGCGGAACTATGGTGAAATTGGTGAAGGATGCGGATAAGAAATAGCTAAGAAATTTATACTTGAAAGATTATTTGTTATTCCCCACAATGTATTTGTTAAAAGTTCTCTTGAATTTTACCAAATCACTGTGGGGAATTTTTTATTTCAAATTATATCAAACATATAAAACCGCACTGTCGCAGCTTGTAAAAAGAACTTGATTTTCTTTCATAAAGTAGTAAAATAGAATTTGCAGATGACAATGCTTGGATTATGTCTGAGCCGTCATGTGCACAATGGGCTCGTGGCTCAGTTGGGAGAGCGCTGCGTTCGCAACGCAGAGGTCGAGGGTTCGAATCCCTTCGGGTCCAGTCGCCGTACTAAGGGGTCTCACATTCGTAGGAGGACTTTTTAGTGCCTGCACCAAAGAAGAAGTCTGACGCAAAGGCGGATTTTTTGGTCATATCGGAAGCATAGCTCAGCTGGGATGAGCGTTCGCCTCACACGCGAGAGGTCATGGGTTCGAGCCCCATTGCTTCCATAATCATATTGAAAAATCCGCAGGCGTCGTAGTACTGCGGATTTTTTGTTTTCACATTTTCGTGAACTGTGGATACGGAAAATTGTTCCCAAATCCCTCTTACTCTCTCATAGTAAACCAATAATCTCCCGATCCTGTCTCCAACACATACTCATCTTTGATTTTCTGATATGGCACCTGACATTCCAGAAGCTCACTTCCCACAAGCCTCAGTTCTGCTGTTGTATTTACAGGAACTGTTATGTGATATTCAATCTTATCCTCCGTCCGTTTCCACCCGCTTACAATCTTTCCATACATACTTTCATAAGCAAATTCGGCCGAATCCAATTCTTTCCCCAACCGGGGGCAAATTTGAAACTTCTTATACCCCGGCACTTCTTCACATATCTTCAGCCCGGTTATATCCCTGTAGATCCATTCCGCTATGGAACCATACGCATAATGATTAAAAGAATTCATTCTTGGATTCCACAAGGTCCCGTCCGGGCGGATTCCATCCAGATGCTCCCAAACCGTAGTCGCTCCTTTTGTGACCTGGTACATCCAGGAAGGATATTCCTTTTTAAACAGCAATTTATATGCTGTTTCCACTTGACCATATTTGGTCAGCGCATGGCAGATATACGGAGTTCCTACAAATCCCGTAATCAAATCATAATTTGTTTCCTTCAGCCATTCCGCCAGCTTTTTCATATAATTTGATGCCAGCTCCTCCGATACCAGCCCAAAATTCGCTGCCAAAACCAATGCCGTCTGAGTCTTTACCGTAAGCTCACCATCCTCATCCACATATTTTTCCTGAAATGCCTTTAAAATATTGTGATGCAGCTCCCGATAAATCTTATATTCTTTATCACGACCGATAACCTCTGCTGTTTTATAAAGGATTTCTGTTGACTTTGCAAAATATGCGCTCGCTACATAATCCACATCCGTAGCTCCCACAAAGCTTCCATATGGCGCATCCAGAGCTACCCAGTCTCCCAGTTGATGCTGTCCCTCCCATGTATATTCACAGGGGCCCTGTTTTCGGATAAATTCCACGTATTTCTTCATACTGTCAAACTGTTCTTCCAGAATGCGCTTATCACCGAACGCCTGATACAGATTCCAGGGAACAACTGTTGCACAATCCCCCCAGGCCGCTGCCACCTTTTCGCTTTGACCTGTATATCCAACCAAATCATAGGCATATGTATCATCATAAATATCCGGCACGACCCATGGCACACCGCCGCTGGGAAACTGCTCTGCCGCAACATCATGAAGCCATTTTCGCAGAAATAAAGGGGTTTCCATCTGCAGAGCCGCCGTGTCACAGAATATCTGGATGTCTCCCGTCCAACCCAGCCTTTCGCATCTTTGCGGACAATCCGTAGGAATATCCACAAAATTTCCTCTCTGTCCCCATAAAATATTCTGTGTAAGCTGTTGCAGGTTTTCATCGGAACAATGAAATTTTCCCGTCTGGGAAATGTCAGAGTACAGAACTATCCCTTCAAAATCTTCTTTTTTGATTTCTCCAGGATACTCCTCAATCAATACATACCGAAATCCCTGGTATGTAAAATGAGGCTCAAAGACTGCCTCCTGTTCATCCTTAAGTATATATTCCACTCTTTGCCGGGCACCCTTCAGATTCTCGCTGTAGAAGTTCCCCTCCGAATCTAAAATTTCCCCATGTCTTAATACAACACGCTCTCCTGCTTTTCCCTTAACCCGGAACCGTACATGTCCGGCCATGTTCTGTCCCATATCCAGTATCTGCTGACCATTGGGCGAACGAAGCAATTCGACGGGACGCAGCACCAGCTTTTCCCGTACAGGCGGACATTCCTGAGCGTGAAGAATATCTTTTGCCGCAGCTCCCATAACTCTTACATGAAACCAGTCCTCAAAGCCACAGCCATAGGTATCAAACAGAATCTCTTTTTGAGCGTCATATGTCTCACCATGATAAATTTCCGAGCAGATTACCGGTCCCCTATAGGAAGACTGCCATGTTCCATCCGACAGAATTTTTTCCACAGCTCCATCCTCATATGTCATATGAAGCTCCATAATAAGCGCCTCTCTTCCTCCGTAAAGGTTCCGCCTGGATCGCCATCCCAATTCGCCCTTATACCATCCGCTTCCAATAGTAGCTCCTATGGCATTTCCTCCTTCTTTAAGCATATCTGTTACATCATACACCTGATACAGCGTCCGCTTATTATAAGAAGTCCATCCCGGTGTCAGAAAATCCCGTCCTACCTTCTTTCCATTTAGCCACAGCTCATACAAACCTTTGGCTGTAACATAAATTCTTGCTTTCGTCACCCGTTTTCCTATTTGAAATTCCTTTCTCAAAATGGGGCAGGCCGTTTTGGGCGCTTTATAATCATATTCCGGTGTAATCCAGTCAGCTTCCCAGTCTTTCCAGCTCATCATAGCCATTTCAAAGCGTCCGATATCACTCCAATCAGTTTCCGTTTCTTCCTGATCCCACACCTTCACACGCCAAAAATATTCCGTAAAGCTTGTAAGCGTCTCCCCGTTATACACTATTTGAATGGACTCGTCCGAATCCACCTTCCGGGAATCCCAGGCCAGCTCCCGAAACTCATCATCCTTCGAAACCTGAATATGATATGCTTTTTGATATATATTTTGGCTGTCATCAGCCAATTTCCATGCAAATCTCGGTGCGGCCGTATCCAGCCCTATGGGATTATGCTGATATTCCACAGTTATATCCTGTATTTTCATTTCTCTACCTCCATCAGACCGTCAAGTCCTATTGAATTATAATTTCCATTTCCGTTCCTTTTCCCAGTTCACTATAGATCGAAAACCGGGCCTGAGCTCCATACAGAATTTCCAAACGCTCTTTGATATTATCAATGCCAATGCCATGGCCGCTCTGTTTTGCCTTCACCGTTCCATTCATAATTTCTTCAATTTGTTCCCGGCTCATTCCGCAGCCATTGTCCGCCACGCTGATATACAATGCATCTGTTTTCTCTACTCGAATGGTAAGGATCCCCTTAATGCTTCCATCGTCCTCATCAACCAGCCCATGGACAAGTGCATTCTCCACCAATGGCTGAATAATATTTTTCGGAATTTTCAAGTCTTTTACCCCTTCTTCCAGAAACCAATGCACCTCTACATCACCGCCATAGTGATATTCCTGTATCGTAAGATATTTTTTTACCATATTGGTCTCTTGCGCCACCGTATCATAAATCTGAAAATTTTTTACTCGTAACCGATCCCTCAAAATATTTGACAAGGCAACCGCTACTATTTCCACGTCCTTCATTCTTCCCTGTTTAGCCAGATATTTGATGGTATTTAATGTATTGCAGCAGAAATGCGGATCTATTTGGCTGATAAGCAGACCGTATTTCATTTCCTGTTCTGTCTCTATGCTTTTTACAATTTTTTCAATGTAATTCTGTAATTCCTCACTCAGATGGTTAAATGTTTGACTCAAATAACCAATCTCATCATCACTCTCCATGGGAAGCTTAACCGCAAAATCCTTTGCCGCCACCCGCTCCATTGCTTTTGCAAGCTGATGGACCGGCTTTGTTACTCTTTTTACAATATAAACCACAATGAGCAGTGTACTGATCAACAGCACAACGGACATTAACAGTATCAGCAGCACAGGTTCCTTGATTGCATAAAAAATATTTCTTGTGGAAACAAAAGATATGGAGCGGTAAGATGCATTATCAAGGCTTTGAATAAACAAAACCCCTTTCAAACTCTTTTGTATGGGATCGCTGTTTTTACCAAAGCCTATGAGCTTATCAAGCCCCGCCTGTTCCCCCTCAAAAAGCGCTTCTCCATCCCGCATACTCCAATACTGTTCCTCAAATTCATCATGATAGTGGCGCATAATTCTTCCCAAAAGATCTTCATACCGCACAAAAACCGTTAACGTAAACTTCCGGTTTTTCATCCGATAGCTTTTACTGTAAGCAATCAATTTTACCGGAACACTATTTTTTACAATTGAGATTCCTTTCGAAAAACCGCCGCTGTAGCTATTCTCCCGTATTCTTGCATACCAGTCAGAAACCAGAAGTTCTTCCTCTTCTTTCGCCAAATCCAGTATGGAGGTAACCCTGTCTCCTCCTTCCATTTCCAAAACAACCGCTTCAATTCCCTGTTTCAGGTTCTTGGTATTATATAAAACCGTTTCTAAATCAAATCGCACCGCCGCATCGGATGGGGTCTGCAGATAGGCATTCATCTTTTTCATAATGTCTTCCGAATAAGCAATATAATTGGCATATTCCTTCACCGTGTTCAATGCGGCATCCACTTCATCCAGAATATATTCATTTTGAGTGTTGTAATTAACAACTGCCTGATCCCATAACGGAGAAATGATAAAAACATAGCTTAATAATATACTTGCAGCAAAAACGATTGTATAAATCTGCAATGCCAGCAATATGGTTTTTTTCTGCAATTTCGCTTCATTCATTGTTCTCATTCCCGTTTTTGTATTCCAAAGGAAAATATCCTGTTTCCTTATGAAATACTTTACTCAAATACTGGCTATTGGCATACCCAACCATTTCCGCAATTTCATATACTTTATATTCCGATGTTCTTAGAAGCTTTTTTGCCGTTTCTATCCTTACCTGGGTAAGATATTGTATAAGTGTCTGCCCCGTTTCCGCTTTAAAAAGAACACTGATGCGGCTTTCACTGATATTCAGAAATTCAGCAATATCAGATACCTTTAGCTGGCTGTCCGTATAGTGCTCCTTAATATACAAGACGGCCTTTTCCACCTCTGCTCTGCCGGTTTTCTGCGAATTCCCTTTTCCTGGTATGCGCCGTTTTTCTATCCACTCGTAATATTGCCCAAGCCATTTTATGATTTCTGTAAAATCATAGAGGGGCTTGTCCATAAAATCGCTTTCCGCCAAAAAGCCAAGAACATTCCTTCTTTCAGCGGCTAAAGCCCGATACGCCAGCCGCATATTCCGCAAAAAGGGCAGTGCCATGTTTTTGTATAAATAACATGCATCATATATTTCCCGCAGCTTCTCCAAAAACTTTTTTTCATGGATAGCAGCAGCAAAATAATCCCCGGAAACCATTACGGCGCTTCTCTCTTCTTTTCTCCATGGATTTTCCGTAATGCCGTATGTTTTTCCGGTCCCAAGATAAAGCTTTGCAGACGTTATTCCGTTTTGGTTCATTAACTGCTCATACAGCTCCGAAAATCTCATAGGAAAGAGGGATACATATGCCGTATAGCGTGCTCCCCATGCATTAGCCGCACTGCTTCTTATCTTTTCTGACACATAGTAACTTTTTTGCTGCTCCTTATACCGGCTCCTTTCCTGGCTTTCCAGCCCCAGCAAAATCCGGTTTTCCGGTAAAATACTGAAGACTTCTACTTTAACTTTACAATTCGCCGCTATTTTCAGGCTCAATTCCAAAAGCTCCGGCAGGTTTGGTGCCTTCACTTTTAATTCCCACTTTTCTTCCAGAGCAATCGGCAAATTCTGCTCTACCAAAATATAAGAATGCTCTTTACTCCAAAAATCATACAATGCTTTATCCTTGTATGCCCTTTTTATATAGTCCTCTCCCATCTGAAAATAATCCGCAATTGCTTTCTGGAACATGATCTGGGAAATTCTTGCCTGGTCCAAAATCAGACTTTTTAATGCATTCAGCTTTTCCTCCATATAACTGCCGTCTATCTCATCTTTAATAAGATAATAGTCTATCCCCAGCTGAACGGCCTGCCTTGCGTACTCAAATTCTCCATAGGAGGTAAGGAGCACCACCCGGATATCTTTTGAACATTCTTTTATTCTTTTACTCACCTCAATACCATCCATGTGCGGCATACTGATATCCGTAATAACAAGATGCGGAGAGCATTGGTCAAACAGCTTCAATGCCTGCTTTCCATTGTAGGCTGTCCCCACAATTTCATAGCCCAGATTTTCCCAGTCCACAATCTCTTTCATATAAGATATTGCCAGCCGATCATCATCTACAAGCAGTACTCTGATTTTTTCCATAATTGCTCTCCGCTTTTACCATTTATGTAATTAACTTTTTTCGTCTTTGCTTTGCTATTAATTCTCCAATTTTTTCAGTATTTGTAGATAGGGAAACCGCAATCACAAGAAATATTCCCAATGCAATATCCTGTGCAGGGGCCGGAAATCCCAATGCCACAAGGCCGGAAAACAATGTTGATATCATAAAAGAGCCTATAAAAATCCCCGCCGGAAGCCCCACATAATCCTGCAGCTGGACTCCTACAATCATAGCCATCAACGGCTTAAAGGACATTGACAGGCTTTCCATATTCAACTGGGCCGACATAGAGGTTGCATAGCTCATCTGAATGATCGCCGCAATTCCGATAAAAAAACTTCCCACAACATAGGCCAAAAATTTAGTTTTATCCACATTGATTCCATTATTTTTTGCGATAATCTCATCACCGCTGATAGCCCTTACATTATAGCAAAACTTTGTTTTATAGTAAACGCAGTAAAATAGCAGTGTAGTTATCATTATCACCACTACATTCCAGGGAACTCCGCCTAAAATCGTAAGCTCCTTGTCCAGCTTCAGGAAGGCCATACCATTTGTAACCTTTGAGCCAATCACTTCAAAGATCATGGCAATCACCAGGGAAACCACAATAGATGGAATCCGAAAGTATCGGAATACCAGACCGCAGATTGCGCCTAACAGCACACTGCTTATAATCGTTACCACCACAAACCCCATAAGGCCCATATGATAATTCATTGCCGCAATTCCGCCAATCATGCTGGATGCAATAATTCTGGAGCCTATACTTAAATCCAGCATTCTCATAGATCTTCCAAATACCATTCCATAGGCGCACAGCAGCGGCATAAATGACTGAATCAAAATAGCTCTCAACACCCCTGTACCCACGAAGCGTTCTCTCGCTGTTATAAGAAACAAAAGGTAAATTGCCACCGGAAAAAGTATGGAGGCCGCTATCCCTTTTTGCTTTTTACCATTCACTCTTTTTCCTGCTCCTTTTCTATTATTCTTTTACCAAGTCCTTGTGGCGTTCAATTACACTGTCAATCGTATATTCTTCCGCCACCTTCAGGAAACTGTCACGGGTAATGCTGTCATTTTCCCACTTAAAGAACATTTCCTTTGTTTCATCCGGTGTATAAGTGGAAACTCCGCCTTCACAGTATTTAAAATAATTTATTACGTCTTCTTCGCTTTCCAGAATCATCTGATTGATACGTACGGACATTGGTTCCTCTGACAAAGCCGTTCCTTTAATCTTATTTAATACCATTGTTGTGGCAAACAGCGGGTCTGTTACATTGTGGCCGCCGCATGCCGCAAGCATATAACCGCTGCTAAATGCATCCTGCAATCCCTGGGGATAATCAATAATCGTGATTTTTACGTCCTGCCTGTTATATTGATCCAGCACACTGGTAATTGCCGGAAGAATTCCAGGCGTAATGGTTCCTGCTGCAATAAAGATTCCGTCTACCTCCGGATGTGTTGTGAGCACACTTTCAATAGACTGAGCGGCATCAGACGCCTGAGCAGTTGCCCGGAACTCATTAATCACAGTCATGCTGTATTCCTCACAAGCCTGATTCATTCCATCTTCTCTCTGTGCTCCCGTAGTATCGCCAAGTGCCGTTGAGAAAAGAACAATATTTTTACATCCGGCTTCTCCCATTTTCGCCGTCAGGTTATAGCCTGCCATAAACTCGTCTTCATAAGTATTTCCAAGATAATACTCTGAAGCTTCTATCTCCGCTTTAATATCCTCATCCAAAATGGAACGGTAATAGATCGCCCAGGGGATTTTTGCGGTCTCACACATTTCTTTAATTCTGGGAAGCACGGAATCTGATGCCGGAATCACCACAAGCCCGTCTACGCCTGCCGCAATCAGCCGCTCATATGCCTGAATATTTCCTTCCGGTGTTAAAGCTGCATTTTCAACCAGAAGCGTCCCTCCTGCGGACTCCACAAGCTCCGTTACATTATCCATAGTCTGCTGCTGCATCTGATCAATACTTGTAGGGAATCTCATACCAATTACAAAAGGCTCCTCCTCAGCCGCCTTCGGTCCGCATCCCATTACTCCTGCCGTCGCTAACACGCACAAGCATAAGCATAATACATAAGATATCATTTTTTTCTTCATATTTTACCTCTTTTCTCTATAATTATTTGTGTTATACAATAGTTACCAGGTTTCTTCTGTCAAAGGAGACAGATACGGAAATCAAAAATATAATCCCTCTGATGAATTGCTGTAATACTAAGTCCAATCCCCACAAAATCATGCCGTTTGATAAAATCGTCATGATAAGGCTTCCAATAATTACACTGCGGAATCTTGCACCGGCTCCGCCGGAAATCGGCATTCCGCCCAAAAGCATCGCCAGAAGCACATCAAACTCAAAGCCCGACCCCGTATTGGCGGAAGCGGAGGCTGCTCTTGTCAGATAGAAAAATCCCACTATCCCGGCCACCGCACCGGAAAACATAAAGCTGCATATTTTATATTTATCTACTTTTATTCCTGATTGAAATGCCGCTTCTTCCCCGGAGCCAATCGCCTTGCAGTATTTTCCCACTCTTGTCTTGTTATAAAACACAGCCCCCATGGCAAATGCACTTACCATTAATGTAACCTTTAACGGAGTATTTTCCAAAAACATCATGCCTGGCGGCAGGCTTACCGCACCAGAGGCAATTAAGGTCCCCTGAATTCCCCGAAATATAAACGCCGTAGATAGGGTGGTTATGATTGCCGCCACTTTGAGTTTTGCATGAACCACTCCATTCAGCAATCCGCATGCGGCTCCCGTTCCAATTACAACAACAACGGAAAGGACCGGATTTATCCAAGCCGCAAATCCTGCCAATGTAGCTGACAGCCCTACGATTCCCCCAAGAGAAAAATCCAGATTTCCCTGTGCCATAAGAAACGAGACTCCCGTTGCACCTAATGCAATAAAAAACATAGAGTTCAGCAAGGCTCCTATATTCATCCTGGAGATAAGCCTGCCCCTGCTTACTATCTCAAAGAAAATTATCAGCAAAATAAGTACAATTAAAGGAACGGCAGTCAGGAGCATTTGCTTTTTTTCTTCACTGTTTTCTTTTAATGCAAGTATTCTCTCTTTCACATCCGCTTCTCCTTCCTGTTAAATCATTACTTCTATTAATTTCTGCTCTGTGAATACCTCATTCCTTTTGAATTCCCCTGCCTGTTTTCCGTCTTTGAGAACTATTATTCGATCACTCATGCCCAGGAGCTCCGTCAGCTCTTCCGAAATTACCAGAATGGATTTCCCTTCTTTTTTCAACTTCTCCATTAAGCGGTAAATTGCAGCTTTCACACCTACGTCTATCCCCCTGGTAGGGCAATCCATAATAAATACTTTCGTATCATTGGCCAGCCATTTCGCTATTACAATTTTCTGTTTATTCCCTCCGCTCAGGCTGTTTACAGCTGCTTTGACAGAAGACATTTTTGTGTTCATGACTCCCGCCCATTTTTCAGAAAACTCCTTTTCTGCTACGGATGTGATAATGCCGTTTTTTTCTATCTTGCCATAGCCGGAAACACAAATGTTATCCTGTATGGACATTGTAGTCAGCAGCGCTTCCGTATCACGGTTTTTTGACATATATCCTATGCGGCGCTTAATAGCTTGATTGGGGCATGTAATGGTTTCTTCTCCATTGTAGATAACTCGTCCCTTATCCGGTTTCATAATACCGAACATCAGCTTTCCCAAATCATGCATACCGCACTCTGTCAGTCCGCCTATTCCAAGAATCTCTCCCTTATGCAGTTCCACGGTAACATTTCTCAGCAGCCCGTAAGAGATGTTTTCTGCCTTTAGAACTACTTCATTTTCATAACCGCACTCCCAATCCGTGCGGTAGTAATCGCCGCTGATTTCTCTTCCTACCATGAGATTGCGAATCTTCTGCTCTGAAAATTCCGCTTTCTCTAAGGTTGCTGTCATAACTCCATCCTTCAGCACTGTTACGGCATCACTTTTATTCATAACCTCATCTATATCATGTGATATGAACAGCACGGAACCGCCTTCTTTGCAAAGCCGTACCATTAATGAATACAAAAGCTCTCTCCCCTGCCTTGACAACGCCGTTGTTGTCTCGTCCACAATCAGAAGCTTGGGTTTCATATAAAACGCTCTTGCAATCTCAAGAAGCTTCCTGTCCTCAAAGCTTAAATACCTAGTCAGTTCTTTCGGGCGGATATGTGTGATTCCTACATCATCCAGGGCTTTTTGCGCCGCATGTTCCATTTTTCTCCGGTTCACAACGCCTCCCCGCACAAACATATGCTCTTTTCCTATAAACAGATTTGCCGCCACAGAAATTGTAGAAACCGTACTTTGCTCCTGGACAATCATACAGATATGCTGATTATTGGCATCAATGATATCTGCAGGAATATATTCCCTGCCCTCATATATCATCTGACCCCGGTCTGCTTTCCGGATCCCGGAAATAATAGAGGAAACCGTTGATTTTCCGGATCCGTTCTCCCCTATAAGCCCTCTGACTTCACCGGAATATATTTGAAACGAAACATCCGTCAATGCTTTTGTAATGCCAAAAGACTTATAAATATTTTTCACTTCCAAAAGCACCTTTTTCTGCAAATTAATTTCACCTCTCTTCTTTTCTTTCAGCTAGTTTG
The DNA here is from genome assembly GCF_036941035.1 of Candidatus Merdisoma sp. JLR.KK006. Taxonomy (NCBI): domain Bacteria; kingdom Bacillati; phylum Bacillota; class Clostridia; order Lachnospirales; family Lachnospiraceae; genus Candidatus Merdisoma; species Candidatus Merdisoma sp. JLR.KK006. The sequence goes on along the minus strand of NZ_JAYMNS010000004.1, from coordinate 87,919 downwards.
TTCGTAATTATAAAATATAAAAAAATAAGGTTTAACAAAATAAAAAAAACTTTTATTTTGTGTAATATTCTTTTAAAAACATAAAAAAGGGCCCTGCCAGACTCCCAAAGCGTTTTCATCTTGGAGCTTGGCAGGACCGTTTGTTCCTGCTCGGCATATAATAGGTACCGCCGCAAAAAATAAATTCATACATTCTCCTTTACCAGTTGATACATCTCTCTATAACCCATCCCCTGCTCTTTCGCAAGCTTCTTCACACTCTCATACTCCGGATAGCGCATCTCCTTCCCGCCAAGCAGACACACCTTTACTTTCGCCTTCCCATAAGGCGTAGATACCTCCTCTATCCTGCGCTCCAGGCTTTCCCGCTCCACAGGATAGCGGCGTACTCCAATCGTAGTCGTCTCCCGGAATAAAATAGCATTCATCTTTTCAATCTGCTCCTCATCACAGAGCACGGAGAGCTGATATGCCGGCCGGTTCTTTTTCATATAAATAGATGTGAAAAATGCGTCTCTGGCCCCGGCCTCCAAAAGGCATTCCAGACAGTATCCCATAACCTCCCCGGAGCAGTCGTCAATATTGCTTTCCAGCATCCAGAGCCTTTCTCCCGGCTGCCGCTCTTCTTTAATAAGCATAGCTCTCAGCACATTGGCCCTTGGAAATTCCTTTTTTCCGGCTCCCAGGCCGATTTTTTCAATCGTGAATTTCTCCGGCTTCTTTCCCTCTGACAGCGCCGCAATGGCGGCTCCCGTGGGCGTCACCATCTCGCCCTGCTGCTCCGTCTGCTTAAGGGTAAGCCCATGGCCGGATGCTATCTCAAGTACCGCCGGAACAGGAACCGGCAATATTCCGTGCTGGCAGTGCACATGCCCCTGTCCTTCCCAAATATCCGAAGCAACAACTCTGTCTACGTTAAGCTCCTCCATGCATGCCGCAGCAGACACAATATCCACAATAGAGTCCACGGCCCCCACCTCATGAAAATGAACTTCATCTGCCGGACGGCCGTGAACCTTTCCTTCCGCTTCCGCCACAATCCGGAACATCTGCTTTGACAGCTCCAGTACTCTTGGCTTCAAGCCTGCCCCATCCAGCATCTGTTCAATATCTCTCCAAGTCCGATGGGCATGTGCATGGGGACCATGAGCATGGTGATGTTCTTCTCCATGCTCATGATGATGCGCATGTTCATGATGCACATGAGCCCCTTTCTCTTCTTCCAAAATCACGTCAAAATCACAGGCATCCAGCCCGGATTTCTGTACTCTTCCAATCCGTATCTCATAGCCGTCCAGGGGTAATTGCGCCAGCGTATGCCGCAAATTTTCCTCCGTAGCTCCCAGATCAAGCAGTGCTGCCACCGTCATATCTCCGCTGATTCCCGAACGGCATTCCAGATACAAAGTCTTCTTTTCTTCCATATAATTCCTCCGTCTTAGCTTCATAATCATTGCAGGATACGCCTTTATCTTTTGATGGCTGCTATCCGTTCCTCAAGCCTCCAACCGCTAAGCGGTTAATCTGTGTCGCCACATAAGCCGCTCCATAGCCGTTGTCTATATTTACCACCGTAATCCCATTGGCACAGGAATTCAGCATAGTCAGCAGTGCCGAAAGGCCATGGAAACTCGCCCCGTAACCCACGGAAGTAGGCACTGCAATCACCGGCACCTCCACAAGCCCGGCAACCACACCGGCCAATGCCCCCTCCATACCCGCAACCGCAATCACACAGTTTGCGCCTTCGAAAACATCCATATTGGAGAGAAGACGGTGAATCCCTGCCACTCCCACATCAAAGAGCCTTACTACCTGTGTACCAAAAAACTCTGCTGTCTGCGCCGCTTCTTCCGCCACCGGCACATCCGCCGTTCCTCCTGTACATACAATAATTTTTCCGATTTTTTCTTTTTCCCTTTTTTCCACCTTAAGTATCTTGGAGATGGAATCAAAAACCGCCTCCGGCACCGCTTCCCGTACCGCTTCATACTGTTCCCGGCTTGCCCTGGTTCCCAGAACATCTATCCCTTCCCCTGTCAGGGTTTGATAAATTCTAACCAGATGCTCTGTTGCCTTGCCGCTGCAATAAATAACCTCCTCAAAGCCTTGCCGGAGCTTTCTATGATGATCCAGCTTCGCAAAGCCCAGGTCTTCATAGGGAAGATTCTTTAATTGTTTTTCTGCCGCTTCTATAGTGACGCTTCCTTCCTTTACCTGCTGCAGCAATTCCGTCACATTCATATATATTCCGCCTCCGATTCTCTTTCAGTTCCATTTTAAACACACACCATATGCAATCGCTTATGGTGTGTGTACAAATCTGCTCAGTCGATTTCCAATGCTTCATTCATGCTTCCCATTCGATATCCGCAAAGATCCAGTGTCACATAAGTAAATCCCAAAGCCTGAAGCTTCCTGAATATCTCCTGGCGCTTTGCTTGTCCTGCTGCCTGTTCAAAGTCCTCGCCTGTCAGCTCAAGTCTTGCCAAATTCCCGTGAACTCTTACCCGAAGCTGCCCGAAGCCCTGATCTCTTAAGTAGTCCTCCGCCTGCTCTACCATGGATAGTTTTTTCTCCGTAATGGGGTCTCCATAAGCAAAACGTGATGCCAGGCAGGCCGCCGACTGCTTGTTCCAGGTAGGCAGTCCCCATTCTTTGGAAAGCTGCCGTATCTCCTTTTTCGTAAGCCCCGCTTCTTTTAAAGGGCTTAATATACCCTGCTCACATATGGCCTTTGTGCCAGGCCGATAATCCTTGGCGTCATCCACATTGGAGCCTTCTATGATATGACTGAGCCCTTCTGCCTTTGCAATTGTCCTCATCTGTTTTAAAATTGCAGTTTTGCAGTGATAACACCGATCCGGCGGATTCTTTGCAAAGCCATCCACCTCAAAAGCAGGAAAATCAAACTCTATATGGCGAATTCCTTCTGCTTTTGCCAGCTCTCTTGCTTCTCTAAGCTCTCTTTCCGGAAAGGCACAGGATCGGGCCGTTACTGCAATCGCCTGTTTTCCCAGCGTCCGATGGGCAGCGGTCATTAGGAATGCGGAATCCACCCCGCCGGAAAAGGCAACGGCAGCACTTCCCAGAGCCTTCAAATATTGTTCCAGCAAATGCAGCTTTGTATGTAAGATATCCATGAAACAAGCCCAATCTCCTTTTCTGACATTTAATCAAATTCTAGCATGTGCATTATAAAACCGCAAGCAGAATCAAACAGATTATCGAAAGCCATACATGTTATACCCGCAAATAGCCATAATCAGAACCATCAAGCCTTCAAACAGGTAATTTACATGCTTTACCTGAATTTTTCTATTAATCCTGCTGCCGGCTTTTCCTCCTAAAATTCCTCCAATTACCATAAGAACCAAAAATAATACCTCAATTTTTGGTATATTCCCTGACAAAATCGTCTGTGTCAGGCTAAAAATTTGGGAAACAAGGATTACAAATAAAGAATTAATAGCCGCTTCTTTCGTATCCATAGAAAAGAAATAACTGAGAACCATCAGGTTAATAGGACCTCCCCCAATCCCCAGAAAAGCCGAGAAAAATCCCAATAAAATTCCCACGCCAACACAGATAAGGGCATTTTTAAGTTTTAATGTATGTATTTTGCTTTTTTTTAAGGTATATAGAAAAGTGATGAAGGTGATCGCCAAAAGCATTGCTGCCTGAACAAATCCCACCGTATTCTCTGAAGCAACCATATTTTTGATAACTTGAAAAAGTGTCTTTCCTGCCAATCCTCCAACTGCCGATCCAATCGCAAGGGGTAGAGTAACCGCAAATTTCACATGCACCGTCCTGTTTCGCATAGAGCTTCCCACAGAAACTGCTGACATAGCGAAAACAGTACACCCTGAAAGAAAGCTAATCGCTGAAACACTCATAATTCCTGCGGCGTCCAAAAGCGGCTTTATAATAACGCCTCCGCCGATTCCGCAGATTGCTCCGACAACAGATGCCAGAAAGCTGACCAAAAAAAATATAAAATACATTCTATTTTTCCCCTAACACAAATCTTTCCACGATTTTTATGACCGGAACAAGTTCGGCACCACAGTCAGCAGATACGCTGCTGTGGTGCCGAAGCTGTCTGCCGCTTATACTCCCGACAAATCATCATCTTTCATGCACAGATGAACGGCACTTAGCTTAAAGGTTTTCGGCAAAGCAAGAATATTGGGATTGTCTCCCACATATTTTTTCTTTGCGTCCTCCAATGCCTCTTCAAAGGTTGCCCGTGTCTTAAGTCCCATACCTCTTGCAATCCCCGGCTCCTGAGCACCTACAATGTAAATTGCACTTGTGTCCATTTCCGCAATATGGCCGCAGGACATCATCGAAAATCCGTGGAACGGATGAAATGCGTTTGCAAACCGATATTTCCGGATGTATTCCTCATTTGTGGCAAAGTATTCCCCATAGCGGTTCATATCAGGCAGCACATTCATATAATCATGCTGGAACATCTCATACAACTCCCGCAGGTACGGCCATCTCTCATCATGAAAATATCCGTTGCAGACAGAAGAACAAATAATTACACAGTGGTCACTCATAACCCTTTTATGACGAATCACCTGGGCAGACAATGCCTGCATCAGCTGAATGGGATTCGTTCCCATTCCGTCGCCATAGTGGAAATTCTGGGGCATGCCAAATACCATCACATCATATTTCTTTTCCGCAAAAGGCACGTAGGTACGCTTATTTGCCATAGCCCAGGATTTTGGCTGCATGACGGCGGCATAGCCTGAATTAATCTCTATCTGCCGGGAATAAGTATCCAATACTGCATCGCAGCAGAAAAAGGGATGACCCATTTTTTCTTCCATCAGCATACCAATCTCATCAAATTTTGTACGCATTAAGCTATGACCGGAAACGGGGGTAAAATCAGCACGGTGCATCACATCAGGCACATGATGGCTCGCAATAGAACGCCAATGGGTAATACCTGTTGCGCAGTGCTTGTAGCCTCCTGAATACCCGCCATAAGGATTTCCCTGGGTATGGCCGATCAGAATGGGGATATCACAGTCAAATACGTACTTATTCATCAGCACCCGATCTCCACGCTTTGTGCAGCCTAAGTCTACCAGGTGGTCATAGTCCTCGGAATCATGGCTTGTAATCTGATGGGACCAGTAAAATTCATCAAAAAGCTCTTCTCCTAAAATCTGCTTTGCCTCATTTACGGTGGTTCTTGGGTGAAGCCCATTGGAAAACAAAAGAAGAATATCCTTTTTTTCAACTCCTGCTTTATACAGTTCATCCACAATCAAGCGAACCGCTGTTTTCCGGTGGGACGTCGGCTGACAGCCGCCTTTCACAATATCCGGAATAATAATCACTGCCGTGCTGCCCTTATGCGCTAATTCAGCCAGGGGCTTCATACCCATTGGATTGCAAAGAGATTCTTTTGTTTTCTCTGCTATTTGCTCCTCCGGGATATACGGTGGATCTGGAACAGTCTCTCCAGGAATGAACACATCCGTTGTATCCGGCAAATGGGCAGACATGATGCCATTCCCGTATTCAAAATCAAGTTTCATCTATTTATCCTCACTTTCCCAAATATGTACGAATAATCTCCAAATACTCATCCGGATAGAAGCCTATCTCGCCGCTGAAACGGGTCAGTGCAATCAGACCCCCGTCAATCTCCCGGATAGAAGACAGCATTTCTGCGTTATCTACCTTGAGACCGCCCCCATACACCACATCAATCCCTCCGGCAGTTTCTTTAATGAAACGGGCAATTTTTGTGATATACGGCTTATCAGCAGGCGTTTTTCCCGGCCCGATGGACCAGATCGGCTCATAACCAATCACCACCTTTGATTTGTCTACGCCCTCAAGGCCGATATTCAGCTGTTCCCCCAGAACCTCCTGCCATCGTTCCTGTTCCTCGCTTTTTTCTCCAATACAGTAGAGCACCTTTAATCCCCTGGAAACCGCCAGCTTAATCTCCTGGTTCAGAATACGATTGACAGCTGCCGTGTCGGCAGCCTTTGCCTCTGCCAAAATCCCCATCTTGTCATTTCTTTCTTCACAGTGACCGATCAGAACTGCCTGCACCCCCATAGCCGCAGCCGCAGCCGCCGGACGGTTTGCAGTAAAAGCGCCAAAGCCGTTTGCCCCCGTATCCTGACGATAGATGCCCTGGCAGCCTATTTGTATGGGACTCCCCTCACTTTTTGCCGCAACTGCCTGCATCAAATGCGCTTCCGGAAAAAACTGTACAAATTCCGCTTCCGCCGGATCATATTCCTTTAAAGCTTCCTGGGTGTTTGCAACAATGCAGCTTCCCCATTCCGTAATCGGAGCGATCCGGTTCACTCCCCCAAACTCCACAGGAACATCAAAACGTTTTAAATTCAAATATAAATGCTTCATCAATATCCTCCAAATATCCGACCCTTTTATTATTTACTGCGGACCATCCCATGGCCGTGATCATCATTTGTAAAATATGCATTTGCCCCATGCTTACGGTAATAGTGCTTGTCACTCATAACCTTGGGGATAGGCTGCCATTCCGGCTCAATCGCCAGCATATGCACGGCCATCTTGCAGATCTCTTCCAGCACAACCGCTTTATGGACCGCATCCCAGCAATCCTCTCCCCATGTAAACGGTCCATGATTAACAGACAATGCTGCCGGTACCTCCGCCGGATCGATTTTATGTTCACAAAAATATTTCACAATGGCCATTCCTGTATTCCACTCATAATTATGGATAATTTCTTCTTCCGAAAGAGCATCCACACAGGGAACAGAGCCTGCAAAATAATCCGCATGGGTCGTGCCAAAGCAGGGCACGTCTCTATGCAGCTGCGCCATAACCGTAGCAAAAGTAGAATGGGTATGCACAATGGCATTACAAGAAGAAAAATTCTCATATAACGCCCGATGGATATCCAGATCCACGGAAGGATTCAATGGATTTTTTTCTCCCGGGATCTTATTTCCGTCAAAGTCCACAACACTAACGTTTTCAACCGTCAGCTCCTCATAGGGAATCCCCACGGGTTTTATCACAATTATCTCACGCTCTCTGTCAATCCCACTTACATTTCCCCATGAATACAAAACCACACGACGTTTTGGCAGTTCTTTGTTAGCCTCCACAACCATTTCCTTTAATTCTTGTATTGTCATACTCTCATATCTCCTTTTGTGCCTGCATATAAGCTTGATAGTTGTCACACAAATTCCCTTTTTTATCAAATAAGGTAAAATAGCCGCCTACAATTACATCAGCTCCGCACCGGATACATTCCATGGAAATCGGAATATCCGCTCCGCCGTCAACTTCTATCAGTACGGGGGCAGTTCCGATCAGTCTGCGCAGCTTTCGAATTTTTTCATAGGTATGGGGTAAAAATGTTTGTCCCGAAAAGCCCGGCTCTATTGCCATCAGTGTTATGCAGGAAAGATACGGAAGCAAATCCGCAAGAACCTCAACCGGTGTGGAGGGATTCAAAGCCGCTGCCGCTTTCATACCGGCAGCCGTAATCTGCTGACATAAGCGAAAGGGATTCACTGTTGTCTCATAATGAAAGCAATAATACTCTGCTCCCAGGTCAGCAAAGGGCTTTACAAAATCCATAGGATGGACGCTCATCATATGTACATAAAGAGGCAGCTTTGAAAGCCTTCCGATGGCACGTGTAAGATCCGTACCAAATGCAAAATTCGGAACAAAGCTTCCATCCATCACATCAATGTGAAGCCAATCAACCCCAAGGGTCTCCAACTCCGCAACCGTCTGCTTCAGTTCCAACTGATCCGCACAAAGGAGAGAAGGTGAAATATGATACATGTCATCCCTCCTTACCGCATCCTGAGACACCATAATCCATTACAACCTTCATATTTATCCCACGATTTTCGGCAGCAAAATCCATCATTTCCTGAGCCTGATCAAATTGAAATTTGGCAGAAATAAATCCGTCCATATAGACCTTCTGATCCATCACCAGCTCCACCGCCTTACGGAAATCTTCTTCCGTATAAGTAATATTTCCATACACGTTCAGCTCATTGCGCTGTATTTTTGCCACATCAATCAGAACCGGTTCCGAATAATTTCCCACAATTACAATATCCGTCGTCTTTCCGGCCAGCTCCAAAATCTGGGGAAGAACCGCTTTTGCTCCAACACAGTCTATAATCACATCCGGAAATGTGCCAAAAGCCTCTTTTGCCACATCCGTCAAAGTACGGCTATGGCTGTTCAGGCAAATTGAAATCCCTGACCTTTCTGCCATTTTCACTTTATCTTCACTCAAATCACAAATGCACACTTGCTTTGCTCCCAGTAAGCCGCAGGCTTGAGCTGTAAAATTGCCGATCGTTCCCGCACCTACCACCAGCACCCGCCTGCCGCAGACCTTCCCACGCACAGCCGCATGAACTCCCACCGCAAAAGGCTCAATAAGCACCGCCTGATCTAAGGGACATTTTTTCGAGATCGGATAGACATAATGTTTATCAATTACAAAATACTCCGCACCAAGCCCGTCCGACTGCACGCCAAGGCAATTAAAATTCTCACAGGCATTTTCATGTCCTCTCTCACAGGAATAGCAATGTCCGCAGCTTAAGATCGGCCGTATGGTAACACGCTCTCCTGCCTTTACGTTCTTTACATCTTTGCCCGTCTTTACAACACGTGCAACCCCCTCATGAAAGGGAGTAACCGGAAACTGCATATACCTGTTTCTTCCCATAAAAACCTGTATATCCGTTCCGCAGACACCGATTCGCTCATTCTGAAGCAGCACTTCATTTGCCCCATAAGAAGGAATCTCGCATTCCCGAATTTCGGCACTCCTGGGAGCAGTAAAAACTATTTTCTTCACAGTCAGCCCTTCTTTTCCATAATTTTCTTTGCGGCCCGAACAATTGCCGCAGCCGTTAATCCATAATGCTCTGCCAAATCCTCCGGTGTACCGGAGCATCCGAACTGATCCTGAATCCCAACAAATTCCATAGGAACCGGACAATTCTTTGCCAGCACCTCAGCCACCGCACTGCCCATTCCGCCCATCACATTATGGTCCTCCACTGTTACAATGCACCCCGTTTTCTTTGCAAATTCACAGATCAATTCCCCGTCAATGGGCTTAATCGATGCCATATCCAGAACTGCCGCATGAATTCCCTCCGCTTCAAGAGCCCTTTGCGCTTCGCAGCATTTTGATACCATATCTCCAATGGCTATTAAGGTCACATCCGTACCCTCACAAACCACCTGCCCCTTGCCGATTGCAAAATCAAGATTTTCTTCCTCATATACCTTCGGACTTCCCAGTCTTCCAAAGCGCAGGTAAACAGGGCCCTCATGTTCGAGCGCCGCTTGTACGCAGGCGTAAGTCTCCGCTTCATCACAAGGGCACAGCACCGTCATATTCGGAATCGCACGCATTAAAGCTATATCCTCGATACATTGATGGCTTCCTCCGTCCGCACCAATTAATACGCCTCCATGAGTCGCACCGATTTTTACATTACAGTTGGGATAGGCGATCCCGTTTCGAATCTGATCGTATGCCCGTCCTGCTGCAAAAGCTGCAAATGTACTGGCAAAAACCGGGATCCCGCAGGTAGAAATACCTGCCGCAAAGTCCATCATATTGCTTTCGGCTATTCCCATATTCATAAACCGCTCCGGAAATTTTTTCGCAAAAAGCACTGTCTGTGTAGCTTTGGACAAGTCCGCATCCAGCACATAGAAATCATATTTTTCTCCCATCTCTGCCAGCGCCTGGCCATAGGCTTCTCTGGTTGATAACATTTTCTCCACCTCCTTATGCATTCAGTTCCTTCATAGCTGTCTCATAATTTTCATCCGTAACGGCAGCGCCGTGCCAGCCGGCCTGATTTTCCATGAAAGATACGCCCTTTCCTTTTACTGTTTTACAGATGATAAAGGTCGGTGTCTCCGTGTTTTCTCTCGCTTTCTTCAAAGCACTGCACAAAGCTTTCACATCATGTCCCCCCGCTTCAAGGACTTTCCAGCCAAATGCCTCAACCTTCTCCCGAATCGGATAGACCGACATTACGTCTCTCACCTGTCCGTCAATCTGAAGATTGTTATTGTCTAACAGAACCGTAAAATTCGAGAGCTTATAATGGGCAGCGGCCATCAGCGCCTCCCATACCTCTCCTTCCTGCATCTCGCCGTCTCCAAGAACACAGTAAACCCTAAAATCTTTACTGCTTCTCTTCGCAAAGCAGGCCATTCCGGCCGCTGCGGAAATCCCCTGTCCCAAGGATCCGGTAGACATATCTACGCCAACTGCTTTCTTTCTGTCAGGATGCCCCTGGAGCGGACTGTCAATCTGACGAAGGGTTTTTAACAATTCCTTTGAAAAATAACCCCGCTCCGCCAATGCCGCATAGTAAGCCGGCGCAGCATGCCCTTTTGAGAGAACAAAGCGATCACGCTCCTCCCAGTTGGGGTTTGCCGGGTCAAGGTTCATTTCATGAAAATAGAGAACACTCATTATCTCCGCTATGGACAAAGATCCTCCGGGATGTCCGGAGCCTGCACAGTGCAGGCTTTCTATCACATCCACTCTAATATCATGTGCGATAGCTTCCAACTGTTCCGCAGTATATTCCAATCTCATAAAAACTTCCCCCCTATTCTTTGATCATATCCATAGCCGGCATGCCAAGGGCGCTCCATCCGCCGTCCACGAACAGGGTTTGTCCCGTTATGTAGCTGGATTCATCGGACCCAAGAAATACAACCGCATCCGCAATTTCCGAGGGATCCGCCAGTCTTTTGAAGGGGACTGCCGCATGAATCTGATTCTGGGAAACCACGCCCAGACGGTAGCCATCCTGTACCATATTCGTCAGAATCCACCCCGGAGCCACCGCATTTACCCGAATAGCCTTTTTATTCCCGCAATCCTCCGCCCATTCTGCCGCCAGAACGGCGGTCATAGCATTTACGCCTCCCTTGGAGATTACATAAGGAGCTCTGCCCGGTGTCGTCTGTGTTGATGTGCCGGAAGAAATATTAACAATAGCACCACCTTTATCTCCCATCAGAAGCGCCGCCTGCTGGCAGCAGAAGAATACGCCTTTTAAATTCACATTCATCAATTTATCCCAGTTCTCCTCCGTAAATTCTTTCGACGGACAGCGGATCTGTATTCCTGCACAATTTACCTGTACATCAAGCTTTCCAAAGTGTTCTTTTACTTTAGCAAAGGCCTCTTTAATATCTTCTACGCTTGTCACGTCCATGCGAAACGCATAAGTCTCTATTTCAAACTCTTCTCCCAGCCGCTTGGCCGCTTCCAATGCAAGCTTTTCCTGAATATCGCCTATTACAATTTTTGCACCCTCAGCCGCAAATTTTTCCGCCATTGCATAGCCCAGTCCCTGGGCTCCTCCGCTTATAAATACCACTTTGTCCTTCAAATTTTTCATCATATTCCTCCTTTACCACCATTTGATCATGTCCGTAATCTCTTTTCTTATCCTGATAAACTCCGGATCCGAAACCTTTCTTGGCCTGGGTAAATCCACATCAATGCTGGCCTTGATTTTGGCCGGCTTGTTGGACAAAATCAATACTCTCTGTGCAAGGTAAGCAGCTTCCTCCAAATTATGAGTAATGAATAAAACCGTACTCCCGGTAGCCTGCCAGAGACGAATCACCTCATCCTCCAAGTAATAACGCATCTTAATATCCATCTGCCCATAGGGCTCATCCATCAAAAGCAAATCCGGATTCAGTGCAAATGCCCGTCCAATTACCACACGCTGTTCCATACTAACAGACATCTCATGAGGATAAGCATTCCGATATTTATCAAGCCCCAGAAGATCGATAATTTTCTCACTCTGAGCCGCAATCTCTTCATTTGACTTTTTCTTAATGCGCAGACCATATTCGATATTCTGCTGTGCTGTGAGCCAGGGAAATGCAGAAGGCTCCTGAAACACAAATGAAATGCTGTGCTTCTTCGGATCTGCAGGCTCTCCGTCAATTAAAATTTCTCCCTCCGTAGGATCAATCAGCCTTGTCAGAAGATTTAAAAATGTTGTTTTTCCACAGCCGGTAGGCCCGACAATACAGACAAATTCTCCTTTTTTAATATTAAAGGAAATGTCATTTAACACCAGCAAATCACCGAAACGCTTTGTCAGATGATTTACCTGGACCTTAATCTCTTGATTTTCCATGATATTCCTCCCATCTACAGCGCCAAATCGGTATTTGCCTCAATTGCTTCACGGATACGCAAAAACTCTGTATCAACATAATCACGTGGTCTGGGGAGCGAGATATCATAGACCTCTTTAACCGTCGCCGGGCAGGCGCTCAGCACAATAATCCGATCCGCCAGATATACCGCCTCCTCAATATTATTCGTTACGAATATAACTGTTCTCTTCTCCTGTTCCCAAATACGCAGAATTTCTTCCTCCATCTGGTAACGGGTCTGAGCATCCAACGCTCCAAAAGGCTCATCCATCAATAAAACCTGGGGATTGTTGCAGTAAGCACGTGCAATTCCCACGCGCTGCTTCATGCCTCCGGACAGCTGCTTGGGCAATGCGTTTTCAAACCCGTTCAGTCCCACCAGATCAATGAGGTATTGTGCCCTTTCTCTTCGTTTTTCTTTTGGTACTCCCTTTAATTCCAAAGGCATCTCCACATTTTCCATCACCGTTTTCCATGGAAAAACCGCTGTCTTTTGAAATACAAAGCCAAGATCCGTTCCGTCACTGTCAATAAATTCCACCTTGCCTTCCGTGGGCGTTTCCAAACCGCTCACCATATTCAGGAGCACGGTCTTTCCGCACTGACCCGGACCAAGCAGCACAAGAAATTCATTTTTGTATACATCAATCGTGACATGGTTTACCGCTTCAAAAATCATCTTTCGTGTCGCAAAGGACTTAGATATGTTCTCCAAGTGAACCTTGACTACTCTTTGCTCATCCATCCGCACAACTTCCTTTCAATAAATGTAAATACGGCGCTTAACAAGGCTCCCACGACGCCAATCAAAATCATAGCAACCATAATCAGTGCAACATCATAGCTGTCACGTCCCCTGTTGATTAAGAAGCCAAGTCCGGATTTACTCGATAACATTTCTGCCGCTACCACAACCATCCAGCCGGAGCTAATTGCAATTTTAATACCGGCAAGTATGGTGGGCATTGCCGCCGGAAACACCACATGTCGAAGCATCTGCCATGTATTGGCTTTATAAATTTTTCCCACCTTCAGATACATATCATCCACCATCGCAACTCCGGACATGGTGTTCATAACAATCGGAAAGAATGCGCCGATAAATACCAAAAGCACTTTTGGAAATTCCCCAATGCCAAACAGTAAGATAATCAGCGGAATCCAGGCTATAGGCGGAATCGGACGCAGAGCCATTAAAATGGGATTGAGCGCCGCACGGACCTTTTTATTCCATCCCATAAAGAGTCCCATACCGACTCCTAAAACAATTGCAGCCAAAAGGGCCATTACAACTCTTTTAAGGCTTGCAAAAACATGGCCGAGAATGGATATCTTCATAACCGGCTTTTCAATCAATCGAATTAACCGCTCAATGGTAGCCATGGGTGTAGGAAAAAAATCCGGCTTGCTGTTTGACACAAGGAACCAAATAGCAATCAGTCCAAGGATGGACAGAGTAGAAAGTATAATATCCCGAGTCTGCGATTGATTCTTTTTCATGCTCTGCTCCTCCATTTCACAACATAGTTTTCTAATTTCGATAAAAGCGTTGTCAGAATTGCTCCAATAACACCGATTGTAAGCATTCCCACTATTATGATATCCGATCTTACCAGGGAGCGTCCCTGCTGTATCATATACCCCAGGCCTGCCGTTGCTGCCAGCAGTTCCGATGCAACCAGGGTGGACCATGCATTTCCCAGCGCCACCTGTATGCCCGTAAAAGCCAGGGGCATCGCATAGTTTCTGCTTACGGTCCAAAATACCTCCCATGTGGATGCACCTGATGTCTTAGCTACGTTCAAATACACTACAGGCGTCAGCTTTACTCCCGTATACGAATTGATTACGCAAGGTACAAATGCCGCAAGAAATATAATAAATGCCTTGGCCGTTGTACCCACTCCCAGCCAGATGATAGACAGCGGAATCCAGGCAATCGGCGGAATCGGGCGTACAATCTCAAAAACGGGGGATACCAGCTTATCAAAGGTATGATAATATCCCATGATAAGCCCAAGGGGAACGCCGATGATCACCGCAGTGCAATATCCTACAAGAACCAGTTTCAAGCTGGTAATTATGTGAATGCCAAGTACGGCACCGTCCGGCTTTGGATCTGAAAACTTTTGTATAAAGGTCTTCACCACCTGTGTAGGCGCACAAAGGTACTTGCTGTCAATCCACCCTGCACGCACTGCCAGCTCCCAGAGACATAAAAATACCAGTATGCTGACTGTCGAGATAAGCAAAAGCTGTCTTGCTTCCTTTCTCTTGGCCTTTGCCTCAATCCGAATGGAATTGGCTGTCTCGGTGGAAATCTGTTTTGAATTATCACTCATATTCATCACTCCATTGCAAACCACATAATAGGGGGAGGGCTCCCCTCCCCCTATTATGTCTCTATTCTGTTTTGAACCTTTTCATTTTACTGCCCATTCATGTATGCTTCCATAAAGCTTGTATCAACCAATCCATTCTCCCGAAGGGCATTCAAATCATCCTCTGAAATCTTTCCCTGTCCTTCGAAGAACTCCGCAAATACCAGCAGAATATCATTTGCCTCACAGCCTCCGTCATCTCTTACCGTGAAAAGCTCTTTATTACGCTCTATAGAAGCATATGGACGGCTTTCAACTTCTTTCACCGCAGCAGTCTCGCTTAAGCTGATTCCCTGATCTTCCTCAAAATCGTAAAGCAGATCGGCTGTTCCTTCCGGATCCGCATTTAATTCCGTAGCGGCCTGCAGATAAGCCTTTAAGTAGGCATAAACACCATCCCAGTCATTGGCAATTGCATCCTCAGTTGCAACCACTACGCAGGGCTGAATAATTCCAAGGTTAACCGCATTTGCAACCTTTACCCAATCCGTATCTTCTTCTGCCTGGAATCCAAAAGGTGACCAAAGCGCTACAACATCGCCGGTGCCTGCTTTAAATGCCGCATAGGAATCAGCAACAGAAGTGTCAATCAGATTGATGTCATCCTCAGTCAGGCCCAGATGCTCCAAAAGCCCGATGAGCATCATATGGCAGGAGGTGCCGGTGGCACAAAGTACTGTCAGTCCCTTCCAATCATCTGCTGTTCCATACACGCCCTTCTCATCCGGTGTGCAGCCTGCCAGAGGGCTGTCGGGACGAACCCAAAGATCGACGGTGTTCTCATCCGGTGAAGTATAAGCTATAGCTTTCAGATTATAACCAACAGCTCCGAGAACAATACCGCCGGTGCCGGTTGTTCCTACATCCCACGCTCCGGAAGCAATCGCTTCATTCTGAACAGGACCGCCGGAATACATGTCAACTGTGGTATCTTCACATTTAAAATATCCCTGGTCAATGGCATATACGCTGGCAAGTGCATGGATGTACGGGTGACCGCTGACTTTGAGATCGTATACCGTATCATCTGCAGGTTCCGCAGTTTCTTCCGACTCTTGGGGATTATCTGCTGTGTCCTCCGCAGCCGGAGCCTCCTGTGCGGGCTTCTCCTCTTTTGAACCGCAGGCTGCCATACTGGCAACCATGGCTGTAGCCAATAACAATGCAACTAGTTTTCTCGTCTTCTTCATTTTTTACCCTCCTAATACATTTTTAAGGTTTACTTTTTGTGAGTTTTTTATAAATCAACTCGATTTGTAAGTTAATCATAGTTTATTAATACCCTAATTTCAACAAAATTTTACCCAAACGTTTGTATAACCGCCTAAGACACGCCCCTTATCAGCTTCCCTTGTGCAAGTTTTTGTCATACCGGCCAAAGGTTTTCCCGGTTTAGTTTGTGCAAAATTGTGAAAATATATTATTTTTATATATTCCTCTGCGGAGAGCCGCATTTTTAAATACTATTTTTACCCAAACGTTTGTCTATGCTTTTTCCAAAGTATTCCTTACGTTTTTTGTTGACACTTTTATTATTTTTTTCTATGATAAGATAAGATTTGAGTATAATTTAAGCAAAAAGCGAGGAAAATTTCATATGACGCTGAAAGAAATTGCACAAGAAGCCGGTGTGTCTATCTCTACCGTTTCAAGAGTAATTAATCAAAACAACTCCCGGGCCGCAAGCAAAGAGGTACAAGATCGTATCTGGGAGATTGTGCGTCGAACCAACTATACGCCCAACTCCATAGCCCGTAATCTCAAAAGCGGAAATACTCCTTCCGGTCAGGCTTCTTCTCATTCCATTGCCTGCCTGTTTGCAAGAGAGCCGGATGCCATTACGGATCCTTTCTTTTCTCAGCTGGCACGCAGCATTGAGAAAGAAGCCTTTAAGCAAAACTATATTTTAAAGTATTCTTTTACGGCTATTGATATTCAGCACCCAAGCACGTTCCATCTCATTGCCGACAATCATGTAGACGGCGTTGCCATTCTGGGACGCTGCAACAAGCAATTGCTGAGTTTTTTAAAAAAGCATTTTAATTATGTTATTTATACGGGCCTGAACAGCCTAAACGCCAAATACGATCAGGTCCTGTGCGAAAGCACTCTTGCCAGTGAACACGTTATTGAATACCTGATCGGGCTTGGACATACAAAAATTGCCTACGTAGGCGAAACTCAAAACGAGGAACGTTATGTGGGGTATTGTTCTACTCTGCGCAAGCACAATATTCCCATTCAAAATGAATTTATTTCTAATGTTATGATTTGTTCCGAGGGCGGATATCAAGGCACAAAAGCTCTTCTTAACAGGACTCGTGAAGCTACTGCTGTTTTTGCCCCCAATGACTTAACAGCTATTGGTGTTATGCGTGCAATTCAGGAAGAGGGCTTAAGAATTCCAGAAGACATATCCGTTATCAGCATTGATGACATCGATATGGCCCAGTATCTTTCCCCAATGCTTACTACTGTTCACGTTCCGCTGGAAGAAATGGGAAAAATGGCTGCAAAGACTCTGATTGACCGTATACAGGGCGGACATCATCTTCCCATGAAAATCTCTATGCCCTTTTATCTTGCCGTACGGGAAAGCTGCGGGCCGCCCAGAAAGACAACTATATAAAGACCCCAACACAAAAAGAGTATCCCTTCATACTCAAATCCTGTTATGAAGGAATGCTCTCTTCTTATATGGTCTGTTCTTTTTTATTTCTCTTTTCTCTCCGTATACACCTTAATCTTCGGCTCCGTACCTGACGGACGGATCACGACTTCCGAGCCGTCCTCCATCCACAGCTTGATTACATCGGACTTGGGAAGTCCGTCGATGCCTTCCTGATAATCCTTATACCGAACTACCTTGGAGCCCCGCATCTTCATATCCGGCTTCTCTGCAAGCCCCTTGCGTATCAGGCTCATGCGCCTGTCTGCCTCCATGCCATCAAAAGTATAGCTTTTCAGCTCTGTCGTATATCGTCCATAAGTCTGGTACAGATCCTCGAGTACATCCAGAAGCGTCTTGCCTATAGACTTGTAAGTGTCTGCCATCTCGCAAATCAGCATGGCCGCCCCCACCGCATCCTTATCCCGCACATAGCTTCCAACGAGATAGCCGCAACTTTCCTCAAATCCAAACACAAAACGCTCTGCCTTGCCCGCCTGTTCCAAAAGGCCAATCTGCTCTCCAATATATTTGAAGCCTGTCAAAGTATTGATTACCTCAACACCATAATGCTCTGCAATGTGATCTGCCATAGAAGTAGTCACGATAGTCTTAATCACAACGGGATTTTCCGGCAGTGTTCCTGCCTCCTGCCTGCATTTCAATATATAATCCAATAGTAGGATTCCCACCTGATTTCCTGTCAATTGCCGATAAGTCTCGCCTTGCCGGACAGCCACGCCAATGCGGTCACTATCCGGATCTGTAGCAAGCAGCAGATCTGCCTCCAGCTTTTCACAATAGTCCAATCCCAGCTTCAGCGCTTCCGGTTCCTCCGGATTCGGGATGGGGCAAGTAGGAAAATTACCGTCCGGTTTTGCCTGTTCCATTACAATCTGTAGATTCTTTATTCCAATATATTTTAGGATACTGCTCACACAGCTTAACCCGCTTCCGTTCAGCGGCGTATAAACCACTTTCAAATGAGATGTCAGTTCCTTTTGCGTTCGTTTTTTTATAATAGACGCAAGAAATGCCTTGATGGTCTTGTCATTGATATACTCAATTTCTTCCGATTCCAAAAAATATTCAAAATCCAGATCCTCCCCAGCCTCTTTCTCATCGGCCTTTTCAATATACATCTGGATCGCCGCTGCTGCTCCGCTGGTGACCTGACATCCATCTGCCCCATAAACCTTAAAGCCATTATAGTCTTTTGGATTATGACTGGCCGTTATACAGATTCCTGCATCACATTTCAGATGGCGCACTGCAAAGGATAAAGTCGGCGTCGGCATCAACCGGGGATAAATATACACCTTACATCCCTTCAGGGCCAATACTCTTGCTGCTTCTTTTGCAAATTCTTCCGAGTGATTCCGGCTGTCATAGGCTACTGCCACAGACGGTTCTTCACTCCGGCTTTTCACATAGGCTGCTGCCCCCAAGGCTGCCTCTCGTATGGTTTCTAAATTTAAATGATCCGGTCCCGGCCCCATAGTGGCACGAAGCCCTCCTGTTCCAAACTTTAAATTCATCCGTTATACCTCGCTTATAAGTATTTGCAGCCTTCCAATAAGGTGGTAGGCTCCCATTCCTTTTGGGAGAAAGATACTGTCACCCTTTGTAAGCTTCAGGCTTCCATAGTTGCTTTTTAGGCTTCCTTCTCCCTCCAAAACAAGAAATGACTGAAAGGATGCCTCAACATTCCCTTCCATACATTCTACTATCTCGTATAATTGTACCACAAAATACGGACATTGCACTAATAAAGTTTTGGAATATCCATTTTTCTCGATTCTGGGCCCCATAGGATGACGTCCTGGCAAAGGCGGCATGAAGTTCGCAGCCTTAAGAGCTTTCTCAATATGCAGCGTCCGTCTCCTGTGGTTCTCGTCCTTTCGATCATAATCATACACTCGATATGTGATATCAGAGCTCTGCTGCACTTCTGCCACCGTAATCCCTCTGCCAATAGCGTGAATAATTCCTGCCGGAACAAAAAGAACGTCTCCTTTTCTTACCATTACCCTACGGCATACCTCCAGAAGGGTTCCGTTCTCAATCCGTTTCCGAAATTCATTTACAGAAATTCTATGCTTCAAACCATAATACAAATATGCGTCAGGCTCACAGTCCATCACGTACCACATCTCTGTTTTACCATTTCCATGTTCCATCTCCCATGCAAGAGAATCCTTTGGATGCACCTGAACCGAAAGGGCCTCCTTCGCTGTAATGATTTTAATCAAAAGAGGGATTTCTTCCAATCCCTCGTTCAGCCAGGAGAGCATCCAATCCTCTGTTCCCCATAAATAATTTTTCCGTACTGGTTGCAGCTTTATTGGCCCTTGCTCCATCATCGCTCTGTAAACGCTCCTGTCTCATATTTTTTACAGAACCACTCATAAGTCTGGCGGATTCCTTTTTCCAAATCAATTTTCGGTTTCCAGCCCGTCTCCGAAATGCGGCTGATATCCGTCACCTTCCTGGGCGTTCCGTCTGGCTTTGCTGGATCCAGTACAATTCTGCCCGGATAACCTGTTACCTCTTTTACAAGCTCTGCCAGCTCTAAAATGCTTACTTCCTTCCCGGATCCCACATTAAAAAATTCGTTTCCGTCATAATGATCCATCAAATATAAGCATGCGTCCGCCAGATCATCCACATTCAAAAACTCCCGCAAAGGCGTCCCGCTTCCCCAAACAGTTACCGCAAGCTCTCCCTTTTGTTTCGCTTCGTGAAACTTTCGTATCAGTGCAGGAAGCACATGAGAATTATCCAGTGCAAAGTTGTCATTCACTCCATAAAGATTGCAGGGCATCACACTGATATAGTGAGTGTGGTACTGCTGATTGTAAAAAGCGCACATTTTCAGCCCTGCAATTTTTGCCAGCGCATAAGCCTCGTTCGTTTTTTC
Organism: Candidatus Merdisoma sp. JLR.KK006; assembly: GCF_036941035.1. Lineage (NCBI taxonomy): Bacteria > Bacillati > Bacillota > Clostridia > Lachnospirales > Lachnospiraceae > Candidatus Merdisoma > Candidatus Merdisoma sp. JLR.KK006. Next base: position 67,698 of record NZ_JAYMNS010000004.1, on the reverse strand, counting down.
CAAATATCCGCTCAAAAGATATTCTTCCCGAATAGGCTGAGGGCATTCTCGCGGATAAATACAAGAGCTTCCCAAAAACAGCAGCTTTTTTACCTGATTTTTATACGCTGCATCTATTACATTACACTCTATCTGCAGATTCTTCATAATAAAATCTGCCGGGTATGTATCATTGGCATGGATTCCGCCCACCTTGGCCGCTGCCAAAAGCACATAATCCGGTTTTTCCTCTGCAAAAAATGCTTCCACCTCTGCCTGCCTTGTCAAATCAAGCTCCTCATGTGTTTTCGTAATAATCTGAGCAAATCCCTCTTTTTTCAGACAGCGTACTAGTGCAGAGCCTACCAGTCCGCAGTGTCCGGCCACATATATTTTTTTCTGTCTATCCAATGGTTCACAAATCATTTTTCTTCTCCTATTCCAGTTTCGCAGCGCTCATACTGTATACCAAGTTCCTTCATGTCATGCTCCATCATAAGTTTTACCAGTTGCTCAAAGGAAGTCTTTCCTGGATTCCAGCCTAAAAGCTTCTTTGCCTTTGAAGGATCTCCCAAAAGCAAGTCTACCTCTGCCGGGCGAAAAAAATCAGGGGATACTTCAACTAATACTTTTCCGGTTTTCATATCAATCCCTTTTTCTTCGACACCCGTTCCCTGCCATTGAAGATTAACTCCCCCCTGACGAAATGCAGTCTCTACAAATTCTCTTACGGTATGGGTCACACCGGTTGCAATCACAAAATCCTCTGGTGTCTCATGCTGCAGCATCCTCCACATACATTCCACGTAGTCCTTGGCGTAACCCCAGTCCCGTTTTGCATCCAGATTTCCCAGATACAGCTTTTCCTGATGCCCCGCCAAAATATTTGCTGCTGCCAGCGTGATTTTCCTTGTTACAAAATTTTCCCCTCTCCGTTCAGATTCGTGATTAAACAGAATCCCGTTTACCGCATACATTCCGTATGCTTCCCGATAGTGCCTCGTTATCCAATAGCCATAGAGTTTTGCCACCGCATAAGGAGAACGGGGATGAAATGGTGTCGTTTCCCTCTGTGGAATTTCCTCAGCCTTTCCGAAAAGTTCAGAGGTTGACGCCTGATAGATCCTAGTCGTCCTCGCAAGTCCTGCCGCACGCACAGCTTCAAGTACACGCAAAACGCCAACTCCATCTGCATTTGCTGTATACTCTGGTTCCTCAAAGGAAACAGCCACATGAGACTGAGCTGCCAGATTGTACACTTCGTTCGGTTTTATTTCAAGGAGCAGACGCACCAGATTCATAGAATCTGTCATGTCCCCATAAACCAGATGTAGCCTTTGTTCCTCATCTGTTCCTTTTTTTAACAGATGGGTAATTCTTGCTGTCGTATCGGTGGAGCCTCTGCGGAACAACCCATAAACTTCATATCCTTTTTCCAGCAAAAGCTCCGCCAGATAAGAGCCATCCTGGCCAGTAATTCCTGTAATTAATGCTGTTTTTTTCATAATATACTACTCCTCTCTATCTCATCCCACTCAAAGGTAATCCGATGAATGTCATCATTTCCCACACTGGTTCCCACATGAATCTCAATATACTCAAAATCCTTAAACGCTTTTACTGCATGACGCTGGTTTTTTCGAATACAGACTGCTTTTCCCTGAGAGAGCGCAATCTTATTTCCTTCCAAAATCAATTCACCTGTCCCTTTTAGGACCGTCCAAATCTCATCTCTATCCTTGTGGTAATGGTAACTGGAAGTCATGCCGTCATAGATTCGAATCTTTCTTGTCAATGTAGAGATTTGTGCTGTCTCTGTATCATCCAGAGTTTCCAATGTTCCCCATCTCCGTTCTTCAAACATGGGCCGTGTCTGAAGCCCCGCTGTCAATTCTTTTACTCTGCCTGTCTCATTCTTATCTGCTACCAGAATTCCATCCTGTGCTGCTACGACTACCAGATTCCTCGTTCCTACAGTAACTACCGGCATTGCCAGTTCATTGATTACCTGCGTGTTTCTGCAGGTATCATCTAAAATCACTTTTCCAAATGTATCCATGCTCATCTGCTCTGCCATAGCATCCCAGGTACCAAGATCCTTCCAGTATCCCTGGAATTCTACAGCCGCCAGCTTTTCAGATTTCTCCAGCACCTCATAGTCAAAGCTGATCCTTGGTAATTTCTCATAGGCAGCATACAAGCCTTCGTAATCTTCCGGAACCCCGTACACTTTTGCCCGTTCCAGCATATCTCCAATCCGAAGACAGAAAACTCCGCAGTTCCATAGGGCTCCCTGCCCCAAAAGTTCTTCCGCCTGCCTTTCCTCTGGTTTTTCTATAAAGCTTTGGATCCAGAAATACCCCTCCTTCTGCTCTCCCGGCAATATATATCCGTATTTTGTTGCTGGATAAGAGGGCACTGCTCCCATAAGTCCTGCATCTGCACCGGAATCCTTCATAACCTTCTCCAATCCCTTTACCGCTTCAAAATAAGCTCTTTCTGTATAGGGGTCTATGGGCATCACGGCTACATAATCTTCTTTAGACGCTCCCATGCAGCTATGAAGATAGGCACAGGAAAGCAGTACGGCTCCAAAGGTATCCCTGCCTGCCGGTTCTGCAGCCATCTGCGCTCCGGGAACCTGACTTTGAATCAGCTCCGCCTGTGCTTCTCCCGCAGTGATAATTGTATTATTCGCTATTTTTGCATCCAAAAGCTGTGCCCATACTCGCTGAAGCATCGAGCAGCGTTCCATGGAATTTGTTTCCTGATTGACCAGCTTTACATATTGTTTCGGTCTTGCATCATTTGATAACGGCCAAAGGCGTTTTCCTGAGCCGCCGGACAACAGTGCATAATACATAGATTTTTTTCCTTTCAGGTTGTTTGCTTATTAATTCTGTTTTTTCATTGCTTTTGACAGTATAAACCGGTATATTTAAGATAACAAGTGAAGATGTTGCTTAAAATAGGTATTATATTGCTATCCACAAGTTCTTTTTGAGACTATATGTGCATGAAAGGAAACTCCCTTGAAAAACTATTTTGATAAATTCCCCGATTCCTATGTAGAAAGCTCTCGGCGCATGATTCAGACTCCCAGCGCCTTTGCACGCTCTGCCCTCTATTATGTGCAGGAAACAGGTTATCTGAAACTAAAGGAAAGCCATCTTGCCCAACGTAAAAATCTGGATTCCTATCTGGTGGTTCTTGTCCTATCCGGAAGCGGTACACTTATGTACAAGGGAAACTCCTATTCTTTGCAAAAAGGCTCCTGCTTTTTTATTGACTGCATGGTTCCCTATTATCATCAGAGCAACAGTTCTGATCCTTGGGAACTAATCTGGGTTCATTTTAACGGATCCAGTTCAGAGAAATACTACCAGTATTTCTCCGCCAAAAGTGCCCCCGCTTTTCACCCCCAAACCTTTCCAGAACTTCAGGATTCTTTGGAACATCTGTTGGAGGTAAACACCGCCTCTGACCTCTCTGCTGAAATTTTTTCTTCACGGCTGATTGTGGATATTCTTTCCCTCCTGCTGCTTGATATTACTGAGCGCCATACCGAAAAGCACCCCGGACATCAAAAGATGTCCCAGATACGTCAGTATCTGGATGAACACTATACAGAAAAGTTTTCTCTGGATGCTCTGTCAGAACATTTTTTCATTAGCAAATATCATTTGTCCAGAGAGTTTCGCTCTCTCTATGGAATCACCCTGAATCACTACGTCATTGCCCGGCGTATTACGCTTGCTAAAAAGCTGCTCCGTTTTTCTGACTATACTCTGGAGCAAATTGCAGAAAACTGCGGCTTCTATGATTCCAGCTATCTCAATCGGCAATTTAAAAAGTCAGAAGGCATCAGCGCTTCTGACTTTCGTAAAAAGTGGATTAATTAAATTCTGTTTTTCTTTTTTCGCTTTTTCATCTGAAATATAACGCCTGCAAGGAACGGCAAACTGATTGCTGCAGCAATAGCAACACCTATAGCCCATTTCCATCGTTCCAACTTCATCCAGATTCGGCCATTCTTATTTACAATCTCTATCTGATAGGTTCTGGATACGCTGGTTCGGGCTATCTCATACATCTGGTTCTTAAGTTCCTCTGCTTGCGCTTTCCATGCTGCATAAGCAATATCCACATCCTCCTGTGTTGCGCTCCGTTCACCTAAAGTGGCTTTTCCCAAAACACTGCGGTATTCCGCAGAGCATTCCTGCCACTTCTGATTCAGCCCCTCTATCTCCTTTGCAGCAACCTGCCCCCAATTCCAGTCGCAAGCGGCCAAGTTCACTCCCTGTTCCAATGCTTCCCCTGTGAATTCTCCTATGGGAACATTATCCATATAAACTGTATACTTCTCACTGCTTTCCAGCCCTGTTACCTGAAGATTTTCCTGACTGATCCGGTTCATGATATCAAAATCCGCATCTGTCTGGGCAACTTCGCTGGAAATAGCCATAGGAAGACTGTAGGGATGGTATGCAAAGCTTACATAATCTCCCCTCCCTCTCCATTTTACCCTGCTCACCTTCGCATTGTCTGTCTGTACATCTCCTTTATCCAGAATCCGAACATCTGCCACTTCTTTTCCGGCTCCCTGCTGATATAAAAAGAAGAAGCCTGCCAGAATGCTTCCCTCTGCCTTTGGATGTATATTGTCATCCACAGTCAGGGTATCATCTGCATCCTTTTCCTGAAAAAGCTTTGTGGCCCGCAGCATAGGGGTGTGAAGATCCACATAATGTGTTCCAAGTTCCCGGGATAGCTGCTTAAGCTTTACGGTATATTCCAAAAGGATATTATCTACCGTCTCTTTCATCTCGCCATTTTCTTTGTAATTAGAACTTCTGGTTTGATCGTAGGGTGTAGGCGCTGCCAGAATCACATCCTCATTCTCGATTCCTCTGGCATTCAGCATCTCTGTTAATTTCCGTATATTCTGAATATATGTCTCTGTATCGCCTCCATCCTGAGCTTCGTTCATGCCAAACATAATCACAGCCTTTGTAATCCCGTCCAAGGCAGCATCATAAATTCCGCTTTCCCCATTGTAAAGCTCCAAAGCATGCTTTGCCGTATAATAACCAGTGCCGAGATTTCGAAGCTCCAACTCCCAATGGGGATAACGTGTAATATAATACTGATGCAAAAACTCAGGATAACTGATTCCGCTGTAGCTCACCTGGGTAATACTGTCACCCAAAAAACCTACTACATCACCGTCTTCAAAAAGAAATTCCTCGGCCGGCATAGACTCCTGATCTAATATTTCCTTAGAGAATCCTTTTTCAACAATACTCACTATATAATCCTGATCCGCTGCAGTCTGTACTTTTTCATGTATTTTTTCCCGCAACGCTCTATCTGCTTTCTGCCAATTCTTCCATGTTTCCTGAAGCTGTGCCCATGCTTCCTCAGTGTCTGTTTCCGCCGCTGTATATACAGCACTTCGATATTCCGCTGCAAGCTTGTGGCGCACCCGGCTTTTTTCATCTATCTCAACTGCAAGCTTCCGTAAAGGGTTTTCCTCCAGCACAGCCAAATTAATTCCTTCTAGCAATTCCTGGCCTGTAAAGTCCCCCAAGACATTGTCACCTATGGTCAATTCATAAGAAACTTCTTCGGAAAAGCCTTCCACATAAAGTACTTCTTTTCCAATTGCTTCTGCTGATGGAATCAGCCCCGTAAGCTCCTGAAACTCGTCTGCCGTAAACATCGGCAGACACTCCGGCTTCCAGCTCAGGCGCACGCCCTGTTCATTTCGGTAAAAATCCTCCAGGATTTCCACTGGCACTTCCGGAATCAAAAGCTCCGGCAGTTCCTCCACTGCCCCCTGAGCCTGAAGAATATAGTAAGCCATCACCATTTGACCAACTGCCTCCGGGTGAATGCAATCACCTATGGTCAGAGTATTTTTTCCGTCCTCTTTCTGAAGCTCTACTGACAATTCTTTCATAGGTGTATGAAGATCTGCATAACAGACCTTCCACTCTTCTGCTTTTACCTCCAGCTGTTCTGTAAATGCAGTCAGCCTGTCATCACTTCTCTGATAAGGATAGCCGTTTTTATCATAATTAAGCGCACATGTCTGATCGTAGGGTGTCGGTGCAAGAATCAGTATATCCTCACCCTTCAGTCCATCTGCTTTTAAGCGTTCAATCAATTTCTCCATATCAGCAATATATGCTTCTACAGAGATCTCCTGTATTGCTTCATTCATTCCCAAAAGAATGACTGCCTGATTAAGCCCCTGAAACGCCGGATCTCTGTCATAGATATCCAGCACATCCTGGACGGTACAGCTCGCCGTTCCCAGATTACGAAATTCAATCTCTCTGTCGGGAAAACGACTCAGATAGTACTGATAAAGGAATTCCATATAATTAATACTCGTATACTCCGCATGGGTTATGCTGTCACCAATAAATCCTACCACATCCCCATCCTCAAAAAATGATTCCTCTGCTTTTATCTCATCGTTATTTTTTTCTCCAGCTGCAAAAATCTCTTTTTTTGAGCAGAGAAAAAGGATACATGCCAAGGCAAAACCATATGCCTTCCATTTTTTCATAAAGCTCCTCTCTTTTATCCATAACCACCCTCACCTTTGTCTGAAAACATCTCCCCTTTCCATCGCTTTACATAACTTTTAATGTTTTTCAGTATAACGAAAAAAGGGATATGCCGCAAGGCATATCCCAAAAAGATCAGAAATCTTAAGAATCTAATCCGTTTTTGTTAAGATTTTTTCGATTATTCTACTACAACTCCCTTTTGAAGCATAATGTTGGCGTACAGCGCTTTCTCACTGGTAGCAATAATAGCATATGCTGTCTTTGCCTCATCATAGAATGCAAATCGCTCAATATTGCCTACACAAGCTGCCCCACGCTTATCATACTTCGCAATAATATCCTTATATGTATCCCAGATAGGTGTCTCCACATCATCTCCAGGCACTACCTCCATCAAGTTTACCGGCTTTTCTACATAAGTGTCTAATGGGAAAAGCTTTAAGACAGCATCCAAAAGTTCCGGTACGCCATGACCGTCACAGCGAATCACAATGGCATCCTTTCCCATAGATTCTGCCGGGAAATTGCCATCTGAGATCACCAGCCGATCTCCATGCCCCATCTCGCACAAAACCATCAAAAGCTCCGGTGATAAAATTTGCGGAATTCCTTTTAGCATAAATATACCTCCATATTATTATATTTTCAAGCAGTCCCTTTGTGCTGCCTGTATAGTACGAAGAAAGGGCACACCGCAAGGTGTACCCCCTCTTCTACAAACTCTCTTTATTTGCCGTAAAGGTTATCCCAGATTGCAGGATCCTCAATGTTCTCAGCGGTGTACCACTGGCATCCGGTGTCAATGTCTGCCACTGACTCGCCATTTGCTGCTGCATACAGGCTTTCAACAAGCTTCTCGCCCATCTGTACAGGAGCCTGAGTAATAGCGCCAAGAAGAACTCCGTTCTTTACAGCTTCAATCTGAGCTGCACCAGAGTCGAATCCGGCTGCAACAACCTGATCTGCACCAGTTCCGATCTCGCTGTGATTCTCAGCTGCGGAAACGATAGCATTTGCAGAGTGCTCATTGGAACCGTACAGTGCAAGGATTCCGTCCTCACCAAGGAGAGAGTTAACGTCTGCAAGAGATGCATCGGAAGTAACCTGTGCAGGAACACGAACGTCGATAATAACATTTGCGCCATCAGTCTTCTCACACTTGGAATCGCTGATGTACTTCTCATTACCAACAACGGTTGCCGTATGTCCGTCAGCTACTGCCAACTCAGCAAACTTGTCAATAAAGCCAAGACCTCTGTTTACAACGGACTCGGAAGTAGCATCCTGAGCTACAACGCCGATACGAACAGTACCATCGATACGATCTTTAACAGCCTTGTAAACTTCCTCTGCCGCTACGGCACCTGCTGCATAGTTATCTGTGGAGCAGTTTGCCAATACGGATCCTTCCGGAGCACCTGGAACACCAGAGTCAAATCCGATTACCGGAATGCCCTTGTCGAGACATGTCTGAAGCTGGCCCTTTACGGACTCTGTATCCAGTGCAGCCAGACCGATTGCGGTTGGGTTTGCATTCAGAGCGTTCTCCAGCTGCTGTACCTGCTGGTCAATGTTGGACTCACTGTCCGGACCTACGAAGTTAACAGTTACACCAAGCTCTGCTGCCTTGCTCTCAACACCCTGCTTAACTGCCTGCCAGTACTCATGCTGTAATCCCTTGGATACGATCTCAAAAGACATGCTGCCTGCATCTGCTGCAGGTGTATCTGTGGGCTCATCACTCTCTGCGGGTGCCTCGGTCTCTGCCGGAGCTTCTGTCTCTGCAGGTGCTGCAGGATCCTCAGCCTTGCCGCCACAGCCGCTTAACAGGGTTGCTACCATTGCTACGGAGAGCAATGCTGCTAAAACTTTCTTTTTCATGTTTTAAGTTCCTCCTTTTATTTTTCTCCTTTTTGGAGCATTTCTATGTAAACTGCTTATGCAGTAAACACCTATGCAAGTTTCTTATTCTTCAATACATCAATATAAACGGCTATAATCAATACCAGACCGATAATAATCTGCTGCCAATTTGCCTGGAGTCCTATCATGGGTAATCCGGTCTGCAATACGGACATCAGGAACACACCGATAATAGTCCCCGATATGGTTCCCGCACCTCCGCTCATGGAGGTTCCTCCAATGATGGCTCCGCCGATGGCATTCAACTCGATTCCGCCGCCGCCGCCGGGTATCATAGACTGGAATGCGGAACTATAAGCCAAAGCCGCCAGTCCGGTAAAAACTCCGGAGATAATATAAGCCAATGTCTGATACTTTGCCACATTCACACCGGAAAGTCTCGTAGCTTCTTTATTGCTTCCAATAGCGATGATATAGCGCCCCGGCCTGGTCTTGTTCAAGAAGATACTCATAACAACTGCCAGAATCAGCACCCATAAGAATCCTATGGGAACTTTTGTTCCGCCCATATCCATCTTAAAGATCTTACGGGTCCAGCCATTGGGCGAACTGGATGACGGCCAGGTAACACTTGCATTGCTGGTCACGATGGCTCCCATGCCTCTCACAATCATCATGGTACAAAGTGTTGCCAGGAAAGGAGCATGGCCACCCTTGGAAACGATCAGGCCGTTTATGGTTCCCACCAGCAGGCCACACAGCACTGTTACGATGATTCCCACAATAACCGGCATGTTTTTCTGAGTAATCAGATAACCTCCCACCAATGCATAACAAAACATTCCTGTTCCAATGGAAAGGTCTACACCGCCGGTAATCAGGCAGAACGTAACTCCAATCCCCAGAAAAGCCAGATAATAGGTACAGTCCATAATACTCAAAAGTGTTGAATACTGGCGGAATGCGGAGCTTGCGGTGCTAAAGAAGATAAGCATGGCAAGCAGCACGAGTACAACTACAATCTTCTGTACCCCGATGGCCCTTACAAGCGGATTGTCTGTAAAAGCATTTCCTTTTTTCTTCTCTGTCATGATTTCTCCCCTCCTAATCCCTAAGCGTCGCCGCATGCATGATTCGTTCCTGCGTAGCCTCTGAAATATCCAGCTCACCGGTTTTTCTGCCCTCACACATAACCACGATCCGGTCACTCATTCGCAAAATCTCCGTCATCTCTGATGAAATCATGATAACAGACTTGCCCTGAGCCACCAGTTCATTCATCAACTGATAAATCTCGCTCTTGGCTCCTACGTCAATACCCCGGGTAGGTTCATCGAAAATCAGAATATCACAGTTCCTTACCAGCCATTTGGCAATAACCACTTTCTGCTGATTTCCTCCGGAAAGATTCACTACTAGTTGATCTACGCCAGGTGTCTTTGTCTTAAGTGTCTCTACATACTGCTGAGCCACCTGATTTTCTTTCTTCTTATCAATAAAGGCACCTTTCATAAAATTCTCAAGACTGGCCATGGTAGAATTCTCTGCGATTGTTTTTGCCACTACAATTCCATATCGTTTTCTATCCTCTGACAGATAGCCAATGCCACATTTTACCGCATCCTGGGGAGTCTTTATGTCTACTTTTTGTCCGTTTACATAAATATCTCCGCTTTCCTTGGGATCTGCTCCAAACAAAGCCCTTGCCGTCTCGGTTCTGCCTGCTCCCATCAATCCGGAAAAACCTAAGATTTCTCCTTTTCTCAGTTCAAAACTTACATCCCGAACCATCCTGCCTGCATTCAGGTGCTCTACCTTTAGTACAATAGGCGCATCCTTGGGAACGGCGCTCTCTGTCTTGGGATCCTCATAAATTACACGGCCTACCATCATATTGATGATATCATCCTTGGTGGAATCCTTCGTAATCAGGGTTCCTACGTAACCGCCGTCACGCATAACCGTTACCCGATCCGTAATGACTTTAATCTCGTCCATACGATGGGAAATATATACGATACCCATCTGCTTATCCCGCAGATCCCGGATAATCTTGAATAACTCTTCAATCTCTGCCTCTGTCAATGCCGCAGAGGGCTCATCAAAAATAATAACCTTCGCCTCGTGGGAGATAGCCTTTGCAATCTCGCACATCTGCTGCTTTCCGACCGTCAGACGGCTCATGGTTTCTTTCGGATCTATATCAATGCCAAGCTGATCAAAAAGCTTTTTTGCTTCTTCATTCATTTTCTTGTCATCAATGAGTTTGCCGTTCATAATCTCCCGGCCGATAAAGATGTTCTGAGCCACTGTCAGGTGTCCCATCATATTCAGCTCCTGATGCACAATCACAATTCCCGCATCCTGAGCCTCTCTCGGGTTGGAAAACTCCACTTCCCTTCCCTCATAGGTAATCGTACCCTCGTCCTTGGTGTAAATGCCGGTCAGCACTTTCATAAGAGTTGACTTTCCGGCTCCATTCTCGCCCATCAGCGCATGTACTTCGCCTTTTCTGACCTCCAGGTCCACATGATCCAGCGCATGTACTCCGGGGAACGATTTATCGATGCCTTTCATGGTTAAAATTACGTCGCCCATTTTTCCTCCCCCTCTCGCCTAATTGCGTCTGCTTCTGCTGCGCAGGTCTGCATATACTACCGTCAGAACGATAAGTCCGGTAATTATGTACTGGTAATTGATCTGGAAGCCCATGGCCATAATCCCCTCCTGCAGAAGTGCAATAATCAGTACTCCAATAAGAGTTCCTCCAATGGAAGCCACACCTCCGGTCATAGATGTTCCTCCCATTACGCATCCGGCAATAGCCTCGTTATTAAACGTATCACCAAGGCCCGGAAGAACCGTAGTGTTCTTAGCCACATAGAAGATAGCCGCCATTCCAGCCAGTGTTCCGCAGATAATATATGCCAGCGTTTCCCACCGCTTGGTATTCACGCCGGACAGTCTTACGGCTTCCCGATTGCTGCCGATACAAAGGATATACCGCCCTGCCATGGTCTTATTCAAAATGACAGCACAGATAACGGCTGCCAGAAGCAGAATAAACAGTCCTGTGGGAATCTCCGTAGTTCCCACTTTCATGCCTACCAGGTTCCGGAACCAACCATTGGCATCTCCTGCCTGGGGCCAGCTTACGGACTGTGTCTTTGTAAATACGGATCCGATTCCTTTTGCAAGCATCATGCTTGCCATGGAAGTAATAAATGACGGCAGCCCCGCATAAGATACCAGAACGCCGTTAAGCACTCCAAAAGCCGTTCCTACAAGGATGCACAGAATCAGGCATATAATCAGCGGCCATCCCCTGGAGGTCAAAAGATATCCCGAAATCAGGGCTCCGCAAAACATTACCGGGCCAATGGAAAAATCAATTCCTCCCGTAGCAATAACAAAGGTTACCCCCAAAGATAAGAAGCCCATGAAATAAGCATATTTCAATAAGCTGACGATACGGGCAAAACTCACGAAGTTTGCATTTGCCTTTACCATCGGTGTGATGAGCGCAAACAGGAGATACAGCAGCACCATAACACATAACAGTACCACCCTGTTAAACCCAATCTTTTTTACGATTGCATTCTGTTTAATTTTTTCCACCTTTTTCCCTCCAGTACCCCCGTAGAGAAGGCGACGAAAACGCCTTGTCTGCTCGTTGAATTTATGTCTATTATATGTCCAAATTATGAATAAAGTAATAGAAAATCCTTTTGGAATAGGTGAATATTTTACGAAAAAAAGTTCATCAATCTCTTTTGCTCAAGATTGATGAACTTTTTCCCCGGTTTTAATTGGAAAATTTATAATCCTTTCGTACTCTTACCGAAAAACGGAAACAGTAATTTTTGATTTTCTTCCGTATACATATTCTCTTTTGTAATCAGCTCCGAGCCCGAATCCACATAAGACTCCACTTCTTTTCCTCTTGCCGCCCGTACCGCCGTTTCTATTCCCAGATATCCCATATTAAAGGGCTTCTGTATCACAATAGCATCAAACACTCCCTCCTCCAAGAGCCGAATCTCTTCAATGGAGCTGTCAAAGCCTGCCATATGGCAGTTTTCGGAACGCCCCATATCCTTTACCGCCCTGGCAGCCCCCACTGCCGAATATTCATTCAAGCCCACAATCAGATTCATGTCCGGATAATGTTCAAGCAGGCTGCAGGTTAACTCATAAGCCTTATCCGAAGAAGAATCGCAAAATACCACCTCTGCAATCTGCTTCTGGGCATCCTTTAACCCGGCCCGAAAACCACTTTCCCTCTCCGTCGCTGTGGAAGTCCCTTTTACATGTCCCACAACCCCAATCAGGGTATCCGCATCCACAAATTGGCTCATATATGACCCCATTTTATAACCGGCTTCAAAATTATCCGTAGCAATCAGAGATACTCCCATTTCTTTTTCCATGGTGGAATCCATAAGCACCAGCGTAATTCCTGCCGCTTCAATCTGCTCTGCGTAAGGTATGGTTTCCTCAAAGCTGCTGGGCGTAAGAGCAATTGCATCCGGTTTTTGTTCAATAGCCTCCAGGATCATCTGATGCTGAAGCTGTGAGTCACTCTCCTGTCTGGGTCCCATTACGGTCAGCTCCACGCCCAGTTCATCTGCCGCCATATGCCCGCCCTCGTATATGCAGGTCCAGAAGTCCGTATCATCCACCGCTTTCTGGATCAATACGATCTGCAGGGGCTCTGAACTATAATTCTGTCTTTGCAGATACCATCCTCCCGAAACCAGCGTAGCAGCAAGCAAAACTCCCGCAAGCAAAAGCCTTTGTTTATGATTCCTCATCGCTTCCCTCCTCCTTTCCAAAGGGAAGTGTTATGGCCGCCTCCGTTCCCTTTCCCGGACTGCTCTTAAAGCTAATTCCATAATCTTCTCCGTAATAAATCTGTATCCTCTCATTAACATTGTTGAGCCCCACTCCGTTAGAACGGGTGTCTCTGGTATGCTTCTCAAAAATATGAGCCAGAGTTTCCGAATCCATTCCTTTTCCGTCATCCCGCACCCGGAGAATCATATGCTCCCCCTCCCGAAATCCCTCGATCCGAACCATTCCCTTTCCCTCTTTATACTTAATCCCATGATAGATGGCATTTTCTACCAAAGGTTGCAGAATCAGTTTAATCACATTTTCCTGCAGAATCTCTGGTTCTACCTGAATCTCATATTCCAGCTTATCCTTGTAACGCATTTTCTGAATGGTCAGATAGGTTTCTGTGTATTCTACCTCTTCGGCCACGGTTACCGTCTCCTGCTCATTGCTGATGCTCCGGCGCAGAAGCTTTGCCAGAGAGGAAGTCATACGCACTACTTCCTGATTCTTTCCCCACTCAGCCATCCAGATAATAGAGTCCAGAGTATTATACAGAAAATGAGGATTGATCTGAGATTGGAGGGCCTTAAGCTCTGATTTCCGCTTGATCTGCTGCTCCTGATCTCTCTGCTCTATCAGATTTTGAATTTCCTCTGTCATCATATTGAAGTTACGGCTCAAATGCCCTATCTCATTCTCTTCCCGAACTGCCAGCGCCGCATGGGCAAAATTGCCCTTTTCCACTTCTTTCATGGATTTTTCCAGCGCCTTGATCGGCTTTGTTATTTCATCCGACAAAAGGTAGGCAAGAACAAGAGCTGCCATGAACAGCGCAAGAGCAATAAGCAGATAAATCTTCCTTGCTTCCTCCGCCCGCCGCATCAGTTCTGATACCATGGAAACCCCCACTACAATCCATCCGGTCCGTTCGGATCTGGAGATCGTATACAGACGCCCGTCCTTTGTCAAAAAGGATGACTCCTTTGACTGCATTACCTCATCAATCAACTCCTTTTTCATACCGCTGTAAATAAGCTGCTGCTGAGGATGGTATACAATTCCCCCATTTTCATCCAAAATATAAATATAGCCCCGGTTTCCCAGACTGATCCGTTCGCAAAGATCGCTGATAGCGCTGTAGTTCAGATCTACAAAAAATACACCCCCGGCCTCCGGATCCTCTGTTCTGGAAATATTGCGGCTTAAGGTTACCACCCAGTCATAGCTTCCGTATATGGCGTTTTGCACATGGGAGGAAGAAATCACTGTTTTTTCTCCTGCTGCCACAGCTGCCTGATACCAGGTAAGCTCCGAAACATCAATGTAAGGATTCAATCTTGCTCTTCCCTGATTAATCAAAGCCTCCCCGTTTCTGGAAAGAAGCGCAATATTTACAATATCGCTTCGAGTATCCGTAATCGTTTTAAAAACTCCCAGAATCCGTTCTGGAATCTCTTCCTCCCTTTCCCTAGAAAGCTCCCGCCCGAACAGGTAATCCCACACATCGGAATTATCTGCTACAATCAGGGAAATATTCTCCATATAGCCAATGTAAGAATCTATATCATTGTTCACCTGTCCAATTAACTGAGACGTGTATTCCGTAGAGTTTTCCAGCACGGCTTCCCGGGTAAAATTTAAAGAAAGAAGAAGAAATACCATCAGGGCAAATACAATCAGCACGGCAAAAGAAAAGATAATGGAGGTTCGAATACTGCGGAAGCGCATGAGCAAATTCTTTTTCATCCTGTTCGTTTCTCCTTGGCGTATTCGGTAGGTGTTCTGCCTGTAGCCTTTTTAAAAGCAATGCTGAAATAGTGAGGATCTGAAAAACCCACCTCACGGGCAACCTCATAAGTCTTCATAGAAGTATTCTCCAGAAGCTTCTTCGCCTCCTCCATGCGCTTCTTTGTCAGGGCTTCAATAAACGTCTCCCCCGTACAGCTTTTAAAAAGTGTGCTGAAATAGCTGGTACTGATAGCCAGATGGCTGCACACGGAATTCAAGTTCACCTCTGAATTCATATAATTGTCCTTAATATAATCCAAAGCCATCAGGGCCTGCTTCTTACCATAGCTGTCTCTCTGCTCTCCCAGAAGCTTGGAAATATGGATACAGATAGCCGTCACATCTGCCGCCATATCTGTCAAATGCTCATAATCATAGATCCTGTTTAAGAATGTCTTTTCTTCTTCTACAATTATGCATTCCTTTTCCTTTATAAGATTTGCCGTGCCAATAATAGTCAAAAGAAGATTCTGCATATAGATAATAGAACGGTTGCGGTTTACATAGGAGTCACGAATTTCCTGGGCAAATTCCCGGATCCGTTCCTCTATGGCCTCCTCATTTCCGCTTTTTACCTCCTGCACTACCTGCTCCGCCCATTTTGACACATCAATAGACATATTGCTTTTCGGATCTTCTAAAAGTTCCTGCTGCAGAATCCGGCCTCCTCCCATCAAAAACTTCTGTTTCATGGCCTCCCTGGCGCTCTCATAGGATTGATACAGGCGCCGGACATCCGAGACCGTCTGCCCTACGCCAACCGTGGTCTCAATTAAGAGCAGATTCCCGATGGTTTTCTGAATTTCCTTAAGCGTCTCGTCTGCCTGCCGGCCCAGCTGCTCCTCCGTGTCGCCGCAGAAAATAATAACGGTCTTTTCCTCCATATTCTGAAAAGCCACTCCCAGCTTCCGCCGCTCAATTAATTCCTGAGTAATGTTGCAGATAGCAAAAAGCGCCAGCTCGTCCCGAACATCCTTGTACTGGTTTAAAAAGGGTGATAAGTCATCTCCCTCCACAATAGCCGTATTAAAAAAACAGCCTGTCAAAGAAATCTCCAGCTCCGCCATTTTCTCGTCAAGGCCGCCGGACCGCTCATTTCCCTTAAGAAGACTGTTTAAAAAGCGTCCTCGCAAAAAGGGCCTATTACTGATATAGGCCCCCTGCAATTTTTTCAATGTTCTGGTTTTTTCACATTTTTCATCCAGGCTTTCTTTCGCCCGAAGAAGAACTTCTGTAAGCTCTGCCGGTGTAATGGGCTTTAAAATATACTCCATTACCTGATAGCGCACCGCCTGCTTTGCATATTCAAATTCATCATAGCCGCTGATGATGACGGTTTTGGTATCGGGATGATTTTCGTGAACATAACGAGCCAGTTCAATTCCATCCACATAAGGCATACAGATATCCGTCAGCAAAAGTTCCGGCGGTGTCCGCCTTATCTGATCCATGGCTTCCCTGCCGTTCTCGCAGCTTGCTATCAGTTCAAAACCCAGCTCCTCCCAAGGGATGTTTTCACTAATCGCCTCCCGTATCAGCGCTTCATCATCTACCAGCAGTGCTTTATACATAACCTGCATTCTCCTCAAATATGTCTTTAGCCAAACAGCTTATTAAAGAAACCGACTATCGCATCAAAAAACCGGGTAATAAAGTTTCCCACCTGTTCCGTGTCGATATTATCCAGATCCAGTCCCATTCCTTTCAGCTTTTCATACAGTTCTCCGGCCTGCCTTGCCAGCGCATCCACATCCAGATCCAGCTTACTGATCTTATTCATAAGCTTGATCAGCTCCGCCACCTGCTCGTCTGTCAGCTCAATGTTAAATTCCTTCATGGCATTGCGGATGATTCGCTCAATATCCTCATCCGACTCTATATGCTCTTCTGCAATCTGCTGCTTGATATAGGCAATAATATCAGATGCCGCTTCCGAGTCACCCAGTATATCACCCAGATCTCCTGTTACGACAATCTCATTTACCGCCGTTTCCAGAGCTTCCTCACCTACCGTCTCACCGGTCATTTCTTCATAGCCCTTTACCGCACCAATAAGCGCAGCCGTTCCTGACAGGTTGGTAGGACCTGCCACATAGACATCAGCATCCTTAAGTCCTGCCGTAATCAGGGCATTCCGGTACATATCTATGGTGCAGTAACTGATATTGTAGGTAGTAACGTTCAGTCCTGATCCTTCTGCCGCCGGACGGATCAGCACAGAAGACAGCGCTTTCGTTCCTATGACGCTTGAACCCAAATATTGATCCAAATACTGATGCTCCTGTTCATTCGTCACGTAGATTACTTTATAATTGTCCAATTCCGCCGGATCTACTCCCAACAGATTTAGTACAACTGCTTTCTGGTCTTCACTCAGGTTTGCCCCCAATGCCAGAATCGGCGTGTCATCCTCTGCCGCAAAGGCTGTAATTCCGGTTGTAACCAACATTACCATGGCTAGTACCAGAGATAAAAGTCTCTTTTTCATTTTTTACTCCTCCTTTTTAAGTTGCTACGCAACAGTACTAAAGTGTAAAGTCCCTTCAGCACACACCTAATGAGAGAAACTTTCATTCGAAAAGAAACTCATGAAAGTTTCTCTCGTGTGCCTTTGCGACTTTACGGTCAAGCTAAAAAAATTTATCATTATCACTTAACATTTCTTAGCTGGACTTTTTTCTACGGGGATGTGCCAAACACTTTTCCAGCCATGCATAAATATCCTCATACACCGTTTCTCTGTCAGTCTCATTGAGAATCTCATGTCTGTCGGTTTCATAAATAATCTTTGTCACATCCTGCATTCCTATAGCTTCAAAAATGCATTTTACCTGTTCCACGCCTTTCCCAAAGTTTCCCACCGGATCGTCTCCGCCTGCCGTAAACAGTATCGGCAGATCCTTTGGCATCTTTCTCAGATTCTCATCCTTTGACGCCGCTTCTATACTGGTAAACAGATTATAATAACCATTTATGGTGAATCGGAAAGTACAGCGCTCGTCTGCCAGGCAGCGATCTACAAGCTCTTCATCCTTTGTAAGCCAGTCCCGGCCTGTCCTTGCCGGTCTGAAGTGTTTATTATAACCGCCAAAGGCTAACATGTCAACAAACAGGCTCCGGTAATGCCATCCAAATATTGCCGCCATACCCCTGCAAAGTACTTTGCCCAGCTTTAAAAGGGACAGCGGCTGTGTGCCTGTTCCCATAATTACCGCTCCGTCCAGCTCTTTTCCCCGAAGGCATAGATATTGCCGCAGAAGAAACGAACCCATGCTGTGCCCCAAAATATAATAAGGCACATCCGGATATCGCTTTTCTGTTATCCGCTTTAGATGGTGAACATCCGCAAGCACGGCAGTATTTCCATTCTTTTCACTGAAAAAGCCGTAATCCTTTTTTGATACAATGGATGCGCCATGGCCCAAATGATCGTTTCCCACTACCACAAAGCCGCGTTCCGTTAAAAACTCTGCAAATTCCTCATAACGGCCGATAAATTCGATCATTCCATGAAAAATCTGCAGGACCCCTGTAATCGTCCCCTGCTCCGGGCTCCACTCCACAGCATGGATTTTAGTTCTTCCGTCTCTGGAGTTAAAAGTGAATTCCCGTTTTTTGGCCATAGTTACTCCTTTTCCTAATCTGCACATGCTTCTTGTACATAAAAAGATATTGATTTGATGATACAGCAATAGTATATCATGAATCTTAAAGAAAATCTGAATATTTTATAAAATTTAGTGGAATAAAATAAATCTGCGGCCTCTTTTTTGTTTTTAAAGAGACCGCTCATCTTATTTCCGCTTATTTATTTTATCCTTTCCGGCTATAAAAATACAAATTTGTCATATGAAGCTGCGGGTTTTTACTTTTTCTTGCTTTCCAGCAGAGTAAACGCAAAGTTCTTGATAGCCTTGGCCGCTTCCTCGTAAGTCATATCCGTGGTATTGATACACAGATCATAATTGCGCATACTCTCCCACTCCTGGCCGGTAAAATAGCGGTAATAATCCCGGCGATAGCGGTCTGTTTTGGTGATGAATTTATCCGCCCTCTTCCAGTCAATCTTCTGGCGGTTCATTTCTTTCTGAATACATTTTTCTCTGGAAGCATAGATAAATACCCTTACCAGATTCGGCTTGTCATTCAGCACATAATCCGCAGCCCTCCCGATTACTACATAGGAGGATACCTCCGCCAGCTCCCGAAGCACCTTGGCTTGATAATTAAAGAGATTGTTATTGGAAGTGAAATCCTCCTTCTCCGGCGGAATCAGTTCACCGTTATACACTTTCTGGGATGCCCGGAATAAAAGGCTCTTCTTCTGATCCTCGTCAGCCCTTGCAAATAATTCCTGACTGATGCCGCTTTCATCGGAAGCCAGCCTCAGCAGATTCCGATCATACAGCTCCACCCCCAGATCCTTTGCCAAGATTCTTCCAATAGAGGTTGCACCGCTTCCGCAGGTTCTTGTAATAGAAATTACGAAATTATCCATATTCAACACCCCTTACCCGGCACCGCTTATGCAGTCCGAAATTTTCGTTTTCTTCTACTTCCATGATAAAAGTTTACGTGCATTTTGTCAATTTAAACTTACCATTCACGGCTCCCAGAAAACCACTTCCGAATTGACACTCTTTTCCTCCAATGCTATTATCAAAGTAAAAGTCAGCACTCTTTGATGTGTCTGTGAAGTTATGGAGGCTTAGGTTATAATGAAAAAATATATGGAAGCTATCAAAAAATCCAATCCAGGCATTCTTCTGATTGGAGCAATCCTGCTGGCCTTTATTTTGGAATTGGGTGTCTTTCAGTTCTCTTACTTTTCCCAGTACCTCGGGGACTACACCCGCATGGAGTTAGATCTCTCTGCTATGGACGGATTTAATGGCGAAGCACTTCCTCTTCTTCCAGAGAACCCCACAGTTTCCTTTAATGACCTGTCCATACCCGTTCGCAGTGTTACGGTCCGCACCTCCGGCCCCTCACAGTTGTTATACGGAAATATCGGAATCTGTGATGAAGCGAATGCTTACCGGACAATGGGTGCCGGTAGCTTCCAAGTTAATCCCGGAGGCCAAAAATCCATTTTTACAGTACCCATCAATAGCCATGGCTCTCTGACCAGGCTTCGCATTAACTTTACAGAACAACCCCTTGCACCAGTTTTTCTTCTCTCAGTAGTACTGAATGAGCATATCCCCTTTCAGGTTCACTGGCTGCGCCTATTGCTTATGGCCGGATTCCTTTTTGCCCTTGCTGCAACTTTGTGTTATCGTCTCTATGAAATAGATTATTGTCCGGAAAAGAAGAGCCATCGGCTGATGAACCTGGCTGTTTTGGCCCTCTGTCTCTTTGTCTCCTGTGGAATTTTATACAAGGCAGATGCCGCCCATTCCTATCTTCGTTCCTACCCATCTCTGGATGAGATCCGTTCTCCGGAAATGGTTGTGGACGCCTATATGCAGCAATTGGATGCATTTGAAAAAGGGCAGCTTTCTCTGGATCTGGATGTCAATCCCGAATTGGAAGCCCTTGACAACCCATATGACAGGGGAGAGCGTGACAAAAAAGAGATTACTTACCATTGGGATCGTGCCTATTATAATGGAAAATATTACTCTTATTTTGGTTTAGCCCCTCTATTTATGGTGTATTATCCTGTATACTGGCTCACCGGAATGCTTCCTACAGAGCTTCTGGCTGGCTCTGTATTGGCTGTTTTTGCTATTTTTGCTGTTTTTGCAGCTATACATGGGTTGTTTATTACTTTCCGGCCTCGGGCAAACCTGCTTTTATTTCTCATTGGCGAAGCCGCTGTAGTGTCCGGAAGCTTTTTATATCTGATGCAGGCATCTTTAAGTTTTTACTACCTGCCTCTCATCAGTGCAGTGGGATGGCTGGCTGCCTTTATTGCCTTTTCCACTTTTGCATGTCGAAGTACAAAAAAATGCCGGAAGATTTTGCTTTTTGCTCTCTCCGGCATTTCCGTGGTGATGCTGGTACTTTCCCGTCCTAATATGGTGCTTTTGGCTATTGCCTTTGCAGCACCGTTATTTCTTCGGATTCTCTTTGAACGCTCCAGGCCATTTCAGGACAAGCTATTATGCGTGCTCCCTTTCTTAATTCCTGTTTTTATCGGCGGTATGGCTATTATGTACTATAATTATATTCGTTTTGACTCCGTATTTGAGTTTGGGACAGCTTTCCAGCTTACAGAGAGTGATATTCGGTACAATCATGTTACCCTGAGTCTGCACCATTTTACTTCTATGATCTACCATTATTTTGGAGAATCTTTTGTCTCTCTGGAATTCTTTCCATTTCTGAGGTTTACCACAGAAAAATGTGTGGATTTTGGAAATTACCTTTATCAGGAATACAGCGCCGGACTATTTCAGATGCCTTTAAATCTTGGCATTCTTCTGATATGCTTCCTTTTGGGTTCAAAAGAAAAGAAGGATTCCCTGAAAAAGTGGACCTATAGTCTGCTGCTCCTTGGGATTCTTGGACTTGGCTACCTTGATTTTCTTCTGGGAGGAATTCATATCCGCTATGTCTGTGACTTAAGCCTGGCCGTCAGCCTTCTGGCTTTCTTCCTCCTGCTGGAGTATATTCATTTTGATAAGACTCGTTCCTCCCGGATTCTTTATATTATTGTAACAGGTGCTCTGCTTATGACCATTGGTCGAGGCTGGCTCACTATCTTTTCTAATGAAACCAATGCAATTTTACAGAGAAATCCTGATTTTTACTTGATGACTGCCCGGATATTTCATTTTTAATATAATTTTTTCAGTGTGATACTATAACAAAATTCACTGAAAACATTTTGGAAGAAATATAAAAAACCGGAACTCTCATCCATTTTAAGAGTTCCGGCACCCCTGCCAAGGAATCGGCGTGACAGGATTCGAACCTGCGGCCTCTACGTCCCGAACGTAGCGCTCTACCAAGCTGAGCCACACGCCGTTATTTAATTGTTTTGTTTTCAGCATTGATTATATTATCATAGAATCCGGTATTTGTCCAGTACAAAATACCGGATTCTGATTTTTTCTTACACTTTATTATACTCCTGATGTATCCCCTTCTGATATACCTTCTTCCGGAGCACTTGGTTCTGATCCTCCTTCATCTGGATTTTCTGTTTCCGGCGGATTCTCCTCTGGTTGATTTTCTTCAGGAGGATTCTCTTCTGGTGCACTTACCGAAGGCGTACCTTCCTCTGGTGCATAATTCCAGGTATAGGAGAATATATGAGCCCCGATAATCAATCCACTCAAAGCTGGATTATTATTGTGAGTACGGAAAAACACGCGGTTGCCTACGTTGGACTCCCCTGCAATAGCACGGCGGGCTGCATCGAAACAAGCCTGACTCACACTTCCCAAATCCTGCTGTAATACCAGATCAAAACGCCCGGAAGTAACAGGAGAAAATTGTCCCGGCGCCCGAATTACACTCATAATCGTACTTTGGGCAAATCGGGGATCTCGAATCCGATTCATAACCACGGCCCCTACTGCAAGACGCCCTGCATCTCCCTGATTGGCAGCTTCACAATGAATCAGAACCGCAAGAGCTGTAACTTCTTCTTCTGTAGCGCTATAGGCTCCATAGTGTACATAATCCGATCCTGTAGTCTGTACACCTGCTACATTTCCAAGAGATGCATTAATCTCTGCCAGCTTTGCTGCCTCTAAAGATGCCTCCAGCTTTTTCTTCTCTGCAATCAGTGAAGCCAGTACTTCCTTTTGTCCCTCCAGGGTATCATTTTTTCCATTAAGTGCTGCCTCCGCTGCTGCAATGTCATTCACATGCTGCCCAATCTTTCCAGAAGTGCTTTTTGCCAATGCCGAAACCTCATCCTGTTTTTCCACAATGGATGCATAAAGCTCATCTAATGCTTCCTTCTCTCCCTGAAGCGTTGCTTCCTTCTCTTCTACAGCTTCTTTCTGGGTCACATAATTTTCCATCATTTTTCGGTCGTAATCCGCAATACTGGCAGCATAATTTGCTTTGTTCAAAGCAGAAGCAAAGCTTCCTTCTTCCAGAAGAATTGCAAAAAAGGATGCCTGAGAATTCTCGTACATATACTGAATCCGACTTTTCATATCCTCATACTGCTTCGCTTCGATCTCCTTTGCTTCCTCCAACTCTGCCTGAGTCTTTTCGATCTCCTGCTCCTTTTCTTCGATCTTTTGGTTCAGTTCTTCGATTTCCTCATTGATGGATGCATATTGATTATTCAAATCCTTCAGATATGCCTCCATATTCGCTTTGGCTTCTTCAAGCTTCTGCTGTTTACTCTTTGTTGCATTGATCTCCTGCTGGGTTTTATCAATCTCCTCCTGCTGCCTGTCTATTTCTTCCTGAGTCTTGTCAATCTCATCTTTGGTTCGATCAATATCACTCGTCTTAGTAGCATGAGAAGCAAATCCAAGACTGAAAGCCATGATGATTCCGGCCATTCCATATGTAATTTTCTGCAGTCGTTTGTTTTTCATCTTATCACCAGCTTTTTCTTTAACGGCAATATACCAGGCATAACACTTGTGCCCGCCTTTTATTTCCAGTCGTATTTCCTTAACTTTCCTTCCAGTTTCATCTGGGCAAAATTGCTCTGCCGCAGAGCTTCATACAATACAATCGCTGCTGCATTAGACAGGTTCAGAGAACGCATATCCCCCATCATAGGAATTCGTATGGCTGTCTCCTGATGTTCAAGCAGCAGTTCTTCCGGAATCCCGGCGCTTTCCTTTCCAAACATTAGGTAGCAATCCGGCTCAAACTGTACTTCTGAATACACCTGCGGTCCTTTGGTGGTTGCCATATAGATTCTTGCACCTGGATTCTGCTTTAAAAAATCTTCATAATTGATATAGGTAGTTACATCCAGCTGAGACCAATAATCCATTCCTGCTCTTTTCAGCTCCTTTTCTCCCAGGCGAAAACCCAAAGGTTCTATGAGATGGAGCCTTGTCCCAGTAGCTGCACATGTGCGGCCGATGTTTCCTGTGTTTGCCGGAATCTCCGGTTCCAAAAGCACAATATTAAATGCCATATTGCCTATTTCCCTTCTTTTTCCTCCCGCAGACGGCCTACAAAATCTGCCAGACGACCGAAGGCCTCTTTCAGATCCTCCAGAGAATAGGCATAAGAAAGTCTTAAAAATCCCTCTCCGCAGGCTCCAAAAGCAGTTCCCGGTACCACAGCCACCTTTTCTTCCTCCAGAAAACGGGTTGCAAATTCATCTGCAGTCATCCCAAACTCCTGAATGCTGGGAAACACATAGAAGGCTCCAAAAGGTTCAAAGCACTGAAGTCCTATTTCACGCAGAGTGTGCACCACATAGCGCCTTCTCTGATCGTAGGATTCCCGCATTACAGCTACATCGTCATCCCCGTTTTTCAGCGCTTCCACTGCTGCAAACTGGCTGTTGGTAGGCGCACACATAATGGCAAACTGATGAATCTTTGTCATCTGCTTAATAATATCTGCCGGCCCGCAGGCATATCCAAGCCGCCAGCCAGTCATGGCATAGGCTTTGGAAAATCCATTAATCAGAATTGTTCGCTCCTGCATTCCCGGAAGCGACGCAATAGATATGTGATCTCCTTTATAACTAAGCTCCGAATAAATCTCATCCGACAGAACCAGAATATCCTTTTCAATTACTATCTCTGCAATTTCCTCCAAATCCTTCTGTTCCATTATGGCTCCGGTAGGATTGTTGGGGAAAGGAAGTACCAGTATCTTTGTTTTCTCTGTAATTGCATCAAGAAGCTCCTGTTTTCTCAACCGAAACTCATTCTCTTCTTTCAGATTAATAAGCACAGGAACTCCCCCGGCCAGTACAGCGCAGGGTTCATAAGACACATAACAGGGTTGGGGAATCAACACCTCATCTCCGGGATTCAGAACTGCGCGGAATGCTATGTCAATTCCTTCACTCCCGCCTACGGTCACTATAACTTCTTTTATGGGATCATAGTTCAAATGAACCTTTCTTTTCAAATAACTGGAAATCTCTTCCCGAAGCTCCTTCAATCCGGAATTGGATGTATAAAATGTGCGTCCCCTCTCCAGAGAATAAATTCCCTCTTCCCGAATATGCCAGGGAGTATCAAAATCCGGTTCCCCCACTCCCAGAGAAATAGCATCCGGCATCTCACTGACGATATCAAAAAATTTCCGTATGCCTGAAGGGGGAATCTCTACAACTTTATCAGCTAAAAAATTTCTCATGGTGTAACCAGCATCCTTTCATCCTTTGATTTATGTACCATGATCGAACCGTGATCCTTATACTTTTTCAGTACAAAATGTGTAGCTGTGCTGAGTACCGTATCCAGGGGAGAAAGCTTATCTGATACAAACTGCGCTACATCACGCATAGTCTTCCCTTCAATCATCACCATAAAGTCAAAGCCTCCTGAAATCAGGTAAACACTATCCACTTCTGCATAATTGTAAATGCGCTCTGCTACCTTATCAAATCCAAGTCCTCTCTGAGGTGTTACCTTCACTTCAATCAGCGCTGTCAGCTTTTCTTCTCCTGTCTTATCCCAGTCAATCAATGTGTGATAGCCGCAGATGATTCCTTCTTTTTCCATATCTGCTATTTCATTTGCTATGGCTGCTTCATCCACTCCCAGCATAACTGCCAGATCCTTCAAGTTCACTCTGCTGTTCTTTTCAATAAAAGTTAAGATCTTTTCCCTCATTACACATCCTCCTGTTTTTGTTCCTCAATAACTTTTTTATTCATAAATACGATACAGCTCGTCTGTTCTGGGGCGTTCCAGAAAGGCTTCTTCCTCTCCATTCAAAATCCTCCGGGCCTTTCCTTCCACTGCTTTTCCAATCACTGCTGCCGGAATGCCGGCTTTTTTAAGCTCCCGTACCAAATCATGCCCTCTGTCTCCTGCCATCAGCATACAGCCGCTGGAAATCAGATAATAAGGATTCAATCCAAAATATTCACAAATTTCAACAGTCTCCTGACGAATAGGAATTGCTTTCAGATCAATCTCAAGTCCTACATCAGAAGCCTCTGCCAACTCCCAAAGTGCTCCATAGATTCCGCCCTCTGTCACGTCATGCATGGCACTGATACCAAATTCTACTGCTACGGATGCTTCCGGCAATACGGAAAGATACTTCTCAAAGCCTTTGGCCGTCTCCACAAAATCCACTGAAAATCTGGTTTTAAGCTCCTTTTCCTTTTCCTTTGCAATAATGGAGGTACCCTCTATGCCAATCCACTTGGTTACAAGGATATCCTGCCCTGCCTTTGCCCCGGCAGTGGA
This sequence comes from Candidatus Merdisoma sp. JLR.KK006, assembly GCF_036941035.1. Lineage (NCBI taxonomy): Bacteria > Bacillati > Bacillota > Clostridia > Lachnospirales > Lachnospiraceae > Candidatus Merdisoma > Candidatus Merdisoma sp. JLR.KK006. The sequence continues at coordinate 41,330 of NZ_JAYMNS010000004.1, read as the reverse complement.
TATAAGCCGTTCTTCTCTTGCCTTTCCTACACCGGTGACACTGATCACCGGCTGATTCACAGCTCTTGTTACCTCTGTGTGGCCCCCCATAACCTGAACATTTGATTTGGCGCAGGCCTCTTCTATCTGTTCCATCATTTTCTTAATATCCTCTTCCGTAATCTCCTCCGGAAGAAGTACTGTCAGCATGATACCGATTGGCTCTGCCCCGCTGCTGGCCAAATCATTTACTGTAACCTGGACAGCCAGTGTTCCTATATCCTTCACTGTTCCGGTTATGGGATCTGTGGAAATCACAAAAACCTCTCCTGGTTCCAGCTTCACAGCAGCACAATCCTCGCCGACTCCGGCTCCTAAAAGCACCTCATCCCGCTTAGTTCGAATCTGTTTAAAAATGCTTCTCTTTAAAATCGTCTCGGAAACTTTTCCTATCTTCATTTCTGCCTGCTCCTGCTCTGCTTTATATCGTCTGTCTTACTGCATTCTCTCCAGACAGGAGGCCAGAACAGCATTTACCACACCTTCATCCTGGGTAGCTACTGCCTCTATTAGCTCCGCAGACATCCCCGGATCACCGGCTACGCCAATAACAACGGTACGCGGCGAGGCATTATAAGTGCTTTTATTCACCTTGGTCACACTTTCTTCCACACCATTTACATACACATGCTTATACAGCTCTGCCTGCACACCCCTGTGAGCGCTCTCTGCCACCCGATATCCAATCGGCTGTCCCGGATCTGCTATAATGACTGCGCCGGGATCTGTTGTGCTTAGAGTCTGACTTACATATTTGACTGTGCGGTTGGAAGGACGTGTTTCCTCTCCATAGATGGTAAATGTTATCTGCTTATTGGCAGTAACTCCCTCTATATAAATGGGTGCATCCGAATCATTCTTAAATTTAAAATCCTTATATGTTCCTGCAATAGCTGCATCAGCAGAAGGATCCACATAGGTTACAATCATAGAGTGATTCGATCTCTCTACAACCTCCAGCTCAGAGAGCAATACTGCATTATACAATGTAGTAGATACCTGACAAATTCCTCCTCCTAAGCTGTCCACCACTTTTCCGTTCAGATAAGAGCCTGCCATTTCATAGCCATTGGCTGTGGTAAAAGGGCTTACCACTTCATAGGTAGAAAAAGTATCTCCCGGATACAGAACCGTTCCATTGATCAACCGGGCTCCATTGGACACATTCTGGCTTCTGCTGGGGCCTGAGGTAGAATAGCTGGTAGTAAAGGTTCCAAGTACATCTTTTACACGGCTCAGTTCTTCTCTGCTGCCTCTGGGATAGTCTGTCTCCACAGGAAGCGTAATTCTGCCGTTTTCTTTGTCCCAGTCATTCTCAATATAATCCTGTATTGCCTGTATGGAGCCTTCTACATCCAGCTTTGTACCTGTATTTCCATCCACAATTTGAAATGTACCGTTTTCCCGTTTTAAGGTTGCATCCTTAGCCTCAGAATCAAACTTAACACATTCTGTTGACACAAAATCCCTTATCAGATCAGAATCCAGCATCCAATTTAATTCATATACCTTATTTTCATGCTCCAAATCCTTGCGCTCTTTGTAGCGCTTAATCACATTGCCAGTCTTGCCAAGCTGAGCAGCCTCCTCAATGACGTTCAGATTTGTACATCCCAAACCCAGATCTCCTAATGTTACTTCCACCTGTTCATCAAAAATCTCCAAGGTCAGTGTTTCGTCTCCTAATCTGTTTATGTAAGCTGCCAGCTCTGCTTCTGCCTCTGCCTCTGTCATACCAGACAGATCAACCTCATCTGCAAAGACACCACTGTGAATCGTGGGATCCTCTTTCTCTTTTGCCAGAGCTTCCATGCTTCCCATACCGGCAACAGCCAGTATAAATGCAAAAAGAAACCCATAACCTGCAAATCTTTTCATTTCCTTTTCCTCTTTTCTGATTTCAAATTGCTTCCCCTAAAGTGCATAGCTCAAAAGGGGAACAATCATTGCCACAACTACAATTACGATGATCACGGTAGAAATGATCTTTCTCGTCTTTTTACTGTACCAATTCATCTTTGAATCCTCCCATATTCCAGAATAATTCGGTCAATGATCCGTGATGCTTCATTCTTAGTGAGGCTATCTACAGACTCCTCCAATGCTATTTTATGATATTTTATCAGATCATTCAAGTACCCTTTTTGCGCAGGAGTAATAGGTCCCCGCTTTCTCCCTTTGTAAATGAGCATTTTTGGAGCAAAAAGCTCCTCTGGGCTATCAGGAAACTGTTCTCCCATTCGATGATACAATTCCATAGCAGCCAGCGCATCAAAGGCTGCCCTGTGAGCCTTCTCCGGCTGAATCTGGTAATAGCTGCAGAGAGCCTGGAGGCCTCTGTGCTCCATCTCCGGAAACAGAACTCTTGCAATTTTGAGAGTATCGATTCCTTCTTTTTCAAATGGTAAATTCAGATTGATGGCATTCTGTTTTACAAAGCTGTAATCAAACAGAATGTTATGCCCCAATAAGGGCAAATCTTCACAGAATTCCACGAGCTCTGTTACCGCTGTCCGGGTATCCAGCCCTTCTGCTGCCATCTCATCTGTTATGCCAGTCAATTCTTCTATCCGCTTTTCGATTTTTCTGCCCGGATTTACCAGTGTCTCATAAGTTTCTTCCACCTGCCCGCCAATCACCTTTACGGCTCCTATCTCCAGGATTCGATCCATAGATGGATTAAGTCCTGTGGTTTCCAGATCCAGGGCAATATAGGTATCTATCATATTCATACTTCCTCTTATGCTTCTTTCCATTGTGTTATAGATGCATCATGTGTCAGGGGATCTCTTGCTTCATAGTCAAAAATCAAATACACCGGCATCTCCCCCCATGTAAGCAATGCTTCCACATGCTTTTGTTTTCCTGTCTGACTCAAAATCTGCCTGATTTTTGTCTGATAAGGACTTTGATCGGATGCAAATGCCGGACGGCTTTTTACCTTTTCCCTTCCATACAGATCTATGGTTAAAAGCTCTCTGTATCGATCTTCCTCCTTTGAACAGATCTCTCGAATAAATTCCAGCAGAATCTCATACCTTTGAAGCCGGGAATGGTTTCTCCCATTTAACCCCTTCCTTTCATAAAAATCCGCCAGCTGTTGGAAAAAATAAAAGGGTGACGGAGCTGTCTTAAGCAGCTTCTCCAATGTATGCCGGAATTGATGACTATTATAATAGATTTCCACCATTTCTTCAATTGCCTTTAACTGTAAAATGTCTGAAAAGGAAAGCCAGTTCGTATACAGTACCTCATAGGGCGGCTTATCTTTACAGACTATCCCATATTGCTCTGCTTCCCGATACATGGGAGAGCCTTGCAAAACCTTGAGGAAACCAAGCTGCAGCTGCTCCGGTTTCATGGCAAATACTTCATCAAAGGAATGGGCAAAGCTTACATAATCCTCATAAGGCAGCCCTGCGATCAAATCCAGGTGTTGGTGAATGTTCCCCATCCTATGAATTCTTTCCACATTAGCCCTTACTTTTTCCAAATCCATTCTGCGATGAATGGCATCAATAGTCTTAACGTTTACGGACTGTACACCAACTTCCAACTGAATCAGCCCGGGACGCATCTGAGCCATCAGTTCCATTTCTTCCTCATTTAACAAATCTGCAGCTATTTCAAAATGAAAATTTGTCACCCCATTATCATGCTCTAAAAGATAGCGCCAAATAGCAAAAGCATGACTGTGACTGCAGTTAAAGGTTCTATCCACAAACTTTACCTGCAAAACTTTGGCATCCAAAAAGTATTGAAGTTCTCTGAATACAAGCTTTAAATCCCGAAAACGAACCTGCTTGTCAATGGAAGAAAGACAGTAACTGCAGGCAAATGGACATCCCCTGCTGGATTCATAATAAATGATTCTATGAGCAAAGTCTATAAACCCTGTGTATGGAAAAGGCAGTGTATCCATATCAAGGGGTTTTCCCTGATTATTGCTGAAAATATCATCTTTATCTTCTTGAGTTTCTTCATTTCTGTATTTTTCTGATTTTTTTAATTCCATTGCTGACTTACGAAAAACAGCTCCCGGGATCTCTTTCCATCTCTTAGTCTTTCTCACATAACATTCTGCCAGAAGCCGAAAGCTTTCCTCTCCTTCTCCAGTTAGAATCCCTGCCACTTCAGTATATTCTTTCAAAATCTCCAAAGGGCAGAAAGATACCTCCGGCCCTCCCAGCCAGATAGGCGTTTCGGGCAATACCTTTGCACACTCCCGAACCAGCTCCTTCACTTGTTCAATATTCCAAATATAGCAGGAAAACAACAGAACCTCCGGTTTTTTTCTATAAATCTCACTTAGGATTTCTTCTGTTCTATGATTAATCGTAAATTCCGCCAGCTCCACATGAGAAGAATATTCTCCGGCAGAAGCTTTCAGACTATAAACCGCCAGATTAGAATGGATATATTTTGCATTGATAGCAGTCAATAAAATTTGCATATTTCACCTTTGCAGCCCAATTCACAATTGATTTTTCTATTCTTGCCAGTAAACCAAAAAGGAATTACTGCCTTTGCAATAACTCCTTAATCAACACATGATTTGTGCTCCTAAACTTTATTATAATCCGCACATCCTGCTTTGAACCAGAAACAACACCAGTTACCTCTGCAGCCGGCTCAGCCCAGGCAGCCTTGCGGCACACAGAAGGTTCTGCTTAGAGCTGCTTCATTCCTGACCTGACTCGGTTCACAGATTCCTGTTGCGCAAGACCCAGACGTCAATGCTGCTTACAAAGGGCTGTATGCTATTTCAAAGCCCGAGGCAGGATATCACCCCCACTGTAGCGGATTGTGGGTACAGGGCACCGCTAACTCCCCGGCTGTGCGGAAATCTTAGATAATTTCAGAATTTTAGTATAGCGGTTATCCTTCCATTTGTCAATGAAAAAATCCTTTGCTGTCAAAGCTCCATATCTTAATATACTTTTAATGATGGAACAACCGTATCCCCGTAAAGGCCATCACCATTCCATATCTATCACAGGCTTCAATTACCAAATCATCCCGAACAGATCCTCCTGGCTGTGCAATATATTTTACACCACTTTTCTTTGCCCGTTCAATGTTATCACTGAATGGGAAAAATGCATCTGATCCTACGGTTACATCTGCCATTTGATTAAGCCATGCACGCTTTTCTTCTTCTGTGAATACTTCAGGCTTCACCTTGAAGATTTTCTGCCATGCACCCTCTGCAAGTACATCCATATACTCATTTCCAATATAGACATCTATTGCATTATCTCTGTCTGTCCGGCCGATTCCGTCTATAAACTGAAGTCCCAATACCTTGGGGCTTTGACGCAGAAACCAGTTATCTGCTTTCTGGCCTGCCAATCTGGTACAGTGTACCCTGGACTGCTGACCTGCACCAATTCCGATAGCCTGCCCGCCCTTGACAAAGCATACAGAATTGGATTGTGTATACTTTAAGGTAATGAGAGAAATCTTCAGATCCATTTTTGCTGCATCTGTCAATTCCTGATTCTTAGTCACAATTTTGGAAAGAAGTTCATTATTGATAGGCAGCTCCTGACGGCCCTGCTCAAAGGTAATTCCATAGACCTCCTTATGCTCCAGTGGCGCCGGACGATAGGAAGGATCAATCTGAATTACATTATAGTTTCCTTTTTTCTTTCCTTTTAAGATTTCCAAAGCTTCCTCTGTATATCCCGGCGCAATAACGCCGTCAGAAACTTCCCTTTTGATGATGCAAGCTGTATCCTTGTCACACACATCCGACAAGGCAATAAAATCTCCAAAGGAAGACATGCGATCTGCGCCTCTGGCTCTGGCATAGGCACAGGCCAAAGGTGAAAGCTCCCCCATATCATCTACCCAGTAAATTTTCTTTAAAGTGTCATCCAAAGGAAGTCCTACGGCTGCCCCTGCCGGGGATACATGCTTAAAGGACGTTGCTGCCGGAAGTCCGGTGGCCTCCTTAAGCTCCTTTACAAGCTGCCAGCCATTAAAAGCATCCAAAAAATTGATATAGCCCGGCTTTCCAAAAAGGACGGTGATGGGAAGTTCCTCACCATTTGCCACATAGATTTTAGAGGGCTTTTGATTGGGGTTGCACCCATATTTTAACTCTAATTCTTTCATATATAATCCTTTCTCCTGTTCTGGCCTTTTACTCATTCTTATTTACTATTTTTGTCTCACATTTTCCTGTTTCAATATCAATATACCGCACAAAGAGAGACACTTTATTTTCATTATTGAGATTTAACCACAGCATATTCGTAAACTTTTCCATATCACTTGGTATAGCTACCAGCTTCGGCTCTCCCACAAAACTCGGCAAAGGATCTCCGTCACACTGATAGGTATGGATAAAATGTCCTTCTCCTGCCGGGCAGTTTTCATAAGAAAAGGTATATCGATTACAAGAAGACGGATCCCCATTATTACTCTTTAAGATAGACATGGAATAACTGAATGTTCCATTTTCAATCTCCAAAATTCCGGAAATCCGCGGTGTATAATTAGGTCCGTCCGGTTCAAACTCCCGGGTGCGCAGAGCCTGCTCAAAGGTCAGTCCTTTTCCCATGAGTTCATAAACTGTGTCCGTCTGATCCCCGTTGGTTACAATGGTCTTATTCCCCAGAACCCGTACTGGCGCATAAATTATGAGACTTGGATCTGTAAGCTTAGAGGGATCATAGGCTTCTGTTCGTATTCCATCCTCCTCTTCTGCAAATATTCTGTTTCTGCTGTTCTCACTTCTGCCCATAATGAAATAAGCAGTCACTGCTTTTTTGCCATCCTCGGATTTTCCAATGACAATTCCCCGTCCCGGATAGGAATTTTCCCTAAGTTCCTGTGCCAGTGAAATCATTTCCATGTCTTTTCTCCTCTCTTGTCTTTTTTCAAATAGTTTCGGTAAATCTTCCATAAAATAGAAAAAAGCCGCAATCTAAGCTACACATGTGCCCAGACGGTCGGCTTTCCAATCCTTATACTCCCTGTGGTTCCTTCCACTTCCGTCAGTCGTATAATTAGTTAAAACATAGCATTTCTTCCTATGGTTGTCAATTGTTTTTTAGACTGTTTTCTATGGTTTCTACGATCTGTCTCCGTACCAGTTCCGCAATATCCCTGGACTTCATTCCCTGATACTCTTCATAAAAAATAGGCTTTAGGAAGTGTACTTCTACCGTAACCGGACTGATACTGTTGGTATCAAAGGCCTGATAAGCATTCAGCATGGCTACCGGCACAATGGGACATTTGGCATTCATGGCGCTTTTGAAGCTTCCGCTCTTAAATTCTCCTACCTCATTTCCCTTTTTAGAACGTGTCCCTTCCGGAAAAATCAGATAGTTTCTCCCTTCTTTTACCTCCTCCGTCACTGACTGGATAATTTTCAAAGATTGGCGAACATCCTCCCGATCCATAAACTTTGCTTTCAAAATGGCAAAGACTTGCTTTAAAAACAAAATGTTCTTTACTTCGATCTTAGCTACTACTGAGAAAGGCATGTGGCAGGCTTCAATAATGGACAGCACATCAAACAACCCCTGATGATTAGGAAAGAAAATAAAACCTTTTTGGGAAGGAATATTCTCTTTTCCATGAACTTCTATCTTTACTCTCCCGCCTTTATTGGCATGAACGGTAATTTTCTTCAACAGAGCAAATTTCTTATCCTCCGGAATTTCATCTGTATGTTTTGCATAGGAGCAGAGCTGATACCACCACCAAGGTACAAAGGGAAGATTATATAATACCATCAAAAGTATTCGTTTCATTCCTCTGCCTCCCTGTTTTTGTTCCTAATCCATAAAATTCCCATAAAGAACAAAAATATCCATCCGCATAGATAAGGAGAATAGTAATACATAAACAAACATCCTGGGGCTGTCAAAAATACAAGCGGAACTTTAAGAGCCGCCATCATGATACAACCTGCATAAATCCACTTCTTTTTCACCAAAAACCAAAGCATTGCAGCTGCCAGAATCAGAGACGGAAAAATGGTTGAATATACAAATTCAGATGCTTTCCCCTGAACCCAATAATTATCATCATCCAAAATGCGCAGTTCCAATAAGTTATATGTTATATTTCGAATATTTTTATTAATTGGCAGTGAAGGAGGATCCGTATTCGGAAGATCTCCCAAAATTCCCGTAGATTTCCAATATGTATCCAGACGTTCTCTTAAAAAGGTTTTCGGATGACGCAGAATTAACTGAAAATACGCCCGTTTCAGATTTTGAAAATCTTCCTCCGTATAGCTGTCACTCACTAATCCATCTCCGCCCCATCTCCAAAAGATACCGATTCCGTTTTCTCCTTCGGAAGCTCCCTGAAAAATAAATGCGCAGTTTATGACCTTATCTACCATAGCAATCAAATCTTTTTCTTCTGCATAGGCAGCTTCCACTACAAGAGGCGTCAGCGGACGTATAATTGCTGTAATTTCATATCCATCCCCCCTGCCGCCGCTTCCGGTTCCTCCATCTCCTATCTTCTGAATTCCTATCAATACAATAGAAATGCTTAAATAGATAAGAACAGCCCTGGCAATCTGTTTTTTTGACGCTCTTTTCCACAAAAAAATAATCAGCAATACAGGAAAAAGCAGAAGATAATAAACGGATTCACTTCTCCATGTTGTAACAATTCCTGCTAACAGCGCTGTCCAAAGAAATTCTCCCTTTTTTGGATATCGTTTTTCATAGGCCCAAAAACATATCTTTGCCAATAAAAGCAATTCCAAAAAAGCATAGATACTCATACGCATGGGATACAGATTTGAATCAATAACAGGAAAAAACAAAAAGGGCACATACAAAATATAAGCACATTTTCTTTCCCCTGTAAATGTCCACAGCTTATAAACCAGATATCCCACAACAGCAGAATTAATTACACACATAAACAAAACGACAGATGCCGGAAAAGGCAGCATCATCAGACAAAGAATATAATAGACAGAGGTTAAGTATCCCTGCCAGAAATGAAGGCTCAATTCCTGAGCCGAACGTAGGATTCCAAACTCATCCACTCTCCATATTCCCGGCCACGTTAAAAGCAGAAAAATCAGCATTACTAAAAAATAAATTCCAGAAAGCCGAAGTATCCTGCAAACTGCTTTATTGCCGGATCGAAATTCATACACCAAATTTCCTGCTATCTGATAAAGTCCAAGAATAAACAGCAAAAACAGAACCTTCCAGATTCCATAAACTGCAGAACTCTCACAGGTAATAATAAAAGTATCTGTCAGAAGACTGATAAGCCAATGAACAACTGCCACTGTTATCCAAAGCTTTCGGATTCGTATTTTTTTCATCTTTTATAATACTCCTTAAAATAATCTAACTCCTCCGGAGTTCCCAGTACATGGATCTTTTTTTCATCAATTACAGATATTCGAACCTCTTTTCCCTTCTGAATCAAATAATTGTAGAGAGGAGCAATATACTTTTCTCCCTTTTCCATATTGGATCCTTCACTGTAATATTCTTCATAAAGTTCCTCATAGAGACCACATGTTTTAAAATAATAAGCACCAAGTGTGCAATAATCAGATATACGTACCTTTTCCCGAACTTCTACTGCCTTTTCATCCCTTCCCAGACGCACAAAGCTCCAGTGATCTCCCTCCCCGCAGAAACAAGGAATAAACCCGTCTCCGCAAAATTCCTCGGGACGCATCTGACCTGCCTCCACATATGTATCAATGTTATAAATTAAAAGAGGACTTTCTTTTTTCCAATATTCAGCCCCCAACATAGCTGTAGTAGCCTGCCCATCTGTCATTTCGTCCAATTCTATAATTTGAATTTGTGAAATTCCCATTGCGGAGCATTTTTTCTGAATAAAATCTGACGCCTGATCTTCTTTTCGCAGAATAAACAAATAGGTATCCTCCGGACGGCGAAAGTCTGCAAGACTCTCCATAGACCATTCAAATAAGGTTTTTCCATGAGCAGTAATCTGATACTTTGGCATGGGATAGCCTGCTTTTTTAAATCGAGTTCCAAAGCCTGCCATCGTAATTACAATTGTCATAAACGCTCCTCCTCTGGACGGCTGCCTTTACAAATAGCATCCAATTCCTCCTCCGAATATTTTAAAAGCTCGTCCGGTCTCACACAGCGATCATCCACATAAAATCCTCTGTGTCCCGGCCACGGTTTTCCGTAAAGAATCTCATCATAGGGAATCTCCCACTTTTCCAGCCACTTCATCAGAACCTTTGCTGTATTGGCATTGATCATGCCCAGATTTCCCTTGTAGGTATTCATATTCCGGGAGGTATACAATACGATTTTTGCACCGCCGGCCTTATATTCCCGCATCTTTTCCACAACTTCTTTGTAAGGAACCACATCTATATACTCCTGATCCTTCCTCTTAATCGGACAGATGGTTCCGTCAATATCCATCACCAGCGTCAATCCTTCAAACATCTCTCCACCTCCTGTAAAATTTCAATTCCGTTTAATAAAAATCCAAATACCTTCTGGGGATTATCCATGTGCAATGGAAGCATGGATAAAAACAAAGAAGCCTCATATAGACGCACAACCGGATAAGAAAACTGATTTTCCTCCAAATATCTTTGAAATACCTCTATATAAGCCTGATTTTCGAAATCTATCTGAAGCTCAAGTTTTAGATCTTCTCCTATCTTCACCTGATACAAGCTGCTGTTAAAAAAGTCATATCTTCCGCAGATGGAATGGGACAGCTTTGCCAAATCATACCAGGGATCCATCCAGATGTCGGATTCCTCCGTTGCCCCCTTTGGATCAATCATCCGCAGAATATTTGCATGCCTTTGATAAAGAATATTGGAAAAACAGAGATCTCCGTGACTGACTGTAGCAAGAGGTTCAAAGGTATATTTTTCATGTATTTTCCTGTATAAATCTTCATAATGAGAAAAGACTGCATCAATATCCTTATAGAAGGTTCCAACCCCAATCATTCCATTCATTTTCTCAAAATAAGAACTTTTCTTAAGCCCTGCAAGCCTTTCCAGAACCTTATCCAAATACAGGTGTTTGGACTGTTGATCGTATTCCTCTTTTGTTATTTTTTTTGTACATCTTGTCCTTAAAAAATAAAATAATTGACACAGAATTTGATCCAGATCCTCTGTAGAGACAGCCCCATGCACATACTGAATAGCCAGATCTGTCATATGCATACGCTCCATGGTATAACAGGCCATCTGATCTGATTCCTCATAGGAATACGGCTGTACAAACCAATGCTGCATTTCCCTGGGAAGAAAATAATAAAATTGATATTCATTCTTTATTTTTTCTCTGTTTGCAGATCGTTTTGTAACTGTATATTGATCCCCCTCCAAAGTATTAAAAAATCTTGCATCAAAACCACTGGTTATGTATTGAATAAATTCATCAAAAGAGTTCAAATCTATCAGCATATCTCCCAAAAGGGCTTCCATTTCCTCATTTCCTTCCGGGTTGCTGCCTTTTTTCACCCATTCTCGGAATTGCTCTGTATCTGCAAAGAGTAAGGCTGCTGTGTTCTTATTTACTGTTACTTTTTTTGATTGATTTAAAAACTGTGTTTTATCCAAAAGAAGCCCGAACATCTGAGGATCTAAAATTCCATAGGAAGAAAACAAATATACCACTGATGTAGACTGAGAAGCAGACAACACCAATCCAATGCTTTCTTCTCTTTTCTTTTCCTCTGAAAAAGGACAAAATTTTAAAATGTAATCTTTATCCTGAAGAACTTCCTCCACCCGTCTCTGAATGGTCTTTTGCTTAAAGATAATACTTCCATAGGTTTTATTCCCTGCTACCTGAGCAATTTTTTCGTTTGGCCGGATTCTGTCATCATACAGAACAAATACTTTTTTTTTCATTTTTTCCTTCTCCCCAAAAATCGAAAACACAAAAATATCAGAATCAATGCAAACAAAATGTACATGCTAAAATGATTATAGATAATAAATACATGATTCTTTTCCGAAGAAAATATAGATTGAATATAATCTGCAAATTCTGTCAGACCAAATGCTGTCTGATCATAACGGGATATCAGCCAAAGCAAACCGAATTCCGTTATCCATCCAAGGGCTGAACAAAAAATAATCAAATATTGCCTGCCTTTAATGAGATCTTTTATATAATCATACCATTCCCGAAGCATTTCCATGGCGGAAAGAATAAAAATTCCTCTCTTGCTTTTGGAATTCCGAATCATATATTCATTCAAATACAGATAGGTAGGCTCAAACATTCGATAGAGCAGCATCACAAATAAAAGAAATACCAATAAAATCCCTGTCATCCAGGTAAGGCCATGAAGGATGACTAGATCGTATGGAATTAAAAATAATAATAAAATAAACGTATCAAAAAACCGATCCAGTACAACACTTAAAATTCCGATCTGCAGGCATTTTGTAAAACGCACTACACAGAATATCCGATAGACCTCCCCCAACTTAAAGGGTATTAACAGATTGATAAAAGTAGTTTTTATGTATAAAAACAAAAATTCCTTTACGGATATCTTCTGTTCTAAAAGCACCAGATAAAAACGCATCATTTTCAGTGCATGAACCACAAACAGTCCTGTCAGAAACAGCGGTACAAGATATAACATTTTCATAGACAAGTCCTCATTTGTTTTCCTGTATCACATCGGCCAGATAAGCATTCCGGGGAATCTCCCTTAGTTCTGTTTTTATAAATTCATAGTTTCGTCCATAAGCTGCAAGCATTTTTAATACAGATACTGCCTGGCTTGCCATCTTTACATTGGATATTTGATCTTCTTCCCTCCAGGTAATTGGGAAAAACATGATTCGATGTCTGTAATAGTGGGAAGCCAGAATCATACAGTAATTAAAGGTCAATTTATCCGGAAATTTTTCATAAAAATGATTTCTCAGCATAGATACAGAATACATATTCAAACCGGAACCCAGATCAAAAATCCGATTCCGCACTACTGCAGAAAATAAAAAATTATATACGATATTTCCGAAGGTACGGAAAAGAGAATATCCCTTCAATCGGGAGCCCCGCATAAAGCGGCTTCCCAGACAACAGTCATATTTTCTGTAAAGCTTCTTTTTCAACACTCGATCCATGTCATGGATATCACCCTGATCATCACCATGAAGAACAATTACATAATCATAGCCGTGATCCATAGCATACTGAAAAGCAGTCTTGTGAGATCCTCCAAGACCGTAATTATCCTGATTTCGCAGTAATGCAATGGGAACCTGAGGATGATCCTGCATAAATTGCAACACTGCCTGTTCGGTTTTATCTGTACTTCGGTTATTAACTACGATAATCTGAGATAAAAAATTTAAAATGCCTTCGTCCAATTGTTCCAAAACACGTACAATCTGCTTCTCACAATTATATCCTGGAATAAAAAGCAAAATTTTATCCTTTGTATTCATTATACTTCTCCTCCTTCATCTTACGATTTTAATATTTCAAATTCCAAACTAATTTCTACTTCTCTATCTTTTAGATTAGTACCAATAAAATCTAACAGAATTGTCTGTATTTCATCCGAATAACTCCAATAAGGGCTGGTTGTCAAAGGAATTAAAAATTCCCCCTCTCCTCCATCATAGATAAAACGATGCCCCTCATTTAAACCTTTCCCTTCATTCATAAAATAGACTACACCTTCAAAATTCAAATCTGTCTGGGATTCATCATGCTTATTTACACTAATCCGTAAAAATGGAACCTGGGATCCATTCAAATTTTTCTCAAATACATACATAAAATAATTTTCTTCTGCTGTCATACGGTAACAATCTTTGCCCAGCTTTTCCGCATTTGTATCCGCTAAACTGTATGAAAGAGATATATCCTCTGTTTCCTTTTCTTCTAAATATTCATTTCCCCAGACAGACGGCAGTTTTTTCAGTCTTTCCAGATGCATGATCTGCCCAAGCTCTTCATAAGCAGATTCATATTGATCCTGAATCTCTGTCTGATTAGTAAAAAAAATAATATTTTTATATTTACATGGAACATAATTTTTTGACAGATATTGATAAAGGTAATAATTTCGTGTGCTTAATGATCCGGAATCATGCTCCCAGGCAGGCCATACAACAATTACTTCCGGCTTTATTTCCTCTAATACCTCAATTGCCTTTGTCTGCATAACACGGTTATTGGTATTATAAGTACTGCTGAAAGGAAGCAAAACTTTTATATTTAAAATATTATAATGAGCAAGCTGATTGGTCATATCTATGACCTGATGCCCCCCCCAAATTGCTTTTTGAATAAGTTCATTCAAATTCATTAGTTCCTGTTTTTGAGTTTCTGTAATGTAAATATTGCCAAGACCAGGTATTTCTGTTTCATCCACAGATGCATAAACATAATCCGAAGGAATTTCATCTTGTTCAAAAATTCTTCCTGGCAGTTCCAATATGTTGGTTCCTTTAAACCATACTGCACAAATAAAAAGAAAAAATGTAATACCTGTTATGCTTACAGAACGATGTTCATCCAAGTAAGGAAGAAATATCATAAGAATCAAAAATAAACTGCACAGACAGGTAACAATAATCCCCCGTTCTCCAAATTGTGTTCTGATAAATGTATATTTTATTATAATTCCATTAAATATGATTAAAAACATCAGTGCATAGACTGCCAGTTTTTTTTCTTCTTCCTTTTTTTCAATAAGAAAATAAAGAGCTGCCAACAGAGAAAATACAAAACCAAAGGTAGCATACCACACATAAGGTGCAGTCAATTCTTCCATGAGAATATCCCCTGTAGTTTCCAAAATTGCCTCCGAGTTTTCTACAATATAACGCAAAATTGCAAAAAACATGGGGATAAAACATAATCCCAGAATAAAAAGAGGAATATACCAAGGTAAAAGTTTTTTTCTTCCCTCTCTTTCTTTCAGACTCAGAAAGATTCTCCACCCTTTTTCATGAATTCCTTCATAAAGAACCATAGGTAAGGCAGCTAAAGCACAGGATCCTCCTATAGACGGATTCCAGGCAACAGATAAAATTGATATAAACGTCCAGCACCATAATAGTTTGGAAAAATCTGTTCGTACCTTTTTTGAAAATATAATTAACATAAAAGGTAATACAAAAGCCCATCGTGTATAATAATAATGATCTCCAAACAAGGAAAACAGCAGAATACAAAGTAACCCGGCTAATTTATTTTCTACACAGTAATAGATAATAGCAGCAGTAACTACAGCAATTAGTACACATCCAATTACCATAGCTGCTTCAAAAGAAGCATAAGTTCCATCAAACAACGTATACCATACTCCTGCCTGAATATAATCGCAAACTCCATGAATCGGCATAGTATCCAGATAAGGAACTATGCCAAAATTCACCAGCTGATGTAAAGGACTTGAAAATTCTCCATAATGATACATTTCCAAAGGTGTTCCCGAAATAGTCCCTCTTGGAAGAATATAGGAAGCAAATACTGCCAAAGAAAGAAAACTGCTTAAATAGATTGTTCCTTCTTTCTTTTCCCGATCCTTAAAAAAAATACGATAAGCATTATAACTAATTAATATAATTGTTATAATTCCCATAACTATTTTCATTTTTATAGAATCATACTGAGTAACTATCATCCCATTCCATAGATATTCATAATGAGAGATACATAAAAAACACAAAGGCAAAAAAAATTGACTTTTTTCCAAAGCATGTTTCATGCTTTTTTCATTCTTCTGCTTTATGTAGATATAAATAAAAACTACGATTACAATTAAACAAACTATCTGTATCAAATAAATTCTTTTTCCATAAACCAAATTATCTCCAGGTATCAAAAGATCAATTGTTCTTAATACAGATGCTATACTAAATTGTATAAATAAAATGAAAAAAAAGATATTTTGCACTTTTTTTAGTCTGTTTTTCCATCCGGATTTATATTCCAGTTTTACATCCACATTTCCTTTCAACCAATCTAGCTTATTGGAAAGAAAGTAAAATAATAATACAAAAAGTCCATAAAATACCAGAATACCTCCAATCACCAAATAAGCAAGGCTCATATCTCCTGATTTATAATAAGCTGTCCAGGAAGTATAACCTGTTACAAACTCTTCATATTGGGGCATTTTGGTATAAAGTAATTGCATTATGAAGTAAATAAATATAGTCGTAGTCAAAAGAGACAAAATTACAGATAATAAACTCATTCTTTGAGATATTTTTAATTTCATCTTGTTTCTCCTTTGTCACGACTTTTTTATTCTAAAAATTATTCTAAATATAAAAATTACTTTAGATTCTTTCTCCATAAGAATTCAAAGTAATTATAGTATACTTTCATTAATTTGTCATCTATTCATTTTTATTGTAAAAATGAATATTATTACCAATTTTTTAATTATTTCTATCAGATTCCCTTTTCATTGATTTTAATACCTTCTTCCTCGGGTACATATTCCAGAATATCCCCTGGTTGACAGTCTAAAGCTTTGCAGATAGCATTCAAGGTAGTAAAACGTACAGCTTTTGCTTTATTATTTTTCAAAATAGAGAGATTTGCCATAGTAATATCTACTTCCTTAGCTAACTCTGTCACCCCAATCTTTCGCTTTGCCATCATAACATCCAGATTTATCACAATTGACATATGCTGCTCCTTCCTTCTGCCCCCGTTTTCCTCTATATAGTCAAATCATTTTCCAGTTTATAAGTAACTGCTTGATCAAATACATTGGAAAGTACCTTGCTAAATAATCCGGCAATTATAAATACCAGAATGATTACCAGGGTTGCAGGAGTAATTACAATAAACAGCCTGACTGCACTTAAAGCAGCAATACAAAAACTATAGTTTCCCATTTTCTTTAATCCCCGAACATTTTCTTTAACAAAGCAGTCCTCATTCAACACCGTTCGAAACATAGACCGCAGCTCTAAGATAATTAAAATAGCAAAAATTCCCGAAATAAAGAATAAAATCAGCATAGGAAAATAAAAAATCTTATAGTGAGGAAAATAGTTTCCAATAAATCTGAGAGAAAGAGGAAGGCTTATACATGCGAAAATTCCTGCATAAAACATAAAATCTAAAATTCCTTTTGTTATTTTTGTTACATTCACTCGATTCATACTATGTCTCCCATTTATGATCTTTATGAAAAAAGATGCAGTTACCGCTTTTTAGCTGATAACCGCATCTTATCATACTTATTTTTGGGAATCAATATATATTTATTGATTTACGATAAAATTATTCATTTTTATCCTGACTTTCAGATTCTTGATTCTTTTGAGAGTTTTCTGAATCTTCTGGATCTGTTTCCTCTTCTGAATCTTCCTGTCCCCGAACCTTGGCAATACTTGCCACTACTACATTTTCGGAATCCACATTCATTAGCTTCACACCTGAAGCAATTCTTCCTACAATGGAAATTCCATTGCAGGGGATACGAATAACAATTCCCTCCGTAGTAATAAGCATTACCTCATTTTCCTCATTTACCGCCTTAGCGCCAATTACATATCCTGTCTTTTCTGTAATCTTGTAGCATTTAATTCCCTTACCGCCGCGATTCTGTGAATTAAATTCTTCTATGTGAGTACGTTTTCCAAGTCCTTTTTCTGATACAACCAGAAGATACTCACCCTGGGTATGCACCTGCATAGCGACCACTTCATCCTGATCGGTCAGATTCATTCCAATTACTCCCATGGAAGTACGGCCCGTAGGTCTTACATCTGTCTCATGGAAACGGATGCACATACCAAATTTTGTGATAAGAAATACATCCTGTTCATTATCTGTATATTTTACTTCAATCAGTTCATCCCCATCTCGAAGGTTAATAGCCAGCAGCCCTGTCTTACGAACATTCGCATAATCCAAAATTGAAGTTTTCTTTACAAGTCCATTCTTGGTAGCCATAAACAGATATTTACCTTCATTGTAATCCTTAATAGGAATCACAGCTGTAATCTTCTCACCCGGCTGCAGCTGCAGCAGATTGATAATAGCTGTTCCCCTGGAAGTTCTGCCGGCCTCTGGAATTTCATAAGCCTTCAAGCGGTATACTTTACCTGTATTGGTAAAAAACATCAGATAATGATGGGTGGTAGTCATCATAAGATCCTCAATATAATCTTCATTGATAGTCTGCATTCCCTTGATGCCCTTGCCCCCGCGATTCTGACTCTTAAAATTATCCGTAGTCATCCGCTTGATATAACCCAGATTTGTCATAGTAATCACTATTTCTTCATTTGGAATTAAATCTTCCATAGACAAATCAAATTCATCATAACCAATATGGGTTCTTCTCTCATCACCATATTTCTCAGAGATAACAAGAATTTCCTCCCTGATAACTCCTAAAAGCTTCTTTTCATCTGCAAGAATAGACTTTAAATACTCTATCTGCTCCATAAGGCTCTTATATTCTGCTTCCAGCTTCTCTCTCTCCAATCCGGTGAGAGCTCTCAGACGCATATCTACAATGGCCTGTGCCTGGATATCATCCAGACCAAAGCGTTCCATTAATCCCTCTTTTGCAATCTGAGTAGACCGGGAACTGCGGATAATCTTGATCACCTCATCAATATGATCAAGGGCAATGAGCAATCCCTTTAATATATGTGCTCTCTCCTCAGCCTTATTCAGCTCATACTTTGTCCTTCGTGTAACCACATCCTCCTGATGAAGAAGATAATACTTCAGCATATCCAAAAGATTTAAGGTTTTCGGCTGATTATTCACCAGGGACAGCATATTTACTCCAAAGGTATCCTGAAGCTGTGTATGCTTGTAGAGCTGATTTAAAATGACATTTGCATTTACATCCTTTCTCAGCTCAATATTAATCCGCATTCCCTCTCGGCTGGATTCATCTCCAATATAAGTAATACCGTCAATTCGCTTTTCCTTAACCAGATCTGCAATTTTCTCAATAAGACGTGCTTTATTTACCATATAGGGAAGCTCTGTGACTATAATACGATTCTTTCCGTTGGCCATTGCTTCAATATTTGTAACAGCACGAACACGAATTTTTCCCCGTCCGGTTCGATAAGCTTCCTCAATGCCTCTTGTACCCAGAATTTCTGCTCCGGTAGGAAAGTCCGGACCTTTAACAATCTTTAATACTTCTTCAATTTCTGTATCTCGATCTTCTAAAACCCGATTATCAATAAGCTTTACAACTGCGGCAATTACTTCCTTCAAATTATGAGGCGGAATATTGGTAGCCATTCCTACGGCAATGCCAGTCGTACCATTTACCAGAAGATTTGGATATCTGGAAGGAAGCACGGAGGGCTCCTTCTCTGTCTCATCAAAGTTAGGTACAAAGTCTACCGTATCTTTGTTGATGTCTGCCAGCATTTCCATGGAAATCTTGCTTAAACGCGCTTCTGTATAACGCATGGCCGCTGCACCGTCTCCATCAACAGATCCAAAATTGCCGTGTCCGTCTACCAAAGGATAACGGGTAGACCATTCCTGAGCCATGTTAACCAAAGCTCCGTAGATAGAGCTGTCTCCATGAGGATGATATTTACCCATAGTATCGCCGACAATACGGGCGCATTTACGATGAGGCTTATCTGGACCATTGTTTAATTCAATCATAGAGTACAGCACACGGCGCTGCACTGGCTTTAAGCCATCCCTTACATCTGGAAGAGCACGAGCCGCAATAACGCTCATAGCATAATCAATATAGGAATCTTCCATGGTCTTTTTCAAATCTACCTCATGGACCTTGTCAAAGATATTATCTTCCATTCTATTCTCCTATTCAAAATCGCTGTGCGATAGCACTAAAGAGTAAAATCACTTCGACACACAGGTAATGAGAGAAACTTTCATTCGAAAGGGCACTCATGAAAGTTCCTCTCGTGCGCCTTTGCGACTTTACCATTCTGTAATTATTTATTCTATATATCCAAATTCTTCACATACTTCGCATTCGTCTCTATAAACTCCCGTCTTGGTTCTACTTTATCTCCCATAAGAGTAGTAAAGGTTAAATCAATCTCTGCGGAATTTGTATCGTCTATCATAACACGTTTTAAGATTCTGTGCTCCGGATCCATAGTTGTCTCCCAAAGCTGATCTGCATCCATCTCTCCCAAACCTTTATAACGCTGAATCTTATTGCTTTGATCCCGTCCAACCTCTGTTAAAATCTGATTCAATTCTTCATCACTGTAGGCGTACCATACTTTTTTATTTTTTTCCAGCTTATACAGAGGAGGCTGTGCCAGATATACATAACCCTCCCGAATCAAATCCGGCATAAAACGATAAATAAAGGTCAAAAGCAGGGTACTTATATGGGCGCCATCAACATCTGCATCTGTCATGAGAATAATCTTGTGGTAACGAAGCTTTGAAATATCAAAATCCTCATGAATTCCTGTTCCAAATGCAGTAATCATAGCTTTAATCTCTGCATTGGCATATATTTTATCAAGTCTTGCTTTTTCTACGTTCAAAATCTTTCCGCGCAGAGGAAGAATTGCCTGTGTTGCACGGGAACGAGCTGTCTTTGCAGACCCCCCTGCAGAGTCACCCTCTACAATGTAGATCTCACAATTTTCCGGATTCTTATCAGAACAGTCTGCCAGCTTGCCAGGCAAAGCCATACCGTCAAGAGCCGTCTTTCTTCTAGTCAGATCACGGGCTTTTCTTGCTGCATCTCTGGCTCTCTGAGCTAAAATTGATTTCTCAAGAATTACCTTTGCAATGGTTGGATTCTGCTCCAGAAAAATCATCAATTGTTCAGATACCACATTATCTACAGCTCCCCTGGCTTCACTGTTGCCCAGCTTCTGCTTCGTCTGACCTTCAAACTGAGGCTCACCAACTTTTATGCTGATAATGGCTGTCAAACCTTCTCTGATGTCCTCGCCGCTCAAAGAGGGTTCACTATCCTTTAAAAGCTTATTTTTTCTTGCATAATCATTAAAGGTTTTTGTGAGTGCATTTTTAAATCCTGTTAAATGAGTTCCTCCTTCCGGAGTATTAATATTATTTACAAAGCTGTAGCAGTTTTCTGTATAAGAATCATTATGCTGCATAGAAACCTCTACATATACATCATTTACCATGCCTTCACAGTAGATAATAGGCTCATAAAGGCTGGTCTTAGAACGATTCAGGTATTCCACAAACTGCCGGATTCCTCCTTCATAACAGAACTCCTTTACAACCTCTTTTTCTTCCCTTTTATCTCTGAGAATAATATTTAATCCTTTTGTCAGAAAAGCCATCTCACGAAGGCGTATCTTTAAAGTATCATAATCAAAAACTGTTTCTTCAAATATCTTCTTATCCGGAAGAAATACTACCGTGGTACCTGTTTTTTCAAGGTCACAAGTTCCTATCTCTTTCAGCTTATAGATTACATGGCCTCTTTCATAACGCTGTCTATAGATTTTTCCTCCACTGTAAATAGTAACCTCTAACCATTCGGAAAGAGCATTTACTACAGAAGCTCCCACACCATGAAGTCCGCCGGATACTTTGTATCCTCCGCCGCCAAATTTACCGCCTGCATGAAGAATAGTGAATACTACCTCTACAGCTGGTATCCCGGCCTTGTGATTAATTCCTACCGGAATTCCCCTTCCATCGTCAATAACTGTAATAGAATTATCTTTATTGATGGATACGTCAATATTTTTACAAAATCCTGCCAATGCCTCGTCTACGGAATTGTCCACAATCTCATATACCAGATGGTGGAGCCCCCTGGCAGAGGTGCTTCCAATATACATGCCAGGTCTTTTCCGGACTGCTTCCAGCCCCTCCAAAATCTGGATTTGATCTGCACCGTACTCTGTACTCATATATAACCTCCTATTTTTATTTCCTCAATATGCTCTGTATAACTCTTATCCAGAACAAATTGCTGCTTCTAATTCTCATCCCATACGGCACCTTCGATTACCCGAAATACCTTATTAATGGAAAACCTATGATTGACAAATTCGTCCAGACCCGTACAGGTAATCATAGTTTGAATATCATGAATACTGTTTAATAAATAGTTTTGCCTATTATGATCAAGTTCAGACAAAACATCATCTAATAACAATACCGGTGTATCATGAATGATTTTTTTTACCAATTCAATTTCCGATAATTTCAGGGAAAGTGCGGCTGTCCTTTGTTGGCCCTGAGAACCGAATTTTCGAATATCAATAGAATCTATAACGAACCGTAAATCATCTCGATGGGGGCCTACAGTAGAAGTTTTCATTTTTCTATCCCGATCCCTGTTCCTTCGAATCATCTCATAAAGATCTGCTACCTCTGCATTTTTTTCATAAGAGATTTGAAGATCTTCTTTGCCACCTGAGAGATTTTTATGGATTCCGGAAATAATCTCACTTAATTGTCGAATAAATAACTCCCTTCCGACAATAATCTTACTTCCATACTCTGCCAGCTGCATATCCCATACATCCAGAGTTTCTTCCAGATCACTGCGAAGTGCCAAATCTTTTAAAAGCCGATTTCTCTGGACTACAATCCGATTGTAATTGGTCAGATTATGCAGATATACCTTATCAAGCTGGCATAATTCCATATCCAGAAATCTTCTTCTTTCTCCCGGCCCCTGCTTAATAATACTCAGGTCTTCCGGAGAAAAAAATACAAAATTAGCAATTCCAAAGAGCTCACCTGCTTTTTTGATGGGAATACCATTAACTGCAATTCCCTTTGTTCTGCTCTTTTTTAAATGAATATCAATACGATAATCCATTTCGCCCTTTTTTACAAAAGTACGCAGATGGCCTTCTTCTTCTCCAAAAAAGATCATATCCCTATCCCGGCTTCCCTTGTGAGACTTTGTAGTGCCGCTTAAATAGACAGCCTCCAGGATATTTGTCTTTCCCTGGGCATTATCCCCATAGAAGATATTCGTATTTTCATCAAAGTACAGCTTCAATTCCCGGTAGTTCCGGAAATTCTTCAGCTCTATGGATTGTATAATCATGACACCCTGACATCCTGTCCATGGTAAGAAAAAATATCACCAGAATGAAGTTTCTTCCCTCTCTGATACTCTGTCTCCCCATTTACTCTTACATGCCCTTCTTGTATCACATACTTTGCATCCACACCGGAATCTACCAGCCCGGCCAGCTTCAAAGCCTGGCCAAGCTTAATAAATTCATCCCGAATATGTATTTCTTCCATATGTTCTCCTATTCCTTAATTGACTGCACTATTAAAATTCACAGGCAGAATCAGATAAATATAAGACTGTTCTTCATCTCTTATAAAACAGGGTGCCTTTGGATTTACCATATATAGTGTAATTATTTCATCATCAATCACTCTAAGTGCATCAATCAAAAACTTTGGATTAAATCCAATTAAAATATCTTTTCCTTCTTTTTCAATCACAATCTCCTCATTCATAGAACCTACTCCTGAGGTTATCTTAAGATGCATTTCTCCATCGCCGATCTCAATGATAATCGGCTTTTTATCACCCTCCTTGATAAGGAGAGTGGCACGATCAATACAATTTAGCAATTCTTTTTTATTTACTTGAACCTTTGTCTCATAATCATTGGAAAGCATCTGTTCAATGCGAAAGTATTCTCCTTCAATCAGACGGGAAACAACGACTGTCTCATCAAATTCAAAAACAATATGATTTTTTGTAAAAAAGATATTGACAAAAGAATCCATTTCTCCGGAAAGGATCTTGCTGATTTCCATTAGAGTCTTTCCTGGTACAATGACTTTTTTCGAGTCATAGCTTTCCTTTAACTCCAAATTGCGGATAGAAACACGATGGCCATCCAAAGAAACTACCTTCAAATTGTAGTCGTTTAGTTCAAATAGTTCTCCTGTCATCATTTTATTATTTTCATTGTCAGAGATAGAAAATATGGTCTGCTTAATGATTTCTTTTAAACTGAATTGAGAGATACTGATATGATCTTCTTTTTCTATATAAGGAAGATAGGAAAAATCCTCGCCTGACTTTCCTGAAATATTAAACTTTGCTTTCTCACAGGTAATCTTTGTCTGGAAGTTGGCATCTGTTTCAATAGCAACATAATTGTCCGGAAGCTTTCGAACAATTTCTGAAAAAATCTTAGCATCAATGGCTACAATACCTTTTTCCAGAATATCACCTTCAATAACAGTCTCGATTCCAAGTTCCATATCATTTGCTGTAAGCTTGATTTTCTGAGCAGAAGCATCAATCAGGATACATTCCAAAATGGACATTGTTGTTTTGGAAGGAACGGCTTTCAAAACTATGTTTACACCTTTTAATAAATCTGTTTTATTACAAACGATTTTCATGATGTGGAAAACTCCTTTCATATATATATAAATAAAATAATCCGTCTTAGTCTTAGTAGGGGCTGTGAATATGTTGAAAACCAGTTTTAAGCCTTGTAATAAAGGCATTTTCCAAAAGGATAAGTATGTGAAAATATTATAGAAGGCTTGTGGAAAACAGGGTAGGTTGTACACATACTTGAAGTTGTGAAAAGTTTTCCACTGCTTATCCCAACGTTATCCATAAGTGTAGAGGGATAAATTTTAATTGGGATAGATCTTTTTCCGTATGGTTTCAACGAGACGTACGGTAGAGTCATTCACCTTTAATTCATTGGAAATTTTTTCTACTCCGTGCATAACCGTTGTATGGTCTCTGCCTCCTAAGAGCTCTCCAATTCGTTTAAAGGAGGTTCCGTGATCCTGGCAGAGGTACATGGCGATCTGTCTGGGGTATACAATATCAGCAGTTCGCTTTTTACCTTTGATGTCATCTGGTTTTACATGAAAATGTTCTGCAACAATATCAATGATCAGTTCTGGTGTAACCTTACGGCTCTCTCCAGGTGAAATAATATCCTTAATTGCTTCCTCAGCCAGAGGCATGTCAATAGGACGTTTTTCCAATGTAGAAAGGGCTATGAGTCGATTGAAAGCTCCTTCCAGCTCACGAATATTGGATTTTACATTGGTAGCTATGTAGGTAATGATGCCATCATCAATCTGATATCCTTCCAATTCTTCTTTTTTACGAAGAATTGCCATACGAGTTTCAAAATCCGGGGAAGAAATATCGGCAATCAGGCCGCATTCAAAACGTGTCCTTAAGCGTTCCTCAAGAGTCTCGATATCTTTGGGAGGACGATCACTGGAAATTATAATCTGCTTATTGACATTGTGAAGGGAGTTGAAAGTATGGAAGAATTCTTCCTGAGTACTTTCTTTTCCAATAATGAATTGTACATCGTCAATTAACAGAACATCAATATTCCGATATTTTTCTCTGAATTTGGTCATACCAGTTGGATCACCTGCACGGAGAGTTTCGATCAATTCGTTGGTAAAATATTCACTGGTTACATAGAGAACCTTCATATTAGGATTAATATTTAATATATGGTTTGCAATGGCGTGCATCAAATGGGTTTTGCCAAGTCCTACACCTCCATGGAGAAAAAGCGGATTATAGACAATTCCCGGTGTTTCAGCTACGGCCAGAGATGCAGCATGGGCAAACTTATTATTATTTCCTACTACAAAAGTGTCAAAGGTATATTTTGCATTAATATTAGACTGTTCGGAAATTACATTTACTGGTACTTGTCTGCGTAAAGCGGAAGTAGCAGGCGATTCCTTTTTCTGCTTTAGGTCAAATGCGTCAGCTTCTTCTTTTGTGATAAATTCAATGTCATATTTTTCCCCTGTGAATTCTGCAATGGCTACATAGATTGGAATTTTAAATTTTGAATTTAAATAAGTAACCATTTGATCTACGGGTACAATAATCCGTACGGTATGACCTTCTATGCTGTGTATTTTTAAAGGAAGAAGCCATGTCTCAAAGGACACATCTGAAAGTTCATGTTCTTTTCGAATATGTTCCAGAATATCGCTCCATTTATCTAAAATTAGGTTCATTGTATTATTCTCCTCAAAGTGGCTGTAAAAAAATGCATGCTACCCTATATTCAATAATATAACAAATCATTTTCATAATCAAGAAAAAATAAAAAATTCCATTTTTCCACATTTTATCCACAACTTATCCACATATTGTGGATAAAATTTTCTTTAATAACAAAATACTGTTTAAAATCCAGAAAACGAAAAAAGCCTGTAAATTGCTTGACTTTGTAGGCTTTTCCGAATATAATTGAGATAATGTTTTTTAGAAGAGGAGGTGTTTTGAGAGATGAAAATGACATTTCAGCCAAAGAAGAAGTCCAGAGCGAGAGTTCATGGATTCAGAGCGAGAATGAGTACTGCTGGCGGAAGGAAAGTGTTAGCAGCTAGAAGATTAAAAGGAAGAAAGAAGTTATCAGCGTAGGCCGCATATATGTGGCCTTTTTCCTTAGATCTGCACGTGTCTTTTGTGCATAAAGGGATACCCGTATGGTGTTTCTTTAGATCTGCACGTGTTTTTTTGATCTGCTTATGTTTTGATGTGGAGGAGATATGAAGTATCCTCATTCAGAATCGTTGAAAAAGAACCAGGATTTTCGGCTTATATATAAGGAAGGAAAATCTTGTGCAAACCGTTATCTTGTTCTCTATGTAAGAGAAAACGGTCTTGCAAAGAACCGTCTTGGTGTATCCGTCAGTAAGAAAGTAGGCAACAGTGTGGTAAGACACAGGATAACAAGACTGGTCAGGGAAAGTTACCGGCTACAGGAAGACATGTTCAATAGTGGTTTGGACATGGTAGTCATCGCAAGGGTAAATGCAAAAGGAAAAAGCTTTGAAGAGATCCGCAATGCATTGCTTCACTTGGGAAAGCTTCAGGGAGTTATCAGAAAAGAATGAAAACCATATTGATCAGATTGATTCAATTTTATCAGAAATATCTATCGCCGATGAAAAGTACCAGATGTCCTTACATTCCAAGCTGTTCCCAGTATGGATTGGAGGCCATTCAGAAATATGGAGCCATAAAAGGAAGTATTCTGGCTGTATGGAGGATTTTAAGATGTAATCCATTTTCTAAGGGAGGATATGATCCGGTGCCGTAAGGTTTCCTTTAGCCGCAAAGATTTTTGAGGAAAAGGATATCCAGGGGTAAAAGCTAAAGGAGGATTTTTCCATTGACAAGTTTGTTTTTAACACAGGATTCTAGATTTATTCTGGGTGATATTGCGAAAATATTAGGCTGGATTATTAATCAGATTTTTAATTTTCTGGATTCTATCGGAATTGCCAATGTAGGCTTTGCTATTATTCTGTTTACCATTATTGTATATATGCTTATGATTCCGTTGACATATAAGCAGCAGAAGTTTTCAAAAATGTCTATGCGGATGAATCCGGAGATCCAGGCGATTCAGAAAAAGTACAAAGGAAAACAGGATCAGGCGTCTATGCTGAAGATGCAGGACGAGACAAAGGCTGTCTATGCAAAGTACGGCACTTCGCCTACGGGAACCTGTCTTCCCATGCTTATCCAGTTTCCGGTTCTGCTTGCAGTATATGCAGTGGTGTATGCGATTCCCGCATATATTGATAAGATTAAGATGGCTTACTATCCTCTGGTGACAGATTTGCTGAGTACTTCGGGCGGAAGCGCATTTATTAAGGGACTCAAAAGCGCTGCGTCCTTTCAGAAGCGTGATTTTGCTTTGGAGAATACCATCATTGATGTGCTGAATAAGGCAACTACCGCAGAGTGGGAAAGTATAGCAGCGGAATTTCCAGGCTTAAGCAGTGTTGTGGAGAGTACGCAGCACACTTTGAGCGGTTTTAATGATTTTCTGGGACTGAATATTGTAAATTCACCCTGGTATACCATTAAGGAAAGTTTTGCTGAGGGGAATTATCTGTGGATTGTAGTTGCACTTCTTATTCCGGTACTGGCGGGCTTAAGTCAGTGGTTCAGCTTGAAGCTGATGCCCCAGGCGGCGGCTTCTGCGGACGGTGAGAATAATGAAATGATGCAGTCCATGAAAATGATGAATAATTTTATGCCTCTTATGTCCGTATATTTTTGTGCCATTCTTCCCGTTGGTGTAGGCATCTACTGGATTATGAGTGCTGTGGTCCGTACCATTCAGCAGTTGATAATCAATAAGCATCTAAGTAAGATGGATATTGATGAAGAAATTAAAAAGAATATAGAAGCTTATAATAGGAAGAGAGAGAAAAACGGGCTTCCTCCGGAACGGCTTAGTAATGTAGCAAGGACAAGCACCCGCAATGTAGAGACAACAAAAAGAGAGATTACTTCTGAGGAACGTCAGAAAGCAATTCAGGATTCTACCGAATATTACAGTAAGGGAACGGCAAAACCGGGAAGTCTGGCAGCCAAGGCGAGAATGGTAGAACAGTATAATGAAAAGAACAATAAGGGCAAAAATAAATAAAAAGTGAGGGGTTCACTATGGAATATATTGAAGTTTCGGCAAAAACAGTTGATGATGCTATATTAGAAGCTGCAATTAAGTTTGGCACTACGCGGGATAAGATTGCATACGAAGTGATTTCTCAGGGAAGTGCCGGATTTCTTGGTATTGGAAGTAGAAAGGCTGTGATCAAAGCTCATATTCAGACTGAGGAAGAGATTCAGGCATCAAAGAAAGCAGAAAAAGAAGTAGAAAAGATTTTGGAAAAAGTAAATGAGAAAGCTGTAGAAAAGCCTGTATCTCCGGAACCTAAAAAGGAGCCTGCAAAGGAAGTAAAAAAAGAAGTTAAAAAGGAACAGGCTGAAAAAGAGGAAAAGCCTGCTGTAGAAGTAAAAGCAGAGAAGAAGCCAGAGAAAAAACCGATTGAGATTGATGTAGTTCCTGTTCAGGAATTTTTGAATAAGGTATTTGCAGCTATGGAAATGAAAGTTCAGGTAATAGTAACTGCTCATCCTCAAGAACATGAAATTACTGTTGACCTGGAAGGGGATGATATGGGTGTCCTTATTGGAAAGAGAGGACAGACTTTAGATTCTCTTCAATATTTGACCAGCCTGGTTGCGAATAAAAAGAGTGAAGAATATATTCGTGTAAAGGTTGATACGGAAAATTATCGGGAAAGAAGAAGAGCAACCTTAGAGAATCTTGCAAAGAATATTTCTCATAAGGTAAAAAGAACGAGAAAGCCTGTTTCCTTAGAACCTATGAATCCTTATGAACGGCGTGTGATTCATTCGGCTCTTCAAAATGATAAATTTGTTTGTACTCATAGTGAAGGGGAAGAACCTTATCGCCGTGTAGTTGTAACTTTGAGAGAAGGAGTGCGTTTGGAACATTATAATGGAGGAAAAAATCGGAATCGTTATAACCGCAATTCCCGTGGACAGCGGTCTAAGTAAATGGCAATTCTGTTGACTGAGAGAAAAAGGAACGCTGAGGCGTTCCTTTTTGTGAAGATAGGAAAAAGAAAGGGTATTTCTTATGAATAGTGATACGATTGCAGCTATATCTACAGCTATGTCCAGCGGAGGAATTGGAATTATTCGTATTAGCGGAGAAGATGCTTTCTCTATTATAGAACAGATTTTTAAATTTAAAAATCCGGGAAAAAGAATATCGGATCAGCATTCATACACTATTCATTATGGAAATATCTATGATGGAGAAGAATTGCTGGATGAGGTGATTATTCTTTTGATGAAGGCTCCCCACAGCTATACGGCGGAGAACACTGTAGAAATAGATTGTCATGGAGGTATTCTTGTACTTCGCAGGATTTTGGAGACTGTCATCAAAAAAGGGGCACGTCCTGCTGAGCCAGGGGAATTTACAAAGCGTGCGTTTCTCAATGGAAGAATGGATCTTTCGCAGGCAGAAGCAGTTATGGATTTGATTCAAGCAAAGAATCAATTGGCCTTGAAAAGTTCTGTTTCTCAATTAAAAGGCTCTGTCAGTGAAAAAGTAAAGGATTTTAGAAAACGGATTTTATATGAAACTGCTTTTTTAGAATCTGCTTTGGATGACCCGGAGCATATCAGTCTGGATGGATATAGTGATAAGCTTTCAAAAAATCTGGAATATCTTATTTCAGAGATTGATAAACTCTTAAATACTTTTGATAATGGAAGAATTGTAAAAGAGGGAATTAAGACTGTTATTTTAGGAAAGCCGAATGCAGGAAAGTCTTCACTTATGAATGCTCTTCTTGGAGAGGAACGTGCAATTGTAACAGAGATTGCGGGAACGACCCGGGATATTTTGGAAGAACAGCTTCATTTGGATGGAGTCAATTTGAATATTTTGGATACGGCAGGAATCAGGCAAACTCAGGATATTGTAGAACAAATAGGTGTGAATCGGGCAAAGGAACAAGCTGAATCTGCTGATTTGATCCTATATGTGGTGGACAGTTCCTGCGCTTTGGATGAGAGTGACAAAGAAATTCTTGCTTTTTTGCATAATAAGAAGTCGATTATATTGTTGAATAAATCAGATTTACTGTCTGTTGTAACAGAGGAAATGATTCAGGATCAGATACAGCATCCAGTGGTTACAGTATCAGCAAAAAGTGGTCATGGACTGAAAGAATTGGAAGAGATAATTCGAGATTTGTTTTTTCAGGGAAGTATTTCTTTTAATGATGAGCTTATTATTACAAATATTCGTCATAAGACTGCTTTGGAGAAAGCAAAGGAAAGCCTTTTTATGGTGAAGAATAGTATCTGTGAAGGAATGCCGGAGGATCTTTATACTGTTGATTTGATGGGTGCTTATTCTTCTTTGGGAGCTATTTTAGGAGAAGAAATGAGTGAAGATCTAACGCAGGAAATTTTTAGTCGTTTTTGTATTGGAAAATAATGGAAGGATATGAAAGATGAAATCGGAATCTGTGTATAGTGAAAATTGTCAGGTGGCTGTAGTAGGTGCCGGACATGCAGGCTGTGAAGCGGCGCTGGCTTGTGCCAGATTGGGTTTAAAAACTATTATGTTTACAGTAAGCATTGACAGTATTGCACTTATGCCTTGCAATCCAAATATTGGAGGAACCTCAAAGGGACATTTGGTTCGTGAGATTGATGCTTTGGGCGGAGAAATGGGAAAGAATATTGACAGGACTTTTATCCAGTCAAAAATGCTCAATGTTTCCAAGGGTCCGGCAGTACATTCTCTGCGTGCACAGGCGGACAAATCTGAGTATAGTCGTAGTATGCGTAGAGTTTTGGAAAACACAGAAAATCTTTCAATTGTGCAGGCTGAAGTAACAGAGATTTTATCAGAGAATCATCATGTGACTGGGCTTAAGACTTATTCCGGAGCTGTTTATTATGCGGAAGCTGTAATACTTTGTACAGGCACATATTTAAGAGCAAGATGCATTTATGGAGATGTAAGCAATGCCACGGGACCTAATGGGTTGCAGGCGGCCAATTATTTGTCAGATTCTTTAAAGTCTTTGGGAATTCAAATGTATCGTTTTAAGACAGGAACTCCTGCACGTATTGATCGACGTTCCATTGATTTTAGTAAAATGGAGGAACAGTTTGGTGATGAGAAAGTTGTTCCTTTTTCTTTTACTACAGATCCGGAAGATGTTCAGAAGGAACAGGTATCATGTTGGTTGACTTATACTAATGAAAAGACTCACGAAATTATTCGTGAGAATTTGGATCGTTCTCCTTTGTATTCCGGTATGATAGAAGGGACAGGGCCAAGATACTGCCCTTCTATTGAAGATAAGGTAGTAAAGTTTGCAGATAAAAATCGGCATCAGGTATTTATTGAACCGGAGGGACTTTATACCAATGAAATGTATGTGGGTGGCATGTCCAGCTCTTTACCAGAAGATGTTCAGCATAAGATGTATTCTTCTGTAGCTGGTTTAGAGAATGTAAGGATTGTTCGAAATGCTTATGCTATTGAATATGATTGTATTGATCCCAGACAGCTTGCTCCTACTTTAGAATTTCGGGATGTTTCCGGATTATTCAGCGGTGGCCAGTTTAATGGAAGCTCCGGTTATGAAGAGGCGGCAGCACAGGGGCTTTTGGCAGGTATTAATGCATCTATGAAAATAC
Organism: Candidatus Merdisoma sp. JLR.KK006; assembly: GCF_036941035.1. NCBI lineage: Bacteria > Bacillati > Bacillota > Clostridia > Lachnospirales > Lachnospiraceae > Candidatus Merdisoma > Candidatus Merdisoma sp. JLR.KK006. The sequence continues at coordinate 9,293 of NZ_JAYMNS010000004.1, read as the reverse complement.
TAGGAAAAGAGCAATTGATTTTGGATCGTTCTCAGGCTTATATTGGTGTATTAGTAGATGATTTGGTTACAAAAGAAAATAGGGAACCTTATCGAATGATGACTTCTCGTGCCGAATATCGTCTTTTATTGCGTCAAGACAATGCCGATCTGCGTTTAACTAAGCTGGGGTATCAAGTGGGGCTTATTTCAGAAGATCGATATCAGCTACTTTTGGAAAAGGAAAAACAGATTTCAGAGGAAATCAACAGAGTGCAGCATGTGAATATTGGAACGGGCGAAAAGGTACAGAGATTATTAGAGCGAGCAAAAAGCGCATCTCTTACATCTGGTTCTACTCTTGCAGAATTGATACGTCGACCGGAACTAAATTATGATATTTTGGCACCTTTGGATCCGGAACGGCCAAAGCTTGCTAAGGGTGTGGCGGAGCAGGTAAATATTAATATTAAATATGAAGGATACATTAAGCGTCAGGAAAAACAGGTTGAGCAATTTAAAAAATTAGAAAATAGGTATATTCCTGGAAATTTTCCATATGCGGAAGTTCCGAGTCTTCGTTTGGAAGCAAGACAGAAGCTTGAAAAATACAGACCTGTATCTATCGGACAGGCTTCCCGTATTTCCGGAGTATCACCGGCAGATATTTCGGTACTTTTGGTTTATATGGAACAACAAAAAAGAAGACTTATAAATTAAGGTAAGTATGAATAATGGATAAAATGGAAAAGATTAAAGAAAAATTTAAAAAACTTAAATTAGAATTGACAGATCAACAAGCAGTTCAATTTTTTCAATATTATGAGTTTTTGGTGGAAAAAAATAAGGTAATGAATTTGACTGCGATTGTAGATTTTGATGAAGTGATATTGAAACATTTTATTGATAGTTTGATGATTCATCAGATAGTTATTCCCAAGGGAAGATTAATTGATGTAGGTACTGGTGCAGGATTTCCCGGGATTCCTTTAAAAATTATTTATCCGGATTTAGATGTGGTGTTATTGGATTCCTTAAATAAAAGGGTTCAATTTTTAAATGAGGTTATTCAAAAACTTGGATTAGAAAAAATTATAGCAATCCATGGTCGGGCGGAAGATTTAGCAAAAAAGGATAATTATAGGGAACAATTTGACCTTTGTGTTTCCAGAGCTGTTGCAAATTTATCAACTTTATCAGAATATTGTATTCCTTTTGTAAGAAAGGAAGGTTTTTTTATTGCGTATAAGTCAGGTAAAATACAGGAAGAATTAGAATCTGGGAGAAGAGCAATTAATATTCTTGGAGGAATAATAGAGGAGCAGAGAGAAGTATTACTTCCTGATACAGATGTTTTTCGTTGTATTGTAAAAATAAGAAAAACGGGATATACGCCAAAAAAATATCCAAGAAAAGCGGGAATGCCTGCAAAGGAACCTCTATGCTCGAAATAATTCTGATTTTTAAAATGTTTCACGTGAAACAAATAAAATAGTTTTATACTGCAGAATAATGTGATATAATTAAAACTAACTTGTGAATGAATGTTTCACGTGAAACATAAAAAATAGGAAGGAAATATTTGTTTATGGGAAGAGTAATAGCTATTGCCAATCAAAAGGGCGGTGTAGGTAAGACAACAACTGCAATTAATTTATCCGCTGCCCTAGCAGAAAAAAATAAGAAGGTTCTATTAATAGATTTAGATCCCCAAGGAAATGCAACTAGCGGTGTGGGTGTTGATAAAAGTCAATTAGAATATACAGTTTATGATTTAATTCTAGGAGAAGCAGCTATACAAGATTGCATTGAATTTACAGAGTTTGAAAATCTTTATTTGATTCCTTCTAATGTGGATTTAGCAGCAGCGGAGATAGAATTGATAGGTATACCAGAAAAGGAATATATTATAAAAAAAGATGTAGATGAAATTAAAGACAAATATGATTTTATTTTAATAGACTGCCCTCCATCTTTGAGCCTTTTAACAATTAATGCTATGACTACAGCAGATACTGTCTTAGTCCCAATTCAGTGTGAGTATTATGCTTTGGAAGGATTGAGTCAGTTAATACATACTATTAATTTGGTAAAAGAACGGTTAAACCCATATTTGGATATAGAAGGAATCGTCTTTACCATGTTTGATGCCAGAACAAATCTTTCTTTGCAGGTAGTAGAAAATGTAAGGGCAAATGTAAAACAAAAGGTATATAGTACAATAATCCCAAGAAATGTTCGTCTGGCGGAAGCACCCAGCCACGGGTATCCCATTACCATATATGATACAAAATCAGCGGGAGCAGAAAGTTATAGGGCTTTGGCAGAAGAAGTTATAAATAGGGAGGAAGACTAAAGTGGCAAGGAAAAGTGGGTTAGGAAAAGGATTGGATAGTCTTATTCCGGAAACAATTAAATCATCACAGCCAGAAAAAGAAAAAATAGTAGAAAAGATTGTTGAGAAACCTATAGAATTAAAAATAAAGATTTCAAAGGTGGGACCAAATAAAGATCAGCCTCGAAAACAATTCGAGGAAGATGCTTTAATGGAACTTGCAGATTCTATTCGTCAGTTTGGTATTATTCAGCCCCTGATTGTGCAAGAAAAAAACGGATTTTATGAGATTATTGCAGGAGAGAGAAGGTGGCGAGCTGCAAAACTAGCGGGTCTAAAAGAAGTTCCTGTTATAGTAAAAGAATATACAGATCTGGAAGTTGTTGAGATATCTCTGATTGAAAATATTCAAAGGGAAAGTCTTAATCCCATTGAAGAAGCTATAGCCTACAAACGTCTTTTGGAAGAATTTAATCTGAAACAGGATGAGGTAGCAGAAAGAGTTTCAAAAAGCCGAACTACGGTTACTAATTCAATGCGTTTATTGAAATTGGATGAACGAGTACAGCAAATGGTGATTGATGACATGCTTACAACAGGACATGCCAGAGCATTATTGGGAATTGAAGATCCTGAGCTGCAAGTGACAACAGCAGCTCGCGTATTTGATGAAAAACTTAGTGTCCGTGAGATTGAAAAAATTGTAAAGGACATTCAGAAAGGAAAGACAGAAAAGAAAAAGGAAAAAGTTGTACAAGATTTTATTTATACGGATTTGGAAGAAAAGATGAAAGAGGCTGTTGGAAGTAAGGTATCTATTCATCAAAAAGCAAAGGGTAATGGAAAAATTGAGATAGAGTATTATTCTAAAGAAGATTTGGAACGAATTATTGATATTATATTGAATACTTCTCATACATAATAAAAATATCAGAAAGATGATTAAAATTTAAAATACGACAGGAGGAAAAAGACGTGAACAGCCCAGTTTTAGATTACATCTATCAATATACAGGAATTGACCCTGCGTATTACTTATTTGCTATAGTACTTCTTTTAGTAGTCCTTATAATTATAATAATTATCGTGTTATGTAAACAAAAAAAGCTGAAAAAGCGTATAGAAGCTTTTTTAGAAGGAAAAGACGGTAAGAGTTTAGAAGAAGAACTTCTCTCTTATATGGAGAAGGTCCAAATTGCAGATAAAGAAAATAAGAAATTGCAGGTAGAAATAGAAGTGTTGAAGAAAATTCAGCGTATGACTTATCAGAAAATGGGAATGGTAAAATATGACGCATTTCGCGAGATGAGCGGTGAATTGAGTTACGCATTAGCACTTTTAGATCAAGAGGAAAATGGATTTATTATAAATTCAGTGTATGCAAATGAAGGAAGTTATTCCTATGTAAAACAAATTGTAAAGGGAGAATGTCAGATTAATCTTTCAGAGGAAGAAGAAAAAGCCCTGAATCAGGCAAAAAATAAAAGCTAGGCTTGAAAAATGAATCAGAGTGGTATATGATGAAAAAGCAGTAAATGACTAAAGGAGATTACAATTATGCTGGATATGAAGTTTGTACGGGAAAACCCGGAGATTGTAAAGCAAAATATAAAGAATAAATTTCAGGATCAAAAGCTTAAGCTGGTAGATGAGGTTATTGAATTGGATGCACAAAAAAGGGAAGCTCAACAAGAGGCAGATGCTTTACGAGCAGCGAGAAACAAGCTTTCCAAGCAGATCGGCGCATTGATGGGTCAGGGAAAAAAGGAAGAGGCAGAAGAAGTAAAGAAGCAGGTTGCTGCACAGGCAGATCGCCTGTCTGCTCTTTCGGAAAAAGAAAAAGAGTTGGATGAGAAAATATTAAAAATCATGATGACCATTCCTAATATTATTGATCCAAGTGTTCCCATTGGTAAGGATGACAGTGAGAACGTAGAGGTACAGCGTTATGGTGAGCCGGTTGTACCTAATTTTGATATTCCCTATCATACAGAAATTATGGAGAAATTCAACGGCATTGATTTAGACAGTGCCAGAAAAGTAGCAGGGAATGGATTTTATTATCTTATGGGAGACATTGCAAGGCTTCATTCTGCAGTAATCGCCTATGCCAGAGACTTTATGATCGGCAGGGGATTTACTTATTGTGTACCGCCCTTTATGATTCGCAGCAATGTAGTTACAGGTGTTATGAGCTTTGCAGAGATGGATGCCATGATGTATAAGATTGAAGGAGAAGACTTATATCTGATTGGTACCAGCGAGCATTCCATGATCGGAAAATTTATTGATACGATTCTTCAGCCGGAGAGTCTTCCGCAGACGCTGACCAGTTATTCTCCCTGCTTCCGCAAGGAAAAGGGTGCTCATGGTTTGGAGGAGCGAGGCGTGTATAGGATTCATCAATTTGAGAAGCAGGAAATGATTGTAGTCTGTGAGCCAGAGGACAGTCCTATGTGGTTTGATAAGCTGTGGCAGAATACGGTAGATCTTTTCCGTTCTCTGGATATTCCGGTTCGGACATTGGAATGCTGTTCCGGAGATTTGGCGGATTTAAAAGTGAAGTCTGTAGATGTGGAAGCCTGGTCACCCAGACAAAAGAAATATTTTGAGGTTGGAAGCTGTTCGAATCTGGGAGATGCCCAGGCCCGGCGCTTAAAAATTCGAATCAATGGAGAAAAAGGAAAGTACTTTGCGCATACATTAAATAATACAGTAGTTGCACCGCCTCGGATGTTGATCGCATTTTTGGAGAATAATTTGAATGCGGATAGCAGCGTCAGCATTCCAGAAGCTTTGCAGCCCTATATGGGAGGTCAGAAAGTAATCAAGTAAAACATTTTTATAATATGTGGATAAGTGTATAATATGTGGATAACTTTCTAAAAAATTATCTTTCGTGTGTATTTTTTCGTACAATGAGTTAAATAAAAGTTTACACAGGTATTGATTCATTGGAAAAGGGAGGTGAAATACGGTGCACGAATATTTGAGAGCTGTAGGTTTTAGCGAAATTGAAAATAAAGAGCAACTGAATTTTTTGCTTCAAATGACAGAAGAAAGCTATCAAGGTGAACGCACCTCCGGTAATCGGAATGGAGTGGACTTTTCCGAGCGGAAAAAGGAATTTGCACCAGGAATGGGAATTATACTTCGCGGAGAATACGATGAAAACGAAAATTATCGCAGGGATTACTATTTTCCTTATTTTCAGGGAAAACAAGAAAAGCTGTATGACAGTGTTACAGTAGAGCGTCATGCTGAAAAAGAATCCTATGCAGGCGTCTGCGATGATCTGTCTCTAGGCGTATCTATTATTTTTTATGTTCAGAATGTGGCAGATCTGTTAAATGAAAAGCGATTGAACCAGCTTTCCTCCTGCACTGTAACACTTAGGTTTACTGGTCTTTCTGTAAGCGGCAAGGTACTGCTTCCTGTAATCAAAGGAATGACAGAAGAAGAAAATTCTGATGCTGTCCTTCAGAGAACAAAATTAATTCAGGCAGCCAGAGATGGTGATGAGGAAGCTATTGAAAATCTAACCCTGGAGGATATGGATATTTATTCTATGATTTCCAGAAGAATAGCAAATGAAGATGTGTTTTCCATTGTGTCTACATACTTTATGCCTTATGGAGTAGAGTGTGACCATTACAGTATACTGGGAGAAATTTTAGAGTGTAAGCAGGTGGAAAATAGTTTAACGGAAGAACAGATCTATGTGCTTACGGTGGAAAGTCATGATTTAATTTTTGAGGTTTGTATCAATCAAAAAGATCTTTTAGGAGAGCCCCAAGTTGGCCGTCGGTTTAAGGGTGTTATATGGTTGCAGGGGGAAATGATATTTCATCCATAGGAAAATTAGATGAAAAAAAGCTAAAACCTGATAATTAGGTTTTAGCTTTTTTATACGTTCCCGAGGTGATTCGAACACCCGACCTACCGCTTAGGAGTCAAATCAACCCGTTTTTTTGAGTCCAGCAAACTCTCTGTTGTCCATATTTTCCGTGTAATTTGGACTTTTTTGAGGGTAGTTGTCCATCTAAAACCGTTTTTTCCGTCTAATATTGTTTAGTCCCTGCCCGTCCAATTAGCAGGCTATTAGCAAGGAAAAGATTCGTATGGTGGTCAGCTACCTTTTTATTTGCAGACTCTACATAGGCAAAGAGCGCTCATTCCTTCAGCAACGCATTATTTTCCTAATCATAACATAAACAGTTTTACAGTACAAGATTTGGCTCAATATTTCAAAGGAGATTGAATATATGGACTATCAATTAGAAATCAAACAAATCGTGGACTATCCCCGGTGCCGCATCTACCGGGAATTCATCCGCACGCTCATGGAGGATAGGAACATCCGCACAAACGGAAGTTCCTATCTTTTTTATTACATGACACTCTGCTCCTATGCAAACTTCCGCTCTTCCTATCAGAGACTGGAGGGCATCTCCTATCTGGTTGGCCCCGGAGAATGGATCTGCAGGACTTCAGAGCTTTCCGGATGGTTCCGCACACGGTTCCAGCACCAGGCACTGTCCATCCTGGATTTTCTCCAGAACCAGAATTACATTACCTATACCCGCCTCGGCAGGGGGCATCTCATCAAATTCTGCATTACCGGATGGAAAAAGCATAATACCGCACTCGACTACAACTACCCATGTCAGAAGGATGTGGGCTTTTTCTTTTTCCCGGTTGCTGCAGTCCATGAGCTGATTAGTATGGGAAAATGCTCAGAGATGGATATTGTACTGGATCTTTGGGTACACGCCATCTACAACGACAGCCAGGTCCAGGGCTCCGAACTCGGCCCCGTGGTCTATTTCCGCAACTGCACCGGCAATCCGCTGACCAGCTGCAGCGACCTTTCCCTGCGCTGGGGCATCTCGAAAGCAACTGTCAGCCGGATACTCAATAAGCTGCAGGAGAAGGAATACCTTTCCCTCGTTTCCTTTACTGGGCGTCACGGCAGTGTGATCTATCTGTGCAGCTACTTATCCACCATGTTCAATATCAGTGACGTCATGATCGACAAAGAGGAGGTTTCCATGACATTCCAGGTTCCTGTCCATATTACGGAAAATGCTCCCATTCCGGAAAATACTGTTGTCAGAGAAGAGCAGATTTACATAGCGGAGGAGCTGGATACCGTTTCATCCCTGTCCGGCAGCGTTTCAAAATCCAACATCTGCCAGGTCATCCGAAAAACGGCGGAAATCCTTGTAGCACAAGGGGTTCCGTGCTGTGAATGCTCCGAAACCCTGTATAAGTTATATCCCTTATCCGACTGCAGGGAAACAGATTTTAGGTATTCACTGAAGATATGCTGTCTGGATGGGAGAATCCCTTATCAGTTTGAGCTGACGCTTTCTCCTGCCAAGCTCTGCTGAGGGCACCACGTCCATCGTTCAGTAACAAAATCCCAATTCGTCAATCAAAAGCACAAGAAAGATGAGGTAAATACTATGGCAAACACAAGACCAAATAAAAACATCCCAACACAGGAGGAGAACCCTCTGTTTCATGATACCTGGAAACTGTTAAAGAATTACAGGGATGCCGTCTGGAATCTGGAACTGGCGGTCCAGCAGGTACGAAACACCTTTGAAATCGAGTACGGAAGCAGCATTGAAGAATTTCTGGATTCCATGTATATTGCAGGTGCGGATGTAGGAGGAACCAAACTGGAGAACTATGCAAAGAGCATTGAGCGAAGCAATAAGATGCTTACACTCTTAAACTCTGCCGTGGACATCCTGCGGAATAAGCACAAGCATGGAGAACAGTATTACTGGATCCTTTACTACAGCTACCTGTCTCATCAACAGCTTCAGAATACGGATGAAATCATTGAGAACCTGCGTCCGCATATTGCAAATATATCCCCCAGAACCTACTATCGAAAGCGACCAGAAGCAGTGCAGGCGCTCAGTTCTATTCTTTGGGGATATACCTCCAAAGGTTGTCTGGAGATACTGGATAAGTTCTTTCCAGAGGGGAAATAATAGACATTTCATAGGCTGGCACTCATAATAGTCTAAAAAACAGGAGAGTGTCAGACTATGAATACTTTAAATGATTATGTTGCGGAATATATTGAATATTGTGAATACAGGAAGCGTCTTGACCAGAAGACATTGAAAGCTTATCGGATTGATCTGAGGCAGTATACAAATTATCTTCAAAATATTTCGGAATTTTATTTCAAGGATAACCTTGATAACTACATTACCTATTTGCATAAGCAGTATAAGCCGAAAACGATTAAACGCAAGATTGCCAGTCTAAAAGCCTTTTTTCATTATATGGAGTACAAAGAGGTTATAACTGAAAATCCCTTCTCTAAACTGGATATCCGTTTCCGGGAGGCAAAGCTTTTGCCTAAAACAATTCCTTTTCACGCTATACAAACTTTCCTGTCCACCTTATATCAGCAGAAAGAACAGGCAACCTCAGAATATCAGCTCCGGTGCTGTATTCGGGACATTGCTGTTATTGAGCTTTTATTCGCTACTGGAATGCGTATATCTGAACTATGCTCTTTGCGCCCGGTAAACATAGATTTTATCAGTAACAATATTTTGATTTATGGTAAAGGAGCCAAAGAGAGAATCCTGCAGATTGGTAATCCAGAGGTTCTCTCGGCTCTTTCTTTATATCATGGGACTTTTAAGTCTGATATTGATACTTGTGGGTATTTTTTTGTAAATAGACTGCAGAAGAAATTGTCAGATCAGTCCGTCCGCTATATGATTATACGTTATGCCAAACTTGCTGGAATTGAACAGCATTTGACACCACATATGTTCCGACACTCTTTTGCTACTCTGCTTTTGGAGCAGGATGTGGATATTCGGTATATACAAAGAATGTTGGGACATAGTTCTATAAGCACAACAGAAATTTATACACATGTGTCGAATGTTAAGCAAAAGGATATTTTGTTTAATAAACATCCCCGAAATCTGATGGAGCTT